>NZ_JAERWM010000033.1:0-57277 GCF_016918125.1 Aeromicrobium sp. YIM 150415 | reverse complement strand
CCCGCCGCGACCGGACCCGCCCATCACTGACATCGACATCACGCGCAACACCGATCCGTGGTCCCCCATGAACACCCTTGCTGACCTCGATATCCATACCGAAAGCCTGCCGCCACCACCTCGTCGAAGACCCCATCCCCGCCCCAACCGCAAACGCCGCAGACGACAGACCATAACCCTCTAAACACACCAACTCATAGAACCGCCGACGCGTCTGCACCGAATGCCTCACAACAACTCCTCATCAAAGATGTTGCTTCGACCGATTGAGACTGCCGCGCGAAAGTACGTGATAGCTCACCGCCCCGGGCACGTATGCGGGATGGCTCACCGCCCACGGCCGGGGCGACTCAGTAGTGCTCGAGGAAGCGGCCGACGAGGTCGGCGGCGCGGTCGATGACGCCCTCCGCGGGGCCGGAGGCAGCGGTGATCAACGCGGCATCGACGAGATGGGCGAGCAGATCGATATCGGTCACGTCTTCGCGTCCCGACCGCTCCAGCACGACTCCGAGGGCGGCGAGGATCCCCGGCCGGTGCTCCCGCATGATCGGCGCGAGCTCGGGGTCGCGTAGCGCCACCATCATCGGATCCAGCCGTGCCACCGCCACGGTGTCGTCCACATGCGGCGCGAAGGCCGTCGCGATGAGCTCTCGCGCCGTCTCGCGCGACGTGCGCCGACGCGCGGGGAGCGCCTCCGCGTAGGCGGTCGCCGAGGCCACCCGCAGGTCTTCGGCGGCCCGCACGGCGGTGGCGATCAGGCCGGCACGTGTCGGAAAGTAGTAGCTCGCCGAGCCGCGGGGGACCCCGGCGGCGTCGGCGACGCGCCGGTGGGTGATCGCATCGAAGCCCTCGTCGATCAACAGGGTGGCCGCGGCCTCGATCATCCGCTGCTGTCGGTCGACCCCTCGCCCCTGCACCATGGCGCGCTCGCCGTCACGTCCTCCGCCCTCACCCGCCACGACCACCAGCTTACGGGCGTGCCGCACCCGCGAGGAATAATTCATACCAGCGTATGGTTTTCCTGATGTGCCGTGATCTCGGCACCTGACCGCAGAGGAGATGATCGACGTGAACTCGCTCGCGAGCGAAGGACTCGTCATCGATTGGGCCGAGATGCCCACGTACAACACGATCATGGCCGTCGCCGTCGGCGCCGGTCTGGTGGGACTGGTCTGGCTCGGGCGGGAGCTGCTGCGCTCCCCCGGCGACGTCGTCCCGGAGGGATGGGCGCTGTCCTTCGGCGTGCTGGGCCTGGTGCTCACCACGACCGGACTGCACATGACCCTCACCTGGCCGCTGGCCGCCGGTGGCTTCCCCTTCGACAACATCATCTTCGGTGAGACGTCACTCGCCTTCGGCGTGCTGCTGCTCGCGGCCGCCCTCTACATCTGGTTCCGAGGCGCCGCGGTGCTCGCGACCCCCGGAGCCCTGGAGCATCTGCGCAAGGTCGCCCGACCCGTGTCGGTCTTCGTGCTCGGCATGGGCCTCGGCCTGATCGGCATCGCCGTCGCGGGAGTGAAGTACCAGCTGTTCGCCGCTCCGCCCGAGGAGCCGATCTCCGGAGAGTTCGCCGAGTGGCCGCTCGTCGAGGCGATCTTCATGTCCGGGCTCATCGCCATCGTCGGCCTCGGCGCGATCCTCTTCCCCTTCGCGCTGCGTTCGATCCGCAACGGGCTGTGGACCGCGATCGGCTGGCTGTGGGGCATCGCCGGTGTGGTGTTCATCGCCTTCGGCGCGTTGAACTTCTTCACGCACATCGGGCTCATCGTCAACACGATGGGCTGACGGAACCACCCTCCCGGGACCGATGACGATGCATTGCGGTCGCCCTAGCAACCATTACGCATCGTTATCGGTCCGAGGGTCAGTCGGCGTGGATGGCGGTATCGGTCTCGTGGAGAGGACGGCCGCTACCGCCCCACCGCAAGGCCACCAGCTCCGCCGCCACCGCCACGGCGGTCTCCTCGGGGGTGCGCCCGCGTAGATCCAGGCCGATGGGACTGTGCAGACGGCGCAGCTGCTCCTCACCGAGACCCGCCTCGCGCAACCGCTCCAAGCGTTCGTCGTGCGTGCGCCGCGAGCCCATCGCCCCGATGTAGAAGGGCTGCTGCTCGCCCCCCAGGCGCAACGCCAGGTCCAGTACCGGGACATCGAACTTGGGGTCGTGGGTCAGCACACAGATGACCGTGCGCTGGTCGACACGACCGGCCTCCACCTCGGCGCGGAGATAGCGATGCGGCCACGAGACCACGACCTCGTCAGCGGCCGGGAACCGCTCGGGGGTGGCGAAGACGGGCCGCGCATCGCACACCGTCACCCGGTAGCCCAGCAGCTCGGCCTGCCGCGCGACCGCCGCCGCGTAGTCGATCGCCCCGAAGACGATCATCCGAGGCCGCGGCTGGAAGGCGTTGACGAAGACCTTCATCCCCGTGTCCATGCGCTCGCCATCGGGCCCGAACTCGAGCACCTGCGAGCGTCCGACCGCCAGCAGGCCCCGTGCGTCGTCCGCGACCGCATGGTCGGCCCGCTGCGAGCCGAGCCCGCCCAGCACCTCGTCGGTGCGCAGCACCAGATGCCGGCCGACCCATGAGGCGTCGGGATGCTCGATGACCGTCGCCACCGCCACCGGCCGCCCGGCCCGTACATCCTCGGCGACCGTGCCGAGCTCGGGGAAGGTCGTGCGATCGACCGGCTCGACGAAGACGTCGACGATGCCCCCGCAGGTCAGCCCGACGGCGAAGGCCTCGTCATCGGAGTACCCGTAACGGCGCAGCTCCGGAGCATCCTCGGCGACGACCCGCTGAGCGAGCTCGTACACATCACCCTCGACGCAGCCGCCCGAGACGGAACCGACGACCGAGCCGTCGCCGAGCACCAGCATCGCGGCACCCGGCGGGCGCGGCGCCGATTTCTGGGTCCCGATCACCGTCCCCAGCCCGATCCGGTCGCCGCTCTCCCAGGCGTCGATCAACGGCTCCAGCACATCACGCATCGTCCGCTCCTCCCTTCGTCCCCCGTGGTTCGCCGGTCATTGCTCCGCCACCACGTCGAGCACCCGCGCGAGGGTCGCGAACGAGTGCCCGCCGATGAGCTCGTCGATCGCCGGCAAGGCACTCACGATCCCCGACTGCACCGGAGCGTAGTCGGGCTTCTCCCGGTGCGGATTGACCCATACGAGGCGATGGGCGATCCGCCGCAGCCGGGCCATCTGCTCGCCGAGCAACGCGGGGTCCCCGCGCTCCCAGCCGTCGCTGCACACGACGACGACCGCTCCACGCGCCGGCCCCCGCTGACCCCAGCGGTCGCAGAACGCGCGCATCATCTCGCCCAGTCGAGTACCGCCCGACCAGTCCGGCACGATCTCACCGGCAGTGCGCAGCGCGGTCTCCGCGTCCGGGTGGGCGAAGGCAGGGGTCACCCGCGTCAGCCGCGTGCCGAAGGTGAAGACCTCGGTCGTGCGCGGAGCGCCGGCGAAGCCGCGGTGGGCCAGGCGCAGGTAGCTGTCGGCGTAGACCTTCATCGAACCGGAGACGTCGATGAGCCAGACCACGCGGCGGGGCTTGGAGGCCCGCTCGTGGTAGCGCAGCAGCGCGGGCTCGCCGCCATGACGCAGCTGCTCGCGCGCGCTGCGGCCCATGTCGATGTCGCCGCGCCGCGACGGACGGTGGCGGCGCGTGGTGCGCATCGGAGGCCGGGGGCGCAGGGCGGCGAAGGCCGATGCGACCGCCTGGGCCTCGACAGCATCGAGATCGGCGATATCGCGGTGGGCGAGACGTTCGGCGACCGATGCGGCGATCGGCACGACCTCGGTGTCATCACCGGGTCCGCCCTCGTTCTCGACACCGGTCCGTGAACGCGGACGGTTCTGGGTCAGCTCGAAGGGCGGAGGATGACCGACGCCCGGCGCCGGTACCCGGAACCACGACCCGAAGACCTCGTCGTAGAGGGGGACGTCATCGGGCGATCCGCACAACGTCGCCCGACCGGCCCAGTAGACATCCTCGGCACTGCCGAGGTCGAGCAGCGCGGTGGCGGCGAGGAAGTCCTCCGAGGCCCACGCGCCGATCCCCGCCGCCCGCAGCGCCTGCACGAAGCCGATGAGCTCGGCGACCGGAGCGTCGGGCGAAGGATCGTGCAGCAGGCTAGTCATCGCCGAACGCCGCCCGCACGAGCGAGCGGACCCGCTCGGCGTCCTCGCGCTGCTTGCAGACCGCCCCGACGGTCGCCGACAGGGCACCGAGCTCGGGCTCGCGCAGTCCGAGGGCCTGGAGCGCGCGGACCCAGTCAAGGGTCTCGGCCACGCCGGGAGGACGGACCAGGCCGCCGTCGGCTCGCAGCTTCTGCACGAGCTCGACCATGCGCTCGGCGAGCGCCTCGCCGACCTCGGGCAGACGGGCCCGCACGATGGCGATCTCCTGGTCGAGATCGGGGTGATCAAGCCAGTGGTAAAGGCAGCGCCGCTTGAGGGCATCGTGGAGTTCGCGCGTGCGATTGGAGGTCAGGACGACGATCGGGGGCTCGGTCGCGGAGATCGTTCCGAGCTCGGGAATCGACACCTGATAGGTCGACAGCACCTCCAGCAGCAGCGCCTCGAACTCGTCATCGGCGCGGTCGATCTCGTCGATCAGCAGCACCGCGGGAGCCTCCCGCAGCGCCCGCACCACCGGCCGCGGGAGTAGAAAACGCTCCTCGTAGAGGGAGTCCTCCACGGCGCGGACGTCATCGGCGGCATCGGCGGCCTCCAGCGCCCGCAGGTGGAGGATCTGCCGCGGGAAGTCCCAGTCGTACAGTGCCTGCCGGGCATCGATGCCCTCATAGCACTGCAGCCGGATGAGAGGGAGACCGAAGGACTCGGCGAGCGCGCCCGCGAGGGCGGTCTTGCCGGTGCCGGGCTCGCCCTCCAGCAGCAGCGGCCGCTGCATCCGCAGGGCGAGATAGCCGACGGTGGAGAGCCCCTCGCCCGCGATGTAGCCGACCGAGCCGAGCCGGTCCGTGAGTGCCTGCGCGCTGTCGACGTGGGTCATATGTCCCTCCTGGGATCGAGGTCCTGAGGCCGGTCGCGATCGGTCCCGCTGGCGAGATCGCCGCATTCGACGGTCACGGCGTCGTGGGTGGCCAGGTACGCCCGCGCGCCCTCGTCGTCGGTGCCGTCGGCGATCGCGGACCAGTGGTCGCGGCCGATCAGTACGGGGTGGCCGGGAGCTCCGGCGTACACGGCGCGGGCCAGCGTCTCGGGGCCGTCGGCATGGGAGAGGACGCGGCGCACCACCTCGGCGTCGACATCGGGGAGATCGACGAGATGGACGAGGGCCACCTGCGCGGAATCGGCAGCGAGCTCCCTCAGGCCGGTCTCGAGCGAGGCACCCATGCCCCGGTCCCAGTCCTCAGCCACGATGCTGCGGGCATCGCCGAGCAGGGAGCGCGCTTCATCGGCCGCCGCACCGAGCACGACGAGGACGTCATCGAGGCCGCCGTCGAGAAGGGTCTGACGTGCCGCCACGACCCAGGGGGTGCCGTCATCGCGGCGCAGCAGCGCTTTGGGACCGCCCATGCGCCGCCCGGCGCCGGCGGCCAGCAGCAGTCCGGTGACGTCTCCCATCACGCTCCATTCTCCCACCACGCGCCAGCCCGGGGCACCGAGAGCGCACGTGGACGGGTTTCGATCTCGACCGCCGGTGGCCCGACCCCGATCGTCGAGCAGCGAGACCACGCTTGAGTGGTGGTTTCGATACGGCCGCTCGCAGAGCGAGCTTCCTACTCAACCACCGAATCCGAGACCACGCCGGGGTGGTGATCCCGGCGGTCGAGCAGGTGAGGGCACTGCTCGACCGCCGAGGCTCGGATCACTCCTCGGTCTCGTCCAACCAGCGACGGACCGATTCGTTGTGCTGCCCGAGGGTAGGCGGCGCGATATTGGTCTCGCGCGAGCCCGCGTACGGCTGATCGTCCAAGCGGATGACCGGCCCGGGCAGCGTGAGCCGACCCTTGGTGGCGTGATCGACCTCGATGACCAGGCCCTGCGAACGCGCCTGCTCCCACTCGTAGACCTCGTCGATCGTGCGGACCTTGCCGGACGGGAGGCCCGCCTCGGACAACAGCTCCAGCCAGTGCTCAGCCGGTGCCGCGGCGAACTTCTCCTCGATGATCGCGATCAGCTCGTCACGATGCGCGACGCGGTCGCCGTTGGTGGCGAACCGTGGGTCGGTCGCGTCGAGATCGAGCGCTGCCGCGAACGCGGTCCACAGCGACTCCGAGCCGCACGACAGCTGGATGGGCGCCGTCTGCGTGTGGAACAGCCCGTACGGCGCGATCGACGGATGATGCGCGCCGGACAGCCCCGGCACCTCCCCCGCGACCGTCCAGCGCGTGCCCTGGAAAGCATGCACGCCCACGACACTCGCGATGAGCGAAGTGCGCACAACCCGGCCCTTGCCGGTGCGCTCGCGCTCGTAGAGCGCCGCGACCGTGCCATAGGCGCCGTTCATGCCCGCCAGCAGATCGGCGATCGGGACGCCCACCTTGGTGGGCTCCTCGCTGCCGGTGATGCTCATCAGGCCGGCCTCGCCCTGCGCGATCTGGTCGTAGCCCGCGCGGCTCGCCTCCGGGCCATCGTGGCCGAAGCCGGTGATCGAGAGGATCACCAGACCCGGGTTGAGCCGGTGCAGCTCCTCGACACTGAAGCCCAGCCGGTCCAGCACGCCCACCCGGAAGTTCTCCATGAGCACGTCGGCACGCTTGACCAGACGACGGAGGATCTCCTTGTCGTCCTCGGTCTTCAGGTTGAGGGTGATCGACTCCTTGTTGCGGTTCGCCGACATGAAGTACGTCGACTCGCGCTCCTCACCCTCGCCGAGGAAGGGAGGCCCCCACCCGCGACTGTCGTCGCCGGTGGGGGTCTCGATCTTGATGACGCGCGCGCCGAGGTCGCCCAGCATCATGGCCGCATGCGGCCCGGCCAGGGCCCGCGTCATGTCGAGGACGAGCGTCCCCGCCAGCGGGCCCTGCACCGCGGTGTCCTGCTCGTCCGTCACTGGTCGCCCAGGTCGACGATCGCGGCGACGGGGCCGCCGCCCTCGGGGCCCTGGTGCGCCGCCGAGACGGAGACGAACACGGCCGGGTCGCCGGTGACCGCGGCGGTCACGCCGCCCACGGTCGCCTTGATCTGACGGTGCCAGTGCACATCGGAGTCGTCGAGCATGGCGTTGCGACGTCCGCGGACCTCGCCGTCCTGGCTGGCCTCGCACTTGAGGAACACGTTGACCAGGCGACCGTCGAGATCGGTGTAGTGCGGACGCTCGGGCAGCTCGAGACCCGCGTCGCGGATGGCATTCCAGATGCCGTCCTGATCGAGCGCGTCCTCCATGACCGAGTGGCCGATGCGGTAGCGCCCGCCGACGCCACGAGCGTTGCCGACCACGACGACCTGCGCCTGGTCGAGCTCGACGCCCGAGGAGCAGGAGGCCACGGCCGAGTAGAGCTCACGGCTGTGCATGACGTCCTCGTCGGTCGGCATGTCGATCTCGCCGAGCGCGACGGCGATGCCGAGGGCGGTGACGCCGTTCGACAGGTCCATCGACTCGTGCGTGTGCTCGGTCCAGACCGTCTTGCCACGGCTCTTGGCGTCGCGGATGGTGTGGATGGTGAGCAGCGGCGTCTTGGTCTGGACGTAGTGGACATCGGCCGGATCGGTGATGCCCGCGCGCTCCATGGCGACCTTGACGGCGTCGGCGACCTTCTCGATCATCGGCGTGCGGCCGATCTCCTCGGGCAGCAGCTGCTCGCTCATCGCGAAGCCGACGCTGAGGCGCGGCTCGTCGGTCTTGGGGGCCTTGTCCTCGGGGAGCGTCGCGAAGATCGTGGCGTGGGGGCTGATGACACCGTCGGTGCCGCCGGACCACACGATCGGGATCTGACGGACCTCCTCGACCGGCCGCGAGCCCTTCTCGACCAGCACTTCACGGAAGGCGCGGTCGGCGATGATGCGGGTGTAGTCGTTGACCCCGCCATTGCCCTCGGTCTTGCCGATGATGGCGATGACGCGGTCGGCCTCCATGATGCCGTCGTCGATGAGCTTGGCGAGCTCGCTGGCGTCGGCGACGGAGTGGATCGGGACCTTGCGAACCTCGATTGCTGAGGGCATACGGCGCTTCCTTTCCTGAGGGGTGGGTCTTACTGGGGGTTGTGTTTCATCAGGCCGGAACGACCCGCGTTCCGATCTGACCTTCAGCTGCCGCGCCGATGCGCGCCAGCGACGTGATGACACCGGTTCCGGTGCCGCTCTCGGCGAAGGCCGTCACGGCCTCGACCTTGGGGCCCATGGACCCTGCGGCGAAATCCTGATCCGCGGCGATCGAGCGCATCTCGACGGCGGTGACCTCGCCGACCGGCTTGGCGTAGTCGGTGCCCCAGTCGCAGACGACCGCGTCGACATCGGTGGCGATGATCAGCATGTCGGCCTTCAGCTCCTGGGCGATGAGCGAGGCGGTGAGGTCCTTGTCGATGACCGCGTCGACACCGCGGTAGCCGCCGTTGAGATCCTGCACCGTGGGAATGCCCCCGCCACCGGAGCACACGACGACGTAGCCCGCCTCCATGAGGGTCTCGGCGGTGGCGCCGTCGAGGCAGCGCAGGGGTTCGGGAGAGGCGACGACCCGTCGCCAGCCACGGCCCGGTACCTCGACGAACTCCTGGCCGGAATCGATGAGCGGCTGGGCGTCCTCGGCGCTGAGGTAGCGACCGATCGGCTTGGTGGGATGGGCGAAGCGCGGATCGTCGATGTCGACGAGCGTGCGCGACACGACGGCGGCACAGCGTCGATCGACACCGCGCTCGGCCAGTTCGGCATCGAGGGCGTTGAGCATGAGCATGCCGATCGTGGCCTGGGTCTGGGCCCCGCACCAGTCGAGCGGGACCGGCGGCACCTGCGAGGCGGTGAGCTCGTTCTTGGTCAGCAGGTTGCCGACCTGAGGTCCGTTGCCGTGGGTGAGGAGGACCTCGTGTCCGGCGGCCACCAGATCGGCGATGGGACGGGCGGCCAGACGGATGGCGTCACGCTGGTGTTCAGGACGGGCACTGCCGTCGCTGGACGTCATGGCGTTGCCACCGAGGGCGATCACGATGCGCATGCATTGAGGCTAGGGGAGCATCCCATTGGCATGCATGGTCAACAAAGTCCGATGATTTCGTCGGATTCGGGCAAGGTGTGACAAGTCACAGGCCCCTCTCGCCCAGGAGCGGTGACTTACGCACCCCTCGAGACAGGGGCAGGCCCGGAGCGGTGAGTTACACACCCCTCGAGACGATCGAGACGTGCCTAACCCACCACCCACACCCGAACCGACAGAGCGGTGACTTACGCACCCCTCGAGACGATCGAGACGTGCCTAACCCACCACCCACACCCGAACCGACAGAGCGGTGAGTTACACACCCCTCGAGACGATCGAGACGTGCCTGACCCACCGCCCACACGATCGAGACGTGCCTGACCCACCGCCCACACGATCGAGACGTGCGTAGGTCACCGCCCACTGGGGAGGGGTCAGACGAGGGCGTGGCGCAGGAGCGTGTCGAGATCGAGCGCGGGGCGGCCGACGACGGCCGGGACGGTCGCCGATCCGCACGGCAGACCGTGATCCTCGTAGTAGCTGAACATCGCGTGCAGCCAGTCGCGCTCACGCGGGTCGAGGGTGGCGCCGGGGCCGGCAGCCCACGCGTCCGGGGAGGTGACGACGAGCTCGACCTCGACGCCCAGGACCCGCTGCGCGGCGACCGCCACGTCGCGGACCGTCACCAGGCTCCGGCCGCCGACCTCGTAGGTCGCCCCGATGTGGGACGGGTCGAGCAGCACGCGGGCCGCTACCGCGCCCAGGTCCTCCAGCCCGACGAGCCCGAACGGTCGGTCGGCGTCATAGGGGACCTCGAGCCGAGGCGACGCCGCCCGCAGACCGGGCAGGAAGTTGTCGACATAGGCGCAGGGCTGCAGGATCGTCCAGTCCAGCCCGCTACGCCGGACGAGATCCTCGCTCGCCGCCTTCGCCAGGTGGTGCGGCATCGAGGGCACATAGGGCGCGCAGACCGAGTGATAGCCGACCCGGCCGACTCCCGCCTCGCGCATCGCCTCGAGGACCGTGGTGACGAAGGCGGGTTCATCCGGGTGCAGATTGGGAGCGATGAGATAGACCGCATCGCAGCCGCGCAGCGCGGCCGCGAGGTCCGCGAGCTCGGCCCGGCCCACGGGCACGGTCTCCGCGCCGGCCGCTTCCAACGCCGTGGCGACCGCGCGACCGGTCTTACCCCGGCCCCCCACGATCGCGATCCGTGTGCCGTTCCCCATCATCGTCCCTTTCCTCTCACATCGCCGCCTCGGCGTATCGAGATCACATTGGCGTGATCTCGATACGCCGCTCGTTCCTCGCGGCTACTCGATCACCGAGGCGAAGAACGGGTGGGTTGGCTCAGACCCAGTCGACGTCGGCGACGGTGGCGCCGCCGCTCAGTCGGGCGTAGCCGGGTCCGCGATCGAAGAAGGGCTCCTCGCCGCGGGCGTCGCGGCGGCTCTGCCGCTCGGACGCGGTGGCCTCGGCGTCGACCGCGAGGTCGTCGTTCTCCACCGCACCGGTCAGCACGACACCGTAGTCCTCGAGCGCCGAACGCTCCGAGACCTTGTTCCAGCGCACGTCGCGGGCGACCAGCTCCGGGTCGCGGTCGAGCGGATCGCCCCAGCCGCCACCGCCGGTGGTCTGGATGCAGATCGTCTCGCCAGCCTTGATCGGCTCGGCATCGGCCAGCGCGTCGATCTCGCGCTCCTCCGGCGTGCCGGGGTTGACCACGACGCGGAACGGCGAGCCCGCCTTGCCGCCCTTGACTCCCCAGCAGGCGAGGATCGAGCGGTCGGCGATCGACATGAAGTTGGCGTCCTTGAGCATCCGGATGCGCTTCTCGTAGCCGAGACCGCCGCGGAACTCGCCCGCACCGCCGGAGTCCTTCGCGAGGCCGAGGCTCTCGACGATGAACGGGAAACGCGACTCGGTGAACTCGGTCGGCAGGTTCCGCGAGTCCGGCACGACGTGGATGGTGTCCTCGCCATCGGCGTAGTAGCGACCGCCGGCGCCGCCACCGAGCACCTCGCGCATGAGGTACGAGCGGCCCTCCATGTCCTCGCCGTAGACACCGGTGTACCGGATCGTCTCCTGGTCGGCGGGCATGCGGCCGTCGACCGCCTTGGCGATGACGCCGGCCAGCACGCCGAGCAGCCTCAGGATGACGAAGGTGCGCGCGTTGGTCGGCGCCGGGAACTCCGGCGTCAGCAGCGTGCCCTTGGGCGGGAACCGCATCTCGATCAGCGGCACGATGCCCTCGTTGACGTCCAGCTCGGCCATGCGCTCGGGCGTGTCCGCCAGGTTGCGCAGGATCGGCGCGAGCCACTTCTTGAGGAAGACGCCGTCGGAGTAGTCACCACAGTGGTTGATCGGTCCCTTGGCCTGCGGTGAGGTGCCGGCGAAGTCGAGGATCAGACGCTCGCCCTCGGGATCGTCGGCCGCGGTGCGGGTGAGGGTGATCCGCTGCGTGTGCAGCTTCGGGTCCTCGACACCGTCGTGCTCGGCGTAGTCCTCCCAGACCCAGGTGCCCACGGGGATCTTCGACAGGATCTCACGGCGGTAGGTGCGCGTGGAGTTGTCGATGATCGCGTCGAAAGCAGCCTCGACCGACTCGCGACCGTAACGGTCGAAGAGCTCACCCAGTCGCTGGGCGCCCATCAGGCACGCGGAGCACTCGGCGTCGAGGTCGGCCGCGAGCGCCTCGGGGGTCCGCGAGTTGCGAGTCATGATGCGCAGCGCCGAGCGCACCGGCACGCCGGCGTCCCAGAGCTTGATCGGCGGGACCGCCAGGCCCTCCTCGTACACCGAGGTGGCGTTGCTGGGCATCGAGCCCGGCACGGCACCGCCGATATCGTCGTGGTGGCCGAAGGCCTGCACGAAGGCGACGACCTCGGGCTTGCCGGTCTCGGGATTCGTGTGGAACACCGGGACGGTCACGCAGAGATCCGGGAGGTGGCCGATGCCGCCCTCGGACTCGTAGACGTCGTTGTGGAAGAAGACGTCCCCGGGCACCATCTCCTCGAGCGGGAAGTCCCGCGCGACGGGGTGCACGAGCGCGCTGTAGGAGCGACCGGTCAGCTTGCGCATCTTGCGGTCGTGGATGCCCGCGCGGAAGTCGTGCGCGTCGCGGATCATCGGCGAGCGGGAGGTGCGGCCGATGGCGGTCTCGACCTCCATCTCGACCGACGCCAGGCTGCCCTGAACGATCTCGACGAGCACCGGGTCGGCGCTCGCGCCGGCATCGGCGGTCAGCGACTCGAAGGGGAACTGCGTCGGCGCGCGGCGCGAGGTGGTTTCTGGGGTCGTGGTCACGAGTCGGCTCCTTCACGAGTCACGATGATGTTGCGGTAGGCGTCGATGCGTGCGGAGAACCCGGGGTGCAGCGGCACGGTGGATCCGAACTCCTCGATGATCGCCGGGCCGACGAGCTGCGTGCCGGGCGTCAGATCGGGGCGCCAGTAGACGGGGGTGTCCACCGAGCCGGTCTCGGGATCGAAGCACACGGGGCGGCGCGAGGTCTCCGTGATCGCCGGGTTCTCGACGACCTCCTCGGCGCGGACCTGCGGCCGCTCGATCGGGCCGATACCCGAGACGCGCAGGTTGACCCACTCGACCTGCTGGTCGTCATTGCCCCGGAAGTCGTAGCCGTAGAGCGCGCGGTGCTCGTCGTGGAAGCGCTCCGCGACGGCCTCGGCGGCAGCGGCGTCGAAGGGCCCCTCGTCGACCGCGACCCGGACCTCGAAGGCCTGGCCGAAGTACCGCAGATCGGCGGTGCGCTGGAACTGGCGGGTCTCGGTCGCGAAGCCTTCGTGGCTGAGCGCCTCGGCGGCCTGCTCGGTGAGCTTCTCGTAGAGACGGCCCGTGCCCTCGACGTCGAGCTTGTCGTGGAGGCTGACCTGGGTCTGGACGTAGTCGTTCTTGACGTCCACGGTCAGCAGGCCGAAGGCCGAGAGGTTGCCGGGGTTGAGCGGCACGAGCGTCGTCGTGATGTCCAGGATGTCCATCAGGCGGCACAGCAGCAGCGAGCCGGAGCCGCCGAAGGTGGTCAGCGTGAAGTCGCGGACGTCGAGGCCGCGCTTGACGGTGACCTGGCGGAGGGCGTTGGCCTGGTTCCAGGCGGAGATCTCCAGGATGCCGGTGGCGCACTCCTCGACGGACATGCCGAGCTTGCCGGCGAGCTCCTCGAGGGCCTTGCGGGCTCCGTCGGCGTCGAGGCCGATCTCGCCGCCGAGCAGGTGCGCGGGGATACGGCCGAGCACGACGTGGGCGTCGGTGATGGTGACGTCCTTGCCGCCGCGGGCGTAGCAGACCGGGCCCGGATCGGCGCCGGCCGAGTGCGGGCCGACCTTGAGGGTGCCCTCGTTCGACAGCCAGGCGATCGAGCCGCCGCCCGCGCCGACGGTCACGACGTCGATCATCGGGATCTTGCTCGGGAAGGCACCGACCGAGCCCTCGGTGGTGAGGGTGGGCTCGCCGTCGATGACGACCGAGACATCGGTGGAGGTGCCGCCGCCGTCACAGGTGAGGATACGATCGAAGCCGGCGATCTTGCCGACCATCGCGGCGCCGAGGGCGCCGGCGGCGGGACCGGACAGCACCGTGGTGATGGGCTGGTGCACGACCTCGCCGGCGCTGAGCACGCCGCCATTGGACTTCATGACGTAGAACGGGATGTTCTCGCCGATCTCCTCGAGGCGGCGCACGATGTTGTTGACATAGCGGGAGAGCTTCGGCTTGACCGCGGCGTCGACGAGGGTCGTCATCGAGCGCTCGTACTCGCGATACTCGCGCAGCACCTCCGAGGAGACCGAGACGACGGCCTCGGGGTGCTCCTCGGCGATGATCTCGAGCAGGCGCTGCTCGTGCGAGGGATTGGCGTAGGCGTGCAGGAGGCAGACGCCGAGGGTGTCGATGCCCTGCTCGCGGAACCAGCGCGCGACGCGGCGGGCGCCGTCCTCGTCCAGCGGGCGGATCTCGTTGCCCTCGAAGTCCAGGCGTCCCTCGACGCCCTTGACGTACTCGCGCGAGACGATGCGGTCGGGCTTGACCCAGAAGTAGGAGTTGCCGTAGCCGTCGGGCACGGACTGGCGGGCGATCTCGAGGACCGACTCGTAGCCGGCATTGGTGATGAAGCCGAGCTGCTCGACCTTGCCCTCGAGGAGCTGGTTCGTGGCGACGGTGGTGCCGTGGCTGATCGCGCTGAGCGCGGTGCCCTGCTCGCCCATCAGGTCGAGCACCTTGGACACGCCGGCGAGGAATCCCTCGGCGGGGTCGCTGGGCGTCGACGGTGTCTTCGTCGTGACCATCGTCCCGGTCGACTCGTCGAAGGCGACGACGTCGGTGAACGTGCCTCCGGTGTCGATACCGATCCGGATGTGGCTGTCTGTGGGCACCTGCGGACCTCCTGTTGTCGTTGCCGTCACATTCCATCGCGTTCGGGGTCACCGATGCCATGTCAACTCATGACGAGGAAGGGCTTGCTCCTTGTCATACTTTACTGACGACGCGGCAGGGCGGGTCGGGCGGGCTTGCCGGGCCGGAAACGACCGGCGAACGCGACCGGCCCCCTCCCACGGAGGGAAGGGGGCCGGATCGAGGAACGGCGGGCGGCTAGGACAGCGGCGCGAACCGTTCGACGCGCAGCACGCATTCGAGCTCGTCGGCCGTGAGCGGCACCTGCGCACTCCACGTCTCGGTACCGCCTGGCGGGACCGCGGCCACGTCCACCTGGACGAGACCCTGGGTGTCCCGGTCCTCGTTGTACGCCACGTAGAGCCGGTAGCTCTGCTCGACATCCTCGGGATTGGTGACATTGCCCTCGGCGACCCATCCGTCACCGGAGGCCTCGCACCGCTCGACCTCCGCATCGTCGACGGCGCCGACGAATCCCTGGACCGAGCCCTGTTGATCGGTGATGTCGGTGTAGCTGTCGACGATCTCGTCCTTCGTGCCGCCGTCCCCGTCATCTCCCGAACACGAGACAAGGGAGAGGACGACGAGCGGGATCACCAGCAGACTGCCGTACCTGCGATTCATCCGTGGATCCTCCTGCGGTTGCGCACGGCGGCCACCAGAGCGGCGCCGAACATGAGCATGCCGAGGGCCACCGCGAGGGCGAGCGGCGATACGGCACTGCCGGTGGACGGCAGATCTCCCATCGTCACGGTGGCCGAGCCGTCCGCGCCGACCGGGTCGCCATCGAGGGGCGGATGGCCCAGCACCGTGGCCGTGTTCACCACCGACCCGGCTCGCAGATCGGCCTCGGTGAGCCGATAGCTCGCGGACGCGGTCACCGATTCCCCGGGTGCCAGCACTCCGGGCTCACCCGGCCACCGGTAGGTGATGTCCGAGAGCCCCTTCAAGGCGTCGCGGATGACGACATCGCGGAGGGTGACGTTCCCCGTATTGGTCGCGACGAAGGTGTACTCCACGATGTCGCCCACCGCAGCCCCGTCGGCCAGCTTCCCGGTCTTGCTGAGCGAGATTCCCGGCTGGGCCGGCAGCGGCGTCGTCGTGGTGTCGTCGTCCTCCACGGGGTCCTGCGGGCGCGGCGTATCGGGATTCTCCGGATCGAAGGTCGGTGGCGGAGTGCCCTCGGCCTTCGCGGAGTTGACCACCTCGCCGGCATCGACATCGGCCTGGGTCAGTCGATAGGTCGCCGTCGCCGTGACGGACTCGCCCGGAGCCAGCACGCCGGCCTCACCGGGCCAGTCGTAGCGGAGATCTCCGAGCCCGGGAAGCGGATCGCTGATGACGACCCCGGTGAGCGTGACATTGCCGGTATTGGTCGCGGTGAACGAATATTCGACGCTGGCTCCGGCGACCGCGTCCTCGTCGAACGAGCTCGTCTTGACCAACTCGATCGAGGGATCGGGGGGCACCGGCACGATGGTCGTGTCCTCGGCCGGCGGGATCGGGCCCGGAGGCTCCTCCCCCGGAACGGTCGGCGGCAGGCCCGTCACCGATGCCGCGTTCTCGACCGCGCCGGCGTCCACGTCGGCCTGGGTCAGGGTGTACGCCGCGGTGGCCGTCACCGACTCACCGGGAGCCAGAACACCCTCGCCCGACGCGGCCGACCAGTCGTAGGCGATATCGCCGAGACCCGGCAGATCGTCGCTGATGACGACATCGGTCAGCGTCACATTCCCGATATTGGTGGCGGTGAAGGAGAAGACGACCGTCTCGCCCACGGAGGCGATGCCGTCGAGATCGCCGCTCTTGACCAGCTGGAGCGCGGGGGCCTGGGGCAACCCGACCACGGCCGGATCGTCATCGGTCACCGGCTCCGCGGGCGTTCCCGGCTCGCCGGTCTCCGGATCGGTCGGGGTCGGAGGGGTCCCAGCGACATCGGCGATGTTCACCACACTGCCGGCATCCATATCGGACTGCTCCACCGTGTACTGGCGCTCCACCGTCACCGTCTCGCCCGGCAGCAGGACTCCGACCGCGCCCGACCAGACCGCGCCGCTCAGATCGAGAGGGCCGTCGCCGAGCAGCGGATCGTTCAGCACGATGTCCGCGAGCGTCGTGTTGCCGGTATTGGTGGCGACGAAGGTGTACGTCACCGTCCCGCCAGCGACCGCGGCACCGTCGAGCACGCCGGACTTGTCCAAGGAGATGCCCGACTCGTGTGGCAGGTCGGTGGTCACCGTGTCGTCGTCCTCGACCGGGGTCGGCTCCACCGGCTCACCGGTCTCGGGATCGATCGGCGGCTGACCCGTCTCCGGATCGATCGGGACCGGAGGCGTGCCCTCGGCCGTGGCGGTGTTCTTCACCCAGCCGGCATCGATATGTGCCTGGGTCAACCGCAGTTTCGCCGTCGCCGTGACCTGCTCGCCCGATGCCAGCACACCCTCGGCGGTCGCCTCCGACCAGTCGTAGGTCCAGTCGTACAGGCCGGGCAGCGGATCGGCGATCGTCACCTGATCGAGCGTGACATTGCCGGTATTGCTCGCGACGAAGGTGTACTCCACCACCTCGCCGACCGCGATATCGGCCGGCACCTCACTGGTCTTCACCAGCTCGACACTCGGATCCTGCGGCAGGTCGGTGATCACGGTGTCGTCGTCCTCGACCGGGGTCGGCTCCACCGGTTCACCGGTCTCGGGATCGACCGGCGGCTCGCCCGTCTCCGGATCGATCGGGACCGGAGGCGTGCCCTCGGCCGTGGCGGTGTTCTTCACCCAGCCGTCGTCGACATGCGCCTGCGTCAGCTCCAGCTTCGCCGTCGCCGTCACGGTGTCATCGGGTGCGAGCACCCCTTCCGCCTGAGCATCGGACCAGTCGTAGCTCCAGTCGTACAGACCCGGCAGCGGATCGGCGATCGTCACCTGATCGAGCGTGACATTGCCGGTATTAGTCGCGACGAAGGTGTACTCCACCACCTCGCCGACCGCGATATCGGCCGGCACCTCACTGGTCTTCACCAGCTCGACACTCGGATCCTGCGGCACCTCGACGATGCTCTCGTCCACCACGGGCGGAAGCTCACCGGGAGGCTCTTCGCCGGGGATCGTCGGCGGGACACCCGTGACGAAGGCCGTGTTCAGAACCGTGCCGGCATCCACATCCGCCTGGGTCAGCTCATAGAGTGCCACGGCCTCGACCCGCTCGCCGGGCAGAAGGACGCCCTCGTCGCCGGGCCAGTCGTAGCGGAGCTCCCCCAGTCCCGGCAGGGGATCGTCGATGCGCACATCGCGCAAGGTCACGTTGCCGGTGTTCGTCGCGGTGAAGGTGAACTCGACCGGCTCGCCGGCACGCACCGGCCCCTCGGCATCGTCGGCCCGCTGCAGGGTCGAGTCCTTCACGAACTCGAGGCCCGGTCCATGCGGCACCGGAACGAACTCCGGGTCCTCGACCGGCTCGAGCGGCGTCGGCTCGACCGGCTCACCCGTCTCGGGATCGATCGGCGGCTCACCGGTCCCGGGGTCGTTCGGCACCGGCGGGGTACCCGTCGAGGTGGCGACATTGGCCACGCCACCGGCATCGACATCGGCCTGCGACAGCGCATAGCTGGCCGTCGCCTCGACGAACTCGCCGGGAGCGAGCACGCCTTCGGTGCCCGGCCAGTCGAACTCGAGCGGCGAGAGACCGTCGAGCGGGTCGGTGATGACCACGTCGCTGAGCGTCACATTGCCCGTATTGGTCGCCGTGAAGGTGTAGGTGATGACGTAGCCGTCTTCTATCGAGCCCGACAGCGCACCGCTCTTCACCAGCGAGATCTCCGGGGCGATGCCCTCCGCCACCACGATCTCGGCGTCCTCATCGGCGACCGGCGACGGAGCGTAGGGCTCGCCGGTCTCCGGATCGATCAGCGGATCACCGGTCTCCGGGTCCACCAACGGCAACCCGTCCTCGTCGAGCGCGTACGGCGGCGCACCCGTCACCGCTGCGAGATTCGTGATGGTGCCGGCGTCGAACTGCGCCTGGGTCGCGGTCGTGGTGACCTCCACGGTCACGGTGCCCTGGGGCAGCAGCGCGTCGGTGCTGCTCCCGCTCGACCATTCCGCGCCGGTGAGGTCGAGGGGACCGCCGAACATGGGGTCGGTGATCGTGACACCACTCAGCGGCACATTGCCGGTATTGGTGGCGGTCAGCGTGTAGGTGAGGTCGGTCCCCTCGGCGTAGGTCCGGGGGTCGGCGGTCTTCACCAGCTCGATGCCCGGATCGTGCGGCACCGGCAGCTGCTTCTCGCTGTCGTCGGTCACCGGATCGCGCGGCACCGGATCGCCCTCGGGGTCCGCGGGATCGGGAGCGCCCGGGACCGGTGTGCCCTCGACGGTCGCCTCGTTGTGCACCAGGCCTGCGACGATCTCATCACCGGTCACCCGATAGGGCGCAGTGACGGTGACGTGCGCTCCTGGCGCGAGCACGCCAGGACGCTCGGGGTCGGGCCACACCGCGTCGGCGAGGTCGACCTCGCCGCCGAGCTTGTCATCGGTGAGCGTGACATCCGTCAAGGTGACATTGCCGGTATTCGTGGCGGTGAACGTGTAGGTCACCGTGCTGCCCGGTGTCACGGGGTCATCGGCGAAGGCACCGTCCTTGACCAGCTCGATCCCGGTGACGACCTGCGGGGCCACGGTCTCGTCATCGGTGTCGGCCACGGGCTCCTGAGGGATGCCGGGCCCGTCCGGATCCTGCGGATCGCGCACCGGTGGCGGCGTGCCCTCCACCGACGCGGTGTTGTCGACGCGTCCGGCCTCGATATCGGCCGGCGTCACCGCGTAGGTCGCGCTGCCGGTGACCAACTGTCCGGGCTCCAACGTGCCCGGAGTGGCCGCCGCGGGGGTCGCGTTCGCCCAGTCGATGACGATCTCGGCGTCGGCGGCATCCAGCATCGCATCGGTGAGGGCGACGTCGTTCAGGGTGATGTTGCCGTCGTTCTCGATCACGAACGCGTAGGTGACGGTCTGGCTGTCACCGTCGACCTGGAGCGTGCCCGTCTTGGTCAGCGAGATCGAGGGGTTCTGGCCGAGATTCACCGATGCGGGATCCTCATCGGTGACCGGATCTGCCGGTGTGCCCGGCGCGGTCGGTTCGTCCGGGTCCTTGAGATTCGGCGGCGTGCCCTGGGCCACGGCCAGGTTGACGACCGAGCCGGCATCGCGGTCCGCCTGCTCGACCGCGTAGGTGGCGGTGGCGGTCACGAACTCGTCGGGAGCCAGAGTCCCCTCCACCAGTGCCGTGGACCAGTCGAACTCGAGCGCGGAGAGGCCCGGCATGGGGTCGGTGATCGACACGTCCGTGAGGGTGACATCGCCGGTGTTGGTCGCGATGAAGGTGTAGGTCACCGTGCTCTCGTCGGCTGACAGCTCGCCAGTCTTCTCCAGCTCGATGCCGGGCTTCTGCACCGCGGGGATGACCGAGTTCGCGGTGTCGTCGACGGAGTCGCCGGAGGGCGGATTGCCGCTGGCGCTGGCCGTGTTGTCGATCAGGCCGTTGTCGAGGTCGGCCTGGGTCACCGCATAGGGCACGGTGACCTCGACGACATCGCCGGGCTCGAGCACGCCGGGGCGGTCCGCATGAGGCCAGGCATCGGCGGGGATGGTGATGGCGCCGCCGAGCATCGGGTCGTCCAGGGCCACGGCGTTCAAGGTGACATTGCCCTCGTTGGTGATCGTGAAGGTGTAGCCGACCTCGTCACCCGCACCGTACTCGGTCGCATCGGGGACCTTGGTCAGCGAGATGCCGGGATCCGCGTCGCCGGTGACGGTGACCTCGGAGTCGTCGCTCACCCGATCGGGTGCGGTGCCGCCCGTCGGCGTCGGCGGCTGGCCCGAGGCGGTGGCCTCGTTGTCGATGGAGCCGTTGTCGAGGTGGGCCTGGGTGACCGTGAGATCAGCCGTCATCGTCACCGTCTGTCCCGGGGCGAGCACGCCCTCGGCCTGCGCTCCGGTCCAGTCCGCGGTCCAGTCGCGCAGCCCCGGAAGCGGGTCGTCGATCCGGACATCGGTGAGCGTGGTGTTACCGGTGTTCGTGGCCGCGAAGGTGTAGCGCAGGGTGTCGCCGACCGCGTAGTTCGTGACCTCGCTGCCGTCGGCATTCCGCACCGACTTCTGCAGGTCGATCGTGGACGCCTGGGAGGCCGTGACGGTCTCGTCATCGGTATCGGTCACCTCGGAGCCGACCGGTGGTGTACCGGAGACCGTGACGGTGTTGGTGATGCGCCCGGCATCGACGTGATCCTGGGTGACCTCGATGCTCGCGGTCGCCTGGGCCTTCTCACCCACGCCGAGCAGCGGGATCCGGTTCTGGGCATCGGGCTGGTTCGCATTCGGACCGTTCGGCCAGACCGACCAGGCGATGGTGCCGAGACCGGGAAGGGCGTCGGCCAGGGCGACATCCGCGAGCGGCATGTTGCCGGTGTTCTCGACATCGAAGGTGTAGGTCACCGTCTCGCCCGCGACCAGCTCGGTCGTATCGGCCGACTTCACGACCTCGATCGCGGGGCGATGCGCCTCATTGGCGATCGTGCAGACGACATCGGAACCGCGCAGGGAGTCACGGGGTTGGGTGACGCTCCAGGTATGCGCCGAGCCGGTCACGCCGACGGACTGGCCGGTGACCTGGTCGACGCAGGTCAGGTCCGAGTAATAGCGGCTCAGGACATTCGCGCCGGCTGTCTCGCTGAGCGTGAAGGAGTTGGCGCTCGTCACGAACTCCGGGCCTGCGTAACGTTCCTGCACTCCTGGCGCGGAGCCGGTCGTGGACGCGGAGACGCTGCCGGCATTGTTGCCGAGATAGGGCTGACCGGAGATGGTCATCGTGAACTGGTCGCCGGCCTGCCCGCGCTCCCCGACGATGTTCTTCTTCAGCGAGAGCGTGTTGGGGAAGGCGCAGCTCGCCAGGTCACCGAAACCGGCACCGGGGACGGAGGTCGTACGAGGGTTGGAACCGGTGGAGGGATCGACCTCGATGATCGAGGTGGAGGTCGACACGTAGAACATGCCGTTATTGCCGAAGGCGATGCCATTGCCGGCGACCGACGAGGCCAGTGTCTTGATGGGCTCCGCCTGCAATACCGGCAGGGGCCCGTCCACCGAGTCCGGGACGGGGACCTTCACGGCGTAGATCACGTTATTGGACAGGATGATCAGGTCGCCCGAGGCGCTGAAGGCCATGTCGCCGTTCTGACCGGCAGGGATGCCGCGGATCGTGGCCACCTGAGTCGGGGCGATCGCCACGTCGCCATCGGCATCGCTGCGGAACATGCCGATCTGCATCGGGGACGCGTTGTTCGCGTAGTAGAAGATGTCGTTGACGGGGTTGACCGCGCCGCGCACGATCGAGACGAGCGCGGGCCCCGATGCCGAACGGACCTCCCCCGTGTCGCGCACCTGGTACCTGATCTCCTTCTCGCCACCGCCGGTGGTGTTCTCGATCGAGTAAAGGATCTCGCCGCCGTTGGTGACGCCGAGACCGTTGTTCTGCAGGCCGGTGACGATATTGCCGGTGAGCGACCGGGTCGCCACATCGAACTCGCGGACATTGCCGCCCGCCACCGTGTAGATCTTGCTGCCATCGCAGATCAGCGGCGAGAGGGCCGCCGCCGGGCTCGCGGTCATGGCGCCGCCGACCACCACGAGGGAGGTCGCCGCTACGGAGGCCGCGACGAGTGCCCTCAGGAGCGCATGTGCCCCCGCGACGAGTCCTCGTGCTCCGCTGCCCGAGTGACGACCTCGAGTCCTTCGCCTACTCACCAGACAACCCTTTCGCTGCGCCTGCAGGTTCGAGCTCCAGCACGATCCGCCTGAAGCTCCCCGAATCTAGGGACGGGTCAGCCCGCGCGAGCAGGAATCGTGGCGACATCACCCCTTTTTCACCCCGTCCTTGTCGACGGGGTGAACGACGACGACCGCCGGGGGATGGATGGATCCACCCGGCGGTCGCCCCCTCCCTCACATGCTCGGTTCATGTGAAGGCCCACGACGCGGGCGCCTCGGGAGCTAAGCCCGCGCCGTGGGGGTCTTTCAGTGCCGGCGTGAACGCTGGGCCATCAGACCGCCGCCGGCCGCCAGCGCCACGAGTCCGGCCAGGACGAGCCACAGGGCACCGTCCGGAGCGCCGGCATTCGGGATCGTGCCGAGGTCGTCGAAGGTATTGGTCAGCGTGACCTCCGCCCGTGCGCCGTCCTCGCCGACGATCGTGATCGAGGACGACTTCGCATCGTCGTCGACCGTCACGGTGACGTCATCGGAGCTCCACTGGACACCCGACCAGAGCACATTGCCCGGCAGGGCGGCCTCGGTCGCCGACTCCGTCAGCGTGACCTCGGTGCCCAGCAGGACCCCGTCGATGACGACCGGCGTGCCGGCGGTGATCTCGGTGTCCTGGTGCTGCTCCTCGCCGTGGAGATCGGTCCAGGAGACCCGCACGGGGAACGAGGCGCCGGCCGGCACATCGTCCGCACTCTTACCATCGAGCGCCTTGATCAACTCCACGCTGCCGGTCAGGGCAGTCACCGAGTTCGCCAGATCGACCGCGACATCATCGGCCGCCCCGATGACGACCACCGCGGTGCCGTCGTCATGCGTGGTGACCCGGTCCCCGGTCCACACCGGACGATTCCAGGTGAAGCTGGCCGAGTCGTCCGGTCGGACCTCGCTGAGCGCGACCTCGGTGCCGTGCGGAAGATCCTCGCCGAGCGAGACGGTGGTGCCGTCGACCGGAACCGTCAGCTCCTTGGCCTGCTCGGCGCCCTCCTCGTCGAGCCAGCTGGCGATCACCGTGAAGGTCTCGGGCACATCGCCGTGCTCGGGGGAGACACCGGTGAGCTCCTTGCTCAGCGAGAAGGTGCCCGGCGCCCAGGTGGCCTCATTGGTGATGGTCACCAGTGTGACCTCGCTCTGCTGGTCCGAGACCACCACCGTGGCGCTGCCGTCGCCGTTGTCGGTGACGTCATCGCCGCCGATGGTGATGGCGTCCCAGATGACCGTGTCGATCGCGGGAGCATCGCCCTCGGTGATCGTCACCACGGTGCCGGCGGGCAGGTCCTCACCCAGCTCGACCGGCTCGCGGGCGTTGATCGTCAGCTCACGGGTCTGCTCCTCGCCCTCGGCGTCGGTCCAGGTCACGGTGACCGGGAACTCGGCGTCGTCGCCGACCTCGCCCGCGGCCTCGCCGGCGACTCCCTTGAGCAGGCTGAGGCCCGCCGTGGAGGTCGCGGCGTGGTTCTCGACCGTGACGTGCGCCTCGGCATCGCGGCCCACCGTCACGACGGCCGAAGTGCCGTCGACGCTGACGCCGTCACCGGACCAGACCGGCGTGCCCCAGGCGATGCTCGAACCGTCCTCCAGCGGCGTCTCGGTCAGGGTGACCCGCGTGCCGATGAGCAGCTGCTCGTCGAAGGGCACGGGGGTGCCGTCGGTCGGCAGGTTCAGCACCTTGCTCTGCTCGGTGCCGCCCTCCTCGGTCCAGGTCGCGGTGACCTCGACGTTCGCGGGGACCGCCGGGTTGTCGGCCTGCGCACCCGTGACGTCCTTGGAGATCGAGAAGGTGCCGACGGTGCGCTCCACCGAGTTCGTGACCGTGATGGTCGCCGGTGCGTTCACATGATCGGCCGTCACCTCGATCGTCTCCGGCGTGATCCGGGCCGGACCCCAGGTCAGCACGTCGTCATCGGCGGGCACGGTCTCCGAGAAGGTGACGACGGCGCCGATCGGCAGGTCGTCGAGCTGGTAGGGCTCGCCGGCCGTGATCGCGAACTGGCGGTCGTCCTGCGCGGGGAATCCCTCGCCCAGGGCGCTGACGTCGATCGAGGCGTTCATCATGAACTCCTGATCGGCATCGACCAGTCCGGCCGCGGCTCCCTCGATCTCCTTGAGGACGCTCAGGCTGCCGAGCTGCGCCGTGTTGGTCAGCTGGACCGCGATATTCGTGCGGGGCGTGACCGTGGCGACAGCGGTGGTGCCGTCCTCGGAGGGCGTGACTCCGGAGGTCTCGGCGAACACCGGAGCGCCGAAGACGACGCCCGGGATCGACGGGAAGGTCGGCTCGGACAGCTCGAAGGTCCATCCGGCCCCGCGCGGCGTGAAGCCGCTGGCCGGAGTGCCGTCGAGCGGGACGCGGAGGTCGTACTCGTTCTGCGTGACGCCGGCCGGATCGACCTCGGCCACGTGCACGGCGAACTCCGTGCCGGCCGGCACGAACTGGGCTCCCGCGGTGGTGGAGAGATCCTTGGAGATCGCGACGGAGCCGCGCGTCACTCCCTGGCCCGTGCCACCGGCGCGGTTGTTCTGCGTGACCGAGTTGTTCCACACGATCGTGCTGAACGAGACCTCGTTGCTGTAGACCGTGCCGGGCGCGTCCATACCGCCGCTGGTCGTGCACGTCGTGTACTCGATGAGGTACTGGTACTCGCGGCTGAAGCCGTCGGCCGGGTCGAGGGTGAAGGTGATCGTTCCGGTCTCGGGGTCGTAGCCGGCCTGGGTCGAGGAGGTCAGATCGACGGTCGCCAGACCGCCGTTGTTGATCTGATCGATCGCGCGGACCCGCAGTCGCAGCGACTCCGCGACGCTCTCGCCGCCCTCGCACACCTGGTGCGTGCTGCTCAACTGATCGGTGATCGTCAGCGCCTCGTCGAGGTCGGCCAGCTTCTCGCCGGGGATCCGCACATTCCAGTTGACGGTGGTCTGCGGCAGGTAGTCCTCGTCGCCGATCACGACCGTCTCGCCGTTGATGGAGCCGCCCTTGCCCTCCGCCCGACCGGGCACCTGCGTGCCGCCGGTCGCGACCTCGCCGTCGATGCTCGCGGCGTTCGTGAACGGGGTGCCGCCCTCGGGGAGGCCGTCGGCGGTGGCGCAGGTGGTGTACTCGATGACGTAGCGCCAGTCCGAGTCCTTAAACTGCAGATCTGAGCCGTCCGCGATCGCGAAGTCCACGGCGAAGGACGTGTCGGTCGACGCTCCGGGGGTCGCGATCAGCTGGTCGGTGATGTTGGTGCGCCGGTCGTTGCTCGGGCCGTACCGCTCGAACACCCGGATGCCCGAGACAGTGTCCTCGCAGAGAGCGTGCTCGCCGCCGAGGGTGTCCGCCAGCGTGAAGCCGTCCTTGCCGAGCAGCTTGCTGCCGGGGACCTCGATGGTCCAGCGGATCTTGCCGTTGCGCTCGGCACCGCCGAGCACGCTGCCGGACTTGTTGATGCCCAGCTGCCACGGGCGGTTCGTGACCTGGCCGATGCCGACGCCGGCCTCGCCCCAACCCTCAACCTGAGCCGAGTTGTCGTAGGTGGTGCCGGCCTCGTCGATCCGACCGTCCGGCGTGCAGGTCCGGTAGGTGATGCGGTAGGTGACGTCCGCGGCGAAGCCGCCCTGCGGGGCCGTGAGGACGATGCCGAACTGGGTGTCACCGGGCTCTCCGTCGAAGGTCGCGATGCCGGTGACGTCGTTCACGGTGTCGCCGCGGACGGTCTCGACCTTGAACCCGGGCTGCTCGCAGAGCACGTGCCCCGCGCCGAGGGTGTCGGTGATGGTGACCGTGTCCTGGCCGCTCATATTGGCGCCGGGAACGTCGACCGTCCAGGTCATCGACCAGTTGTTGCCGTTCATCACGCCGGACTTCGAGACCTCGCCGGGAAGCTCGATGCCGTCGCCGATGCCGCCCTCACCGGGCACGACGACGGGACGACCCTCGCCATTGGCATCGACCGTCACCTCGTTGGCCTCGGTGCGCTGGTTCGCGGTGACCTCGAAGAAGAAGGTGCCTCGGGCGCCGTCCCAGTCCTCGACCCGGTCGTTGAGCGTGCACAGCGCCTGCGCGCTGGCGGGATCCGTGAGGCAGCTGCCCCAGATCTCGCCGTCGGCACCGAGCAGATCGAAGGGGATGGCGGTGTCGAAGCGGAGCTCAGGCGGCAGGCCGACGTAGAACGTGTCGCCCTCGACCGGCTCGGCATCGCTGGCATCCCAGGTGCCATCAAGCCGGAGGGTGTCGCCGATCTCGACCTGCCCTTCGCCGTCCCAGGAGAGAGTGATGCCGTCAACGACGATGCGGGGATTCGGAGCCGCGCTCGCGGGACTCATGACGGTCACGATGCCGGCGACCGCCATCAGGGCGGCCAAGAGCATCATCAGGATCCGGCCCATCGGTCCGGGCGTGCGGTGCGAGGCGGGATTCGAGCGCAGGCGCGCCTCGATGGCCTTCAACATGCCGTGCGGCGTTCTCATCGAGAAAGTACTTCCTGTCGGAGTGATTGGATAACGTGTCGTGCCGGAATCCGAGGGCCATCCTCGGTCTGAACGTCGGTCACGTGGTGACTTCGAGCCGGATTTCACCCTCGGTTCACCCCGCGCTCCGCCGGGATGAGGCCGTGCTCCAGCGCGATGGCGACCGCGTCGGCGCGGGTGGAGACGCCGAGCTTGCGGTACACGGACCGGCGCTGGGTCTTGATCGTGTTGATCGAGCGGAACAGCCGGCGCGCGATCTGGGCCTCGGTGCCGCCGACGGCGAGCTCGCGCAGCACGGAGATCTCGGCCTCGGTGAGGTCCACGCCCCGCGCCGGCGGCGCGAAGGAGAGGGGAAGCCGGCCGGTCAACGCCGTCAGGGCCTCCCCGTCCTCCGCACTCAGCAGTCCCAGCGGCCAGGTCATCCCATGTGACGCGACCAGGTCGGTGACACGCTGCGCCAGCACCGCGACCGTGATCGGCCCGGCGAAGCGTCGCGCGGCCGCGAAGTCGCGGACGGCCGCGTGCAACCGGGGACGCGGCGCGTCCTGGGCGAGGGCGAGATCGACGAGCCGTCGCGGCGGTGCGGTCCCGGCGGACATCAGCGCGTCGTCGAGGGCTCGCAGCAGTGGATGGCCGCCGCCCATCGGCGATCGCGTGGTCGCCGCGTCGTCCAGACGCCCCTCGGCGACGAGGACGAAGGCGTCCACGGCTCGCAGGTCACGGTGCTCGTTGCCGGCGCGGTCGAGGATCCGTCGGGCCTCACGCGCGTTCCCCTGCTCGAGGGCGATCAACGCGTCGGCGGCGGCCAGGGTGGGGTCGACGCGATGGACGCCGGAGACCGAGGGGATCGTCTGACGGAGCCGACGGGCCTCCATCATGTCCCCGTGTACCGCGGCGGCGAAGACGGCCAGCCCGCCGATCTCACGCCGAGCATCGTCGTCCGTCGCGGAGGCCATGCCCTCGGCGAGGGTCGCCAGCGCTCCATGGGTATCGCCGGCGGCGACGAGACGGCGTGCGCACGCGGCGTGGACCACCGGACGCCAGGGGCCGAGCGCATCCCGCACCGTCGGCGGCGCGTCGCGCACCGCGGCGGCGACCGCGTGGGCGTCGACGATGTCGGAGCCGTGGCCGCGAGCGGCGGTGATCTCGCAACGCAGAGCGCGCAGGAGGAGCCGCTCGGTTCCGCGTTCGGCGCCGAGCGGCCGCGGCACGACTCCCCCGTCGAGCCAGAGCGCCCACCGCAGACGAGGTCCGGCCGTCTCCCGGAGCCGAGGATCGCGGTACCAAGGGGCGAGGATGCCCGGGTGGTCCGCGATGAGCCGGGGGCCGGAGGCGGCCAGCACGCGCTCCGCCGCGGCGAGGTCTCCCGCGCGCAGCGCCCGCACGAGCCGCGTGTCGGCGCGCACCCCGGCTGCGTCCAATGCCTGCCATATCTGGTCCGGCAGGGAGGAGGGGTCGTCGATCACCAGGACCAGGGGGCGATCACCGTAGGAACTCATCGCCAACAAGACGGGCGATCGGCGCGGATCTGACGCCGCTTTCGAAGTGATCTACGTCACATTCTATAGTGAGACCAGCGATCGGGAGCGCTGGCCCTGTCATGTCCACGCTGGGAGTACTCGTGGTTCTCGCCTTCGACGATCAAGTCCTGCTCGACGCCGCCCGCAGCGGCGACACCGACGCCATGGACACCCTCTACCGCCAGCATTCACCTGCCGTGCGGCGCGTGGCCCTGGCCCTCGACCCCGGACGCGCCGACGATCTCGTCTCCGAGGCGTTCACCCGGGTCTTCACCGCCCTGCGCTCCGGTCGCGGGCCGGACCGCAATCTGCTCGGCTATCTCGCCACCACCGTCCGGCGACTGCATCTGGATCATCAGCGCACCGGCAACCACGAGACACCGAGCTCGGATCGCGACTGGCTGCTGGACCGGCCGCACACCCACGATCTCCTCGATCCGGTCGATGAACGGCGGGCCGCGGAGGCTCTGAACGGGTTGCCGAAGCGCTGGCGCGAGGTGCTCTGGTGCCTCGATGTCGAGGACATGTCCGTCGCCGAGGTCGCCGAGCGCCTCGGCGTTCCCGCGCCCCGGGTCTCGACGTGGGCCTACCGGGCCCGTGAGGCGTTACGGCGGGGCTACCTGAGCAGTCACGTCGCTCCCGCCGAACGCCTCCCGTGCCGGTGGACGCGGGAGCGGCTCAGCGTCCTCGTGCGCGATGGGCTCAGTCCCTCGGCCCATGCCAAGGCGATGCGCCACCTCGATGAGTGTCCTGACTGCGCGGCACAGCACGCGGTGCTCGATGACATCAACGGCCGCCTCGGCGCCTGGATCTGGCCGGTCGTCCTGTGCGGCTTCGCCGGCCTCCCCGCCGCCGCGTGGCCCGGCGGCCTGCATCGCGATCAGGGTTCGTCGACGGGCTCCGCGTCGTCCGCCGTCTCCGGACCCGTGGTCGCCGGTGCGGTCGGTGTCGCCGGCGTCGCCGCGCTCGTCGCGGCGCTCGTCGTGCTCTCCCCGACGGCCGCGCCCAGCGACGCCGAGGCGGCGAGTCCACCGGGTAGCTCCTCCACGCCGGCGGACGACGGCGACCCGGGTGAGACTCCGGCGGACCCGCCCCCACGACCGGCGAGCGATCCCGCCGAGGACGTTCAACCGGCCTCGTCCTCCCCGGCGGGCGAACCGGCACCTGCTTCGGATGACACCGCCGAGGTGACGCTGCCGCTCATCCCCTGGGAGACCCGGCCCACGAGCCCGCCCGCCACGGACCCCGAGCCGGGACCGGGTCCCGAGACGGAGCCCGGTCCCGAGCCGGGGCCAGGTCCCGATCCGGAACCCGAGCCAGAGGAGCCCCACGAGGAACCCCAGCCGATGGTGCTGACCGACTTGGCCTGGGAACCGATCGTCTCCCAGCAGATCTCCGAGGAACTCGGCATCTGGTCGACCACCTTCTCCCCCGTGCCGACCGTGAGCGGCGAAGACGCCTCGACGATCCCGATCACCGCCGTCTTCACCTTCCCGGATCAGACCACGGGATTCATCGATATCGACGCCCCCGGGTGGACCTGCGATGCCGAGGCAGCCCCTGGCGGGCCGGCCTTCGTGCCGGATCCGGTCGACACACCGTTCCTCGGCCCGGGGAGCCCGCCGCTGATCTGCACCGTGGACTGGGACACCAGCACCACCCTGGCGCCCCTCGTGTTCCAGCTCCAGCCCGTGACCATCGGTGAGCCGCCCAGCGGCGACGTTCAACTCGCCGGCACGGGTATCGACCCGGTGACAACCAGCTTCTGATCGCCGCCCTCCGGGACGCCGCAGGCGGGGAAGGGGTCGACGCGCACACCCTGCTCGCGAGATTCGGGACACGGAGGATGTGATTCCGGGGCTGCTGGGGCAACCGCAGAAGCACATCCTCCGTCGGGCGCAAACGAAGGATGTGTCTTCGTGGTAGTCAGGGCAACCACGGAATCACATCCTCCGTCGGCCCCCGGAGAGCGGCACCGAGGGACGGCGCCTGGACCACGGGTATCAGGCTGCTAGGCGCGGCGGCGGCGCAGCACGATCACGACCGCGGCCACGACGACCAGGAGCACCACGATCGAGCCGGCGATGAGGCCGGTGTTGCTGCCCTCGTCCTCGGCGTCCTCGGCCGCGGCATCGTCGGCGGGCGTGGACTCACCGCCCGCCTCCTGCGCCTGCTGGCGCAGTTCCTCATCGGGCGCGGTGGCCGGTGCCGCCGTGCCGTCGCCATAGGCCAGCGCGACGAAGTCGCCCTCGGCGAGGATCTGCTGGTCCACGCCCTGCTGAGCGAACTCCCATGCACCGTCCGAGCCGACGTAGAAGCCCCAGAAGCTGTCGCCGGCCGGCATCGAGTCGCAGGACTCGACATCAGCGCCGGGGCGACCCTCGACCCGGCACACCACGCTGTCGCCGTACTCGGTCGTGCCTTCCAGCTCCAGCCCGGCACCGGTGATCGCGGCGAGCGCCGTCATCTGGGCCGCGTCCTGCGCGCACACGACCTGCTGCTCCGCCTCGAGCGAGCCGTAGTCGACGAGGATCGGGATATCGGCCGGATCCTCGCACTCGCCGTGTGCCGAGGCCGGCGCGGCGACGGCGACGAGGCCGGGCAGGACGAGGGCGGCGGCTGCGAGCAGTCGCTTCATAGGGAGTTCCTTTCGACGGGGATGATGCGCGCCCGGCGGGCCGCCCGGCGCAAGGTGAGCAGGAGGGCGGGCCCGAGGACGACGATCAGCACGGTATTGGTGATCGCCCGCCCGGTGTCCCAGCCGGTGGAGGTCAGCAGGAAGAAGACCCCGAAGCGGCGGAGGTTCTCCAGCAGCGGGTCCCCCGGCACGAAGGACAACGACCCCGAGTCGATGCCGATCGCGAAGGGCCAGGTGGACAGGTTCATGAGCAGGCCGAAGAGATAGGCGCAGACCACGCCGTAGACCACGAGCATCGCGATCTCGGCCTTCCCGGCGACGCGGCGTGGCAGCAGCCCCGCCCCCATGCCGATCCACGCCGAGCACATCATCTGGAACGGCAGCCACGGTCCCACACCGGCCGTCAACAGCGCCGAGGCGAACACCGTCGTGCATCCGAAGACGAAGCCGAAGCCCGGGCCAAAGACCCGGCCGGCCAGGATCAGCAGGAAGAACACCAGCTCGATACCGGCGGTCCCGGCCCCGAGGGTGCGCAGCGCGGCGTTGACGGCCGTCAGCACGCCGAGGATCGCCAGCGCGCGCGAGTCGATACCGCCCTCGGACAGCTCCGCGAGCACGACCAGCGCGACGATCGGCAACAGCGCCATGAGCAGGAAGGGCTGGTCGACGCGGGTCGCGTCATCGGCCGGCTGCATGATCAGCGGCCAGCAGAACATGACGATCCCGGCGAGGGAGGCGAGTGCCAGGACCGCCGCGGACCGGCGACCGACGGGCACGGCGGGGCTCACCATCGCGTCCGCTCCACCTGCGCCACGGTCAGCCACTGCGGTCCGAGCACCTTGGCGACCTGTGGCGCGAACGCGGGCGATTCCGCCAGCACGTCACGGACCGGGCCCGCCGACACCACCTGACCGTCCGCCAGCACCGCCACCGTGTCGGCGACCTGCGCGACGAATTCGACATCGTGGGTCGACAGCACCACTGCGTGACCGTCATCGGCGAGCTCGCGAAGCACCCGCGAGAGCTCGGCCTTGGCCGGGTAGTCCAGGCCCCGGGTGGGTTCATCGAGTGCGAGCACCCGGGGCCGGGCGGTGAGGACGATCGCCAGCACGAGCGCGAGACGCTGCCCCTCGGAGAGGTCACGCGGATGGCGGGTGCCGTCGATGCCCGGGGCGAGCCGGTCGAGCAGCTCCCGGCAGGTGCCGGGCGGCTCACCCGCCTGCTGATCGGCGGCGGCGCACTCCTCGGCGACGTCCTCGAGATAGAGCAGGTCGCTCGCGGTCTGCGGCACGAGACCGACGAGCATCCGCGCCTCGTCGGCGGGGACGCTCATCGGGTCGGTCCCGTCCGGGCCGATCGCGACGCTGCCCGCGTCCCGGCGACCGGTGCCCTGCAATGCCCACAGCAGTGACGACTTCCCGGACCCGTTGCGGCCCATCAGCACGCAGACCTCGCCGCCGCGCACCTCCAGGTCCACCGCGTCGACGGCGACGACCGGGCCGTAGGCGACGGTGATGTCGCGAGCGGTCAGCTCCACCGGCCCGTTCGGCGCCGGTCGCGGTTCGGGCTCCGTGAGCACGAAGGGCTCGCTGCGCACCCGCTTGCGCGCCTCGCGCACCGAGAGCGGCAGGGGGTCCCAGCCGGCGAGCCGCCCGAGATCCACGATCGGCGGGGCGACCGGCGAGTCGCGCAACAGCTCCGCCGGATGCCCGCTGCGGACCGTGCCGTTCTCGACCACGACGAGCTGGTCGGCGAAGGGGATGACCCTCTCCATCCGGTGCTCCGCGACCACCACGGTCAGCGCGAGGTCGTCGACCAGCCGGGCGATGGTGGCGAGCACGTCCTCGGCGGCCGTAGGGTCCAGCGCGGAGGTCGGCTCGTCGAGCACCAGGACGCGCGGGTGCATCGTCAGGACCGAGCCGATCGCGACCCGCTGCTGCTGTCCGCCGGAGAGCGTGCGCAGCGCGCGGTCGCGCAGGTCCGCCAGCCCGAGCAGGTCGAGGGTCTCCTCGACGCGGCGCCGCATCGTCGACGGCGCCAGCCCCAGCTGCTCCATGCCGTAGGCGAGCTCCTCCTCGACGGTGTCGGTCACGAAGCCGTCCAGCGGATCCTGCGGCACGTAGCCGACGAGATCGGCCAGCTCGCGCGGAGGCCGTCCGAGGACCGATGCGCCGTCGATCCGGACGTCCCCGCTCAGCGTCCCGCCGGTGAAGTGCGGGACCAGCCCGTTGAAGACGCCGAGCAGCGTCGACTTCCCCGATCCCGTGCGGCCGGCGACCAGGGCGAGCTCGCCCTCGCCGATCGTCAGGTCGACCCCGACGAGGACCGGGAGGGGCACGCCGTCGTAGGCGAAGGTGACACCGGTGACGTCGATCATCGGACCGCCCGCCGTGGCTCCGGGGTCGCGAAGGCCGGCACCGCCGCCACGAGCACCGCGGCCAGCGCCATGATCGAGACATCGGGCGCCGTCGTGAGCGACGGGAAGGCGGCAGCCGGATCGACGATCCTCATGCCGACAGCGGCGACGAGACCGCAGGACGCGGTCACCAGCTCCGCGCTCCGCCAACGGTCCGGGCGATACCGCGTGCGCTGCACCCGCTCGCCCGCGCGCAGGAAGCCGATCACGGCACAGCCGACGCCGACGGCGAGCACCGGCCAGGAGAGCCATCTCGGCGCCGTCTGGTCGAGGAAGGCATAGGTGCCGACGCACAGACCGAACAGGCCGGCGAGCAGGAACCCGCCGGTCACGGCGCGAGCCCGCACCGATGCGGTGCCGGCACGACCGTATCCGCGGGCGTCCATGCCCGCGGCCAGCGTCATCGACCGCTCCAGCGCGTCCTCCAGCACCGGGACGACCAGCCGCCGCAGCGCCCCGACCCCCTTGCCGGGCTCACCGCGCAGACGACGCGCCCGGTGGACCCGCTGCACGCTCTCGGCGAGCTGCGGGAACACCGACATCGTGACGGCCAGCGCCGTCCCCACCTCGTACAGCGCGGGCGGCACCGAGGCCAGCAGCCGCTTGGGATTGGCGAGGGCGTTGGCCGCGCCGACGCAGATGACGACCGCCGCGAGCCGCAGGCCGTCGTAGAGTCCGGCGAGCACGGCCGTGGAGGTGACATCGCCCAGCAGCCTGATGCCCGAGATGACATCGGGAAGAGGGACCTCGGGCAGGTGGACCAGTACCGTGTCGCCGGCGACCGATCCGCCGCCGAACACCAGCCGGTACAGCACGCGCACGACCACGATGACCGCACCGAACCACAGATAGAAGCGGAAGGCACGGGCCCAGGGGGCGTCGCCACGTCGGCTGGCGACGACCAGGCAGGCCACCGCGATCACGAGGACCAGGACGACGGGATTGGTGGTGGCGGACGCGGCGGCGGCCAGGCCGAGTGCCCAGATCCACCAGGCGCCCGGATGCAGATCGCGGGCGCGGCGCTGCCGACGCTGCGTGGGGCTGGCAGTGACGACCATGGTCCTGACCCCCCACTGCGAGACGCGACAGTGTGTCGTGATGGACCCGCCCGCCCGGTCTCCCGACTCGCCCGAAGGCCTACGGTTGCGCGACAGTGCCGGACTCCGACCGGCTTCCCCGCGACGAACAGGTGTCCACTGGCGTGGACTCCACGAGTATAGAAGGTGGCATCGGGGCGGACGGCACCGCGAGCATCGTCACGCCACGGAACGCCGAGCGCTGAGGGCCCTAGGGCGAGACGGCGGCGCGAACGGTCTCGGGCGTCGCTCGCGCCGCCGCATCGACAGTCTGCCGCATCGACTCAGGTTCGCGCCACCGGCATCTCGGCGAATCGATGGTGCAGCTCCACCAGGCGGTCGCGCGCCAGGCTCGAGAGATGACCGTCGCCGAGCGCCGCGAGGAGCTCGTACTGTCCGAAACCTCGGCACGCCGGCTCCTCGACCGCGGGCAGGAACTCCAAGATCGCCTGTTCGAGCGCCTCATAGGTGGCCATCGAGCACACATCGGCATGCACCGCGACGACGTCCATCGGTGGCCAGTTGCTCGATCCCCAGCCGAGCGAGTACCAGTCCGGATGCGCCACCAGCCACTCCACGGCGGTATCGGAGTCCGCCGAGGGGGCGGCCAGCATCCGGCAGCGCAGGATGTCCGCTGCATCGTGGTCGACCTCGGCGAGCAGCACGTGCCATCGCTCCACGCCCGGATCACCGGCCCAGGCGAGCGCGGAGAGCGCCTCGGCGAGCGTCGCGTAGATCGTGCCGTCCAGCCGGTGCGCGAAGACCGCGCCCCGGACGTCACAGGGCTCGCGGTCCCGGGCCCTCGGCTCGGAGTCGCGGAGGGCATCGGCCAGGACGTGCTCGAGGGCGAGCTCGACGAAGCTCATCGCGTCGCTCGCGACCAGGCTCGCCAGCACGTCGGCCGGCCAGCTCGCCGAGGCGTCGAGCCCACGCTCTCGTAGATCGCGTTCCAGGTCCTCGTACCCCGGCGGGGTGGTGGCGCCCACGATGATCTCCTCCGATCGTCTGCCACTCCTTGGACCTCATGGAAGCAGATAGCGGCGCATCGCGCGCGGCATCGGCCGCCACAACGGCTGTTTTCGGATGATCGTCTGATATTCCAGACAAAAAAGCACCTTTATGAGGTAAAGATCCACCCCTGGACGGATCTGCGGACTCGCGCATTCGGCTACCGTCGATCCGATGGACAGGGCACCGTTCCGCCTCAGCCCGCGCGGCAGGCAGTGGTTCGATATCGCGCTGACCTGTGCGCTGCTCGCCGTCGCGCCGCTCGCGGCCGTCGGCATCAGCCCGGGCACAGCGGTGCTGACCGCGGCACAGATCGCCCCGTTGTTCTGGCGGCGCTCGCACCCGGTGGCGGTCTTCGCCGCGGTCTATGTCACGCACGCCGCGCAGGTGCTCCTCTACGACACCACGCTCCCCGGGCAGCTGGCCTTCCCCATCGCCGTGTACTCGGTGGCGCGATGGCGGGGGCTGCGATGGAGCATCCCGGTATTGGTCCTCAGCCTCATCGCCGCCGTCGTCGCCGCGATCGACTGGATGCCGTCCTACGGCACCCCCTCCTACAGCACGAGCCTGGTCGCCTCCCAGGCCTTCGGCATCGGCCTCATCGTGGTCGTGGCATGGGTCCTCGGACTGCTCGGGCACACCCGCGAGGCGTACGTGAACTCGCTGATCGAACGCAGCGAGAGGGTAGCCCGGGAGGCCGACCAGCGCGCGCAACTGGCGGCGCAGGGTGAGCGCAACCGCATCGCCCGCGAGATGCACGATGTCGTGGCCCACGGGCTGTCGGTCATCATCGTGCAGGCCGACGGTGCACGCTACGCCGCGTCCGCCCGCCCCGAGACGGCGGTCGACGCGCTGGAGACCATCGCGAGCACGGGACGGCAGGCGTTGACCGAGATGCGGTCGCTGCTCGGTCTGCTGCGCGAGAATGGAACCGGCACCGCCCCGCAGCCCGACCTCGCCGATGTCCCGGCTCTCCTCGAGGAGGCCGCCGCGTCGATGCGGCTCGACACCGAGATCTCGGCGGACCTGGCCGGCGTCCCGCCGGGTGTCGCGCTCACGGCCTATCGCCTCCTCCAGGAGTCGCTCACGAATGTCCGCAAGCACGCCGGACCCCAGGTGACCACGACCGTCACGCTGCGCCGCGACGGTGACGTGCTGAACCTGACGGTCCGCGATGACGGCCGCGGGGCCAGCGCGGCCGACGACGGCGGCGGGCACGGGCTCGTCGGCATGCGGGAGCGGGTGGCCGCCCACGGTGGCGAGCTGCGGGTCGGGCCCGTCGTCGGCGGCGGGTACGAGGTCGATGCGAGGATTCCCTGGTGAGCGATTCGATCCGCGTGTTCCTCGTCGACGACCAGCAGATGGTGCGGGCCGGGTTCCGGATGCTCGTCGACAGCCAGGACGACATGACGGTGGTCGGCGAGGCGGGCGACGGGGCCGAAGCGGTGCAGCTGATCGGCGTGACCTCCTGCGATGTCGTGCTCATGGACGTGCGGATGCCGCGTCTCGACGGGGTCGAGGCGACCCGTTCCATCACCGCGATGGCCGACGGTCCCCGGGTGATCGTGCTGACGACCTTCGACCTGGACGAGTACGCCTTCGCGGCGATCAAGGCCGGCGCGGCCGCCTTCCTGCTCAAGGACGCCGCGCCGCCGGAGCTGCTCGGGGCGATCCGGGCGGTGCACCGCGGCGACGCCGTGGTCGCGCCGTCGACCACGCGACGGCTGCTGGACCACTTCGCGACGACACTGCCCGACCCCGCGGGCGCCACGGAGTCCCCCGACGACCGGCTCGCCGAGGTCACCGATCGCGAACGCGAGGTGCTGGTGCTGGTGGGGCGTGGCCTGTCGAATTCGGAGATCGCGAGTGAGCTGTTCGTGGCGGAGGCGACCGTCAAGACCCACATCAGCCGATTGCTCGCCAAGACCCGGTCCCGCGACCGCGTGCAGCTGGTCGTGCTCGCCTACGAGACCCACCTCGTCGGCGGCCACTGACCACCCGCCTCCCTCGCCCCCGGGCGGTGAGTAGGCGTCCATTTCCCGGCCACCACCGGTGAGGAGGCGTCCGTTCGGCCGGAGAGGCGGCCGCTCACGCACCGCCACAAGCGCGGGGCGACGGTTCACCACTCACCGCCCCGTCCGGGCGCCGCGCGTATCAGTCTGTGGCGACCCAGATGGCCTCGGCCGCGGGCAGCCCGAGGTCGAGCTCCTCGCTGTCGCGCGTCACCTTGATCGTGCCGGCATAGGGATGCCGTTCGTTGACATCCAGCAGCACGTCCAGGCCGATGCCCTGCTCGGTGAGGAACCGCAGCAGCGCCGGGTCGGCATCGGACACGCGGACCACCCGCACGCGCTCGCCGTCACCGACCTCCGACAGCTGACGGGCGTCCAGTTCGGGCAGCCGCCCCTCGGCGGTGGGGATGGGATCGCCATGGGGATCGCGTTCCGGATCGCCGAGCGCGACCGCGAGACGACTCATGAAGAGATGGGACACCGCGTGCTCGAGCACCTCGGCCTCGTCGTGCACCTCATCCCACGAGTACCCGAGGTAGTCCACCAGGAAGGTCTCGATGAGCCGGTGCCGGCGCACCATCGCGAGCGCCGCGCGGCGACCTTCGTCGGTCAACCCGACATCCCCGTAGCGCTCGTGGGTGAGCAGTCCCTGCTGGGTGAGCTTCTTGACCGTCTCGGAGACCGTCGACGGCGACTGGCCGAGCCGCTGCGCGAGCGCACGCGACGAGATCGGCTCGTCGTGCCACTCGCGACTCGTCCAGATGACCTTCAGATAGTCCTGGGTGGACGCGGTCAACTCGTCGGGGTGCACCTCTCCAGATTACGGCTCTCGACCGGATCGGCGGTAGACGGCCAACCTCACACCTCGCCCATGACGTTGATCGTCTACCTCCACCGACGAGGAAGGGTTGACCAGCTACCGCCGCTGCCGGGCTCAGGCGGGGACTTCGCGGTTCCGGCGCGCGAGGCGCGGCAGGACGCCGCGCTGCGGCGCGAGGAGATAGACCAGGGCGTAGACCGCCGACTGGCCGAGCACGATCATGCCTCCCGGGGCGACGTCGAGGACGAAGCTCGCCGTCAGTCCGGCCGCGGTGGCCGCGACCGCGATCGCCGGGGCGATCATCAGCATGCGCCCGATCCGGTCGGTCAGCAGACGCGCGGTGACACCGGGGATGATCAGCAGCGCGACGACGAGCACCACCCCCACGGCCTGCAGCCCGACCACCGCCGTCACCGCCAGCAACGTCAGCAAAACGCCCGCCAGCAGCCGCGGGGACTGACCCATCATGTAGGTGTGCACCGGATCGAAGGCGTACATCGTGAGCGGCCCGCGCAGGACCACCAGCACCACCGCGACGATGGTCGCGAGCGCGACCACCTGGACCACCTCGGCATCGCTGACGCCCAGGACGTTGCCGAAGAGGATGTGCCCGAGGTCCAGATGGCTCGGCACCACCGACACCAGGACGAGACCGAGCGCGAACAGCGTCGTGAAGACGACCCCGATCGCGGCGTCCTCCTTGGTCGGTCCCTGGCGGACCAGCGCGATCAGGCCGACCGCGATGAAGGCGAACAGCAGCGCACCGGCCGTGAACGGGACGCCGGCCGCGTACGCGAGCACCACTCCCGGCAGCACCGCGTGGGAGACGGCGTCCCCGATGAGCGACCAGCCGATCAGCACGATCCAGCAGCTGAGCAGCGCACAGGCCACCGAAGCGGCCACGGCGACGAGCGCCGCGACCTGCATGAACTCGTAGGAGAACATCTCGATCACGCCGACCCCTCCCAACCGAAGGCCTGCGCCAGCCGCTCGGCCGTCACCGTCTCCCGGACCGGGCCGGATGCCACGACCCGGCCCGCCAGCACGATCGCGTCATCGCACCAGCTGTCCAGCTCCCGCACGTCGTGGGTGGAGACGATCACCGTGTTGCCATCCGCCGCGAGTTCGCCGATCGCCTGCCGCAAGGTGAGCTCGCTCGGCCGGTCGACTCCCGCGAAGGGCTCGTCCAGCAGGATCAGCTCGGCTCGCTGGGCCAGGCACCGGGCCAGGAAGGCACGCTTGCGCTGCCCTCCTGACAAGCGACCGAGGGGCCGGTCGGCGAGGTCCTGCAGACCGACGCGCTCGATGGCATCGTCCGTCCGCTGCCGGGCCTCACGTCGCGAGGTGATGCCCATCGAGACCACCCCGCGGACCGTCACCGGGAAGTCGAGGTCGATCCGCTCGCTCTGCACGACATAGCCGACCCGCCCGGCCCGGCGAGCCTTGCGAGGCGTGGCGCCGAGCACCTCGATCGACCCGCCGGCGAGCGGGAGCCGGTCGGCGATGACATCGAAGAGCGTGCTCTTCCCGGCACCGTTCATCCCGAGCAGCGCGCACACCCGGCCGGCCTCGACCCGCACCGAGACATCCCGCAACACGGTGCGTCGCGCGCGGCGAACGGTCGCCTCCTCGACCTCGACGGCGGTCATCGGAGGACCTCGGCGATCAGATCGGCGGCATGGCGCACCAGATCGAGATGACTCGGCACCGGGCCGTCCGCCGTCGAGAGCGAGTCGACATAGAGCGTGCCCCCGAAGGGGGTGCCGGTCGCCGCAGCGAGCTGGCGCATCGTCTGGCTCGACACCGTGGACTCGCAGAACACCGCCGGAACATCGCGCCGGGTCAGCAGATCGTCGAGTGCGGCAGCACGTCTGGGCGTGACCTGATGCTCGGAGTTGACCGGCCACAGATAGGCCTCCTGGAGCCCGGCGTCGCGCGCTAGATAGGAGAAGGCGCCCTCGCAGGTGACGAGGATGCGCCGCTCGACGGGCACCTCGGCCGCCGCCTCCACGAGTCGTCGCTCGATGGCCGCGAGCTCTGCGCGGTAGCCGTCGGCACGTGCCGTGATCTCCTTCCGCGCCTCGGGGACCAGGTCGATGAGCGCCCGCTCGATCGTGTCCACGTAGTCCGCGGACTCGCGTGGTGACATCCACGCGTGCGGATTGGGTTCGTCCGTGCCGTCGATCGCGATCGGCTCGATCCCCTCGGCAGCGGTCACTCGGGGCACGTCGAGGCGCTGCATGAACTGCTCGAACCAGGCCTCGAGGCCGAGCCCGTTGTCGATGACGAGGTCGGCATCCGCCGCGCGGCGCAGATCGCCGGGGGTCGGTTCGTAGCCGTGGACCTCGGCCCCCAGAGGAAGGAGGGACTCGACCCGCACGGCATCGCCGCCGACGGCCTCGATCATGTCGGCCGTGACCGTGAACGTCGAGAGGACCACGGGGCGCTCGTCGGCCGGTTCGCCGGAGACGGCGGGGGCACAGGCGGACAGGACGAGGGCCGCTGCCAGCCCTCCCCACCGCAAAATGTTCGGCATGGCGAACACTTTAATCCGCCCTCCCCGATGGCATGCAGGCACCTGGCGAACTATGATGAGTACATGACCGAAGTCCAACGCCGACAGCTTCGCATCGGCACCGTGCGCACCGCGGTCTTCGTGGCCGCCCTCGTCGCCTTCCTCGCACTCGCCTCAGTCATCTCCTGAGCGTCCGTACGCGACACCTCGGTGGTTGAGTAGCCGTGAGGAACGAGCGGCGTATCGAAACCACCACAACGTGGCCTCGCCCTATCACGACCTCCACTACTCGACCACCGGGACCCGGGATCGAGTAGACACGAGCAGGACCACCGCCCCTCTCCACCGGGCGAGGGGTCAGCGGTCGGCGAGTCGCTTGGGGTCGTTGCCCGGCAGCCCCGCGAAGGTCTGGGCGATATCGAGCCAGTGGTTCGCGTGCTCACCGGTCGCCTGTACGTCCACATCGTCGCGATGGCGTCGCCGCGTCGCCAGCAGCGCGAAGTCCCAGGCATCCCCGCTCACCCGTTCGGCGGCGTCCTCCGGGCCCCACTCCCATCGCTCCCCACCGGGGGCGGTCAGCTCCACTCGCACCGGAACATCGGGCGCCTCGAGGCCCCGCATGAGATAGGCGAACCCACGGGTCCGCACCGCCAGATGGCACACATGCCGCACCCGATCGTTGCGCGGGACCTCGATCCCGACCGCCTCGGCGACATCGTGGCCATGCGCCCAGGTCTCCATGAACCGCGCCGTGGCCATCGAGGCGGGGCTCATGGGCGGCCCGAACCAGGGCACCTTCTCGCCCTCGGGCACCGAGGTCAGCGCCTCGGCGAGCGCACCACGCCCCTGTCGCCAGGCACGCAGCAGCTGATCGGGCGGCTCCAAGGCGAGTTCGTCGGCGGCCTCGTCGACGAAGCCCGTCGGGTTCTCGCCGGCCTGCCGCACCAGCTCCTCGAAGGCAGCGCGATCGGTGATCGCCTCGACCGAGGCCTCGTCGGTCCAGTGCAGATGGGCGATCTGATGGGCCACCGTCCACCCCTCCGGGGTGGTCACCGTCTGCCACCCCGCGAGCGGAAGGCCGGCGACCCACCCGTCGAGCTGCAGGCTCTCCGCGGCGAGGTCGTCGAGGATCGAGTCGAGGACGGTCATGTCAGCGCTCCAGTTCATGGTCGAGGGTGATGGCCCAGGCGTCGAGGATCGCGGTCCGGCGCATCGAGTCGTCGCTGAGCGTCGCGGCCAGGCCGAGACCGCGGACGAGGTCGAGCGTGGCCTGCACGAGCTGCCGGTTACGGCCCCGGCTCTCGTCGATGCCGAGCAGTGTGACCGCGTGCGCGTGGGTCTCGCGACCGATGCGCCGTTCGAGATCGCCGACCTCGGCACGCAGGCTCTCGTCGGTGCGGGCGGCGACCCACAGCTCGAGGGCAGCGAAGAAGACCGGCGAGATGAACTGCGCGGTGAGCGCCTCGAGCACCGCGCGAGTGCGGCCCTCGACGGGCAGGTCGGCCAGCACGGCGTCCATCTGACTGCGCCGACGTTCGGTGATGAACTCGACGGCGGCGACCACGAGGTCGTGCTTGGTCGGGAAATGATGCAGCTGCGCGCCGCGACTCACGCCGGCCCGCTGACTCACAACGGTGGTGGTGGTGCCCGACCAGCCGAGCTCGACGAGCGAGTCGACCGTCGCCTCGAGGAGTCGGCGACGCATCTGGCGCGTCCGCTCCTCCTGGGGAACCCGCGTCGGGATCTCTGCCTCGGTCACGTCGCCCAGCATGGCGCGCGAGATAAAAACAGTCAAGCCTGCCGGTAAGTGAGTGGGGAAGGGGTGGTTGACTACTCACCGCGATGGGACCACTCCCGACGGACGGGCCGGGCGGTGAGACAGCGTCCATCCGCACGGGCGAACGGACGCTCACCCACCGCTCACCATCGATAAAGGACGCCTACTCACCGCCCACGCGCGCCCGTGGTTGGCCACTCACCGCCCACGGGAGTCGGAGGTCAGCTGGCGAGGTGGCCGGAGAGATCCTCGGGCTGGGTGTCGGGATCGGTCACCGGTTCCTCGACCAGGTCGCCGATCACACGCCGGGCGAAGTCGGCACCCTGACGCACCGCGACCCGCGCATCGGGAAGGACGTCGACGAGCGACACGAACGCGTGCACCTGCCCGCGCCATAGGTGCACCTCCACGTCGACACCCTTGTCGGTCAGCAGCAGGGCGAAGGCCTCGGTCTCCGGGCGGAGCATCTCGTCCTCCACCGCGACCAGATGCACCGGCGACTCGATATAGGCCGCGGCGTGCAGCGGCGAGGCGAAGCCCTCGATCACCGCGCCATCGGGCAGCCAGCGCTCGCGCATGCGGGGCGTGCGTTTGACCGGCAGATAGGCCTCGCGCATGGGCGAGACCCGGACGACATTCTTGTCCTCGCGCTCGGGGTCCAGGCTCAGCAGCGGCGAGAAGCCGATCAGTCCGGCCGGGCGCTGGATGCCGCGGCGGGTGCTTAGCTCCCCCACCTTCATCGCGAGGTACCCACCCGCGGAGTCGCCGCCGACGACGATCCTGTCGGGCCGGCTCACCCACTCGATCACCGCCTCGTAGGCCGTCATCGCGTCCGCGACCGAATCGGCGATCGTGCCATCGGGGAGCATCACGTAGTCGACCGACACCACGGCACCGCCCGTGTCGCGCACCAGCTGCTCGCACATGCTGCGATGCGAGTCGATGCTCCCGGTGAAGAAACCTCCGCCGTGGAAGTACAGCAGGGTCAGATCGCTGCTGCGTCCCTCGTTGAGCTCCATCCACTCCGCGCGGACGCCGCCCAGATCGACCTCCACGGCACTGATCCCCTCGGCCGGGCGACCGGGCCGGTACCGGTCCAGGGAACGGAGGCGGGCGAACATCCGGTCGTCCATCGGCGCGAGCCGCAGCAACGGCTTGACCGCGAGCCGGGCACCACGGCCGATCAGCCGGGCGCGGGAGCTCGGGTCCTCGTGCAGCACCGCATCGGCGTGCACTGCCCGCAACGGCCGGCGCCGCGACGGCCAGCGCGACACGCGAGGAGACCGGGCGGATCGGGCCATATCCCCAGAATACGTGCGAGAACCGTCCACCACACCTCACGTGACCAGCCCCACGCACGGACGCGGACGCCTGTCTGCTCGGTCCCGATGTCGGCTACCGTTGGGGTGTGGCGACCTATGACGACATGAGCCTGGCGGACCTGCAGGTCCGCTCCCTCGGCGAGGCGCGCTACGACTCCCCCCTCGCCGAGTACGTGGCCCACCGCGCCACCAATGCCTACTACGTCGCCGAGGACGATCGCGTCCTGATCGACGACACCATCAGCCTGCTCGCCTCGCGCGGCGACGTCCCGCTCGAGGAGGTCCCCTCCTATGAGCCCGGCGGACCGCGCCGCAAGATCTTCTTCGACCCGGCCACCACCAAGGCCGGCATCGTCACCTGCGGCGGCCTCTGCCCCGGACTCAACGACGTCATCCGTGCCCTGGTGCTCGAGCTGTTCGAGCACTACGGCGTCACCGATGTCACCGGCTTCCGCAACGGCTATGCGGGGCTCGCTCCGGGTCAGGCACCCGATCCCATCGAGCTCACGCCCTCCTTCGTGCAGAGCATCGCCGAGCGCGGCGGCACCGTGCTGGGCTCCTCGCGGGGCAGCCAGGAGGTCGGCGTCATGGTCGACACGCTGGTCGATCGCGGCATCGACATCCTCTTCGTCATCGGTGGTGACGGTTCGATGCGCGGGGCCCACGCGATCCACGAGGAGATCGCACGCCGCGAGCTGTCGATCGCCGTCGTCGGCGTGCCGAAGACGATCGACAACGACATCCCGCTCATCGGCACCAGCTTCGGCTTCCAGACCGCCTACGCCAAGGCGGCCGAGTCGATCAAGGCGGCACGCGTGGAGTCCGATGCGGCGGTCGGCGGCGTGGCGGTCGTCAAGGTCATGGGCCGGCACGCGGGCTTCGTGGCCTGTTACTCCGCGCTCGCCTATCAAGATGCCGACTTCGTGCTGGTCCCCGAGGTGCCCTTCTCGCTCGACGGCGAGAACGGGCTGCTCGCCCAGCTCGCCAAGCGGGTGAGCGAGCGCGGCAGCGCCGTCATCGTGCTGGCCGAGGGCGCCGGGCAGGATCTCATCCCCGCGAGCCGGCGCACCGACGCGAGCGGCAACCAGGTCCTCGGCGACTTCTCCGGTCTCCTGCGCGCCCGGATCGCCCGCGATTTCAAGGACCGTGGCCTGCCGCTCACGCTGCGGCACTTCGATCCGGGCTATCTGATCCGCTCGGTTCCCGCGGACGCCGCGGACTCGGTGTACTGCACCCGGCTGGCGCAGGTCGCCGTCCACGCGGCCATGGCCGGTCGCACCGATATCGTCGTCGGCCGCCCTCGTCACCGCTTCGCGCACGTGCCGATCGAGGAGGTCACCAAGCGCACGCAGCGGGTCAACCCCGATGGCGATCTCTGGCTGAGCGTCATGGAGTCCACCGGACAGCCCTTCTCCATGCGCTGACGACGCGCACTTCTCGATACTCGTCGACAAAACTCGTACCATCGATAGGTGAAGACCGTGTCCGTCAGCGAACTCCGGCAGGGCCCCACACGGACCCTCGCCGCGGTGGAGGCCGGAGACACCTACGCGATCACCCGGCACCACCGGGTGATCGGGTACATCGTCCCGCCGGACACCCAGCCCGGCATCCCGCCGCCGAAGAAGGCCGGCCCGGCGCGCACCGCACGTCTCCTCCGGCACGACCCACGAACCGCCGCGACCGTCGATGAGCTGATCGACGACATGAAGGACGCGTGATGAAGTACCTCTACCTCGACTCCTCCGTCAGCCTCGGCAGCGCGCTGGTTCGATGAGACCACCGCCATCCACACCGGCGTAGACGCCACCATCGTCACCCATGACACGACCATGCGGTCGGTCGCGAGGATCATCGGCTACCCCACCTACGATCCCGTCGACAGCGCGGGCTGACCTCGGCGCCGAGCGGGCCGGCAGCGACCCGACTACGATCGCGGTCATCGCGCACGAGACCCCTGGTGACGGGAGAGCCCGATGACCGCCGACGACTCCGGCAGCCAGCAGAAGCCGCGCTCGGCCCGCACAGCGCTGTTCGGGGCCATGTTCCTGATGGCCACGAGCGCCATCGGTCCTGGCTTCATCACCCAGACCACCGACTTCACGGTCAAACTGGGCGCGGCCTTCGCCTTCGCGATCGTCGCCTCGATCGTCATTGACATCGCCGTGCAGCTGAACGTCTGGCGCGTGGTCGGCGTGGCCGGGCGCCGCGCGCACGAGCTGGGCAACGAGGTGCTGCCCGGGGTCGGCTGGCTGCTCGCCGTGCTCGTCGTGTCGGGCGGGCTGATCTTCAATATCGGCAATGTCAGCGGTGCCGGCCTCGGCACGAATGCGATGCTCGGCGTCGACCCGAGGATCGGCGGGTCCGTCTCGGCGGTGATCGCCATCGCGATCTTCCTCAGCAAGCGCGCCGGCGTGGCGCTCGACCGCGTCGTGGTCGCGTTGGGCGTGCTGATGATCGCGATGACCCTCTACACCGCGATCGTGTCGCGTCCGCCGCTCGGCGAGGCGCTGCGCAACGCCGTGGTGCCCGAGACGATCGACTTCCTGGCCATCACCACGATCGTGGGCGGCACCGTCGGCGGCTACATCACCTACGCGGGCGCCCACCGGCTGCTCGACAGCGGGGTCACCGGGCCGGAGAACGTCGGTCAGATCACCCGCACCTCGGTCTACGGCATCCTCGTCACCGGGGTCATGCGTGTGCTGCTGTTCCTGGCCATCCTCGGCGTGACCGCCGGCGGCATCGAGCTGGCCTCCGACAACCCCACCGCGAGCGCCTTCGAGTCGGCGATCGGCGACGCCGGTCTCATCATCTTCGGCGTCATCCTGTGGGCGGCATCGATCACCTCGGTCATCGGCGCCGCGTACACCTCGGTCTCGTTCATGAGCACCACCGCGACCTCGGACCGCACCCAGAACCTGCTGACGGTCGGCTTCATCGCCGTCAGCGCCATCGCCTTCGTGACACTCGGGGCCGCGCCCGTCACGCTGCTGATCTTCGCCGGCGCCGTCAACGGGCTCATCCTGCCGATCGGCTTCACGGTGGTGCTGTGGATCGCCTGGGCGAGACGTGATCTGCTGGGCGGGTATCGCTACCCGATGTGGCTGAAGGTCGCCGGCCTCCTCGTGTGGCTGCTCACCCTCTATCTGGGGTGGAACTCACTCGGCGGCCTGAGCGATCTCTGGAGCTGATCGGATGCGTATCGACCTCAACAGCGACGTGGGCGAGTCCTTCGGCCGGTGGGAGCTCGGCGACGACGAGGCGATCCTCGGTCTGGTGTCGAGCGCCAATGTCGCCTGCGGATTCCACGCCGGTGACCCGACGACGATCGCGCGCACCTGCCGCTGGGCGGTCGAGCAGGGGGTCGCGATCGGCGCGCAGGTCGGCTATCGGGATCTGGCGGGCTTCGGCCGGCGCTTCGTCGACGCGACGGTCCGCGAGCTGACCGACGATGTCGTCTACCAGATCGGCGCCCTGCAGGCGCTCGCCGCGGCGGCGGGCGGGCGCGTCACCTATGTCAAGCCCCACGGCGCGCTCTACAACACCGCGGTGCACCACGCCGAGCACGCGGGCGCGGTCGTCGACGCGGTCGCCTCGGTGGATCCGAGCCTCCCGGTGCTCGGACTGCCGGGCTCCGAGCTGCTCGCGCAGGCCGAGCGGCGGGGCCTGCGGCCGGTCTACGAGGCCTTCGCCGATCGCGCCTATACACCCGGCGGCACCCTCGTCTCGCGGCGCGACGAGGGCGCGGTGCTGGACGACCCGGTCGCGGTCGCCGCGCGAGTCGTCCAGATGGTCACCGAGGGGGTTGTCGAAGCCGTGGACGGCACGGTCATCCGCATGTCCGTGGACTCCGTCTGCGTCCACGGCGACAGCCCGGACGCCGTCACGATGGCCAGAGCCGTGCGCGAGGCGCTCGCCGATGCCGGTGTCACGGTGGAGACCTTCCGATGAGGGCGCTGGCCTACGGCGACCGCGCCTTGCTGCTGGACCTCGACGACGGCGAGGAGCCCGTGGGGTGGGCGGCCGCCATCGCCGAGGCGGACCTCGGTGCGCTCGACATCGTCCCGGGGGCCCGGACCGTGCTCGTCACAGCGTGCACGCCCGAGCAGCTGGGCCGGATTCGCGAAGCCCTCGGTGGGCTGACCCCGCGCGACACCGAGGCGGACGAGGACCGCGAGCCGGTCGAGATCCCCACCGTGTACGACGGGCCCGACCTCGACGAGGTGTGCCGACTCACCGGCCTGTCGCGCGACGAGGTGATCGCGGCGCACACCGGACGGCCCTGGACCGTGGCATTCGGCGGCTTCGCCCCCGGCTTCGCCTATCTGACCGGCGGTGACGAACGACTGGAGGTGCCCCGCCGCGACGACCCGCGCACCGCCGTCCCGGCCGGCTCGGTGGGGCTCGCCGGGACCTTCTCCGGTGCGTACCCGCGCGAGTCTCCCGGCGGCTGGCAGCTCATCGGCTGCACCGACGCGACCCTGTTCGACCTCGACCGCGATCCGCCCGCGCTGCTCCAGCCCGGTGACCGGGTGCGCTTCGTGGAGGTCGGCCGATGACGACGCTCGAGGTGCTCGCCACCGGGCCGCAAGCGACCGTGCAGGATCTGGGCCGCCCCGGCTACGCCGCGATGGGTGTCGGGCGCTCGGGCGCGGCCGACCGACGGTCCTTCGCCCTGGCGCAGCGGCTCGTCGGCAACGACGAGGCGCTCGCGGCCGTCGAGGTGCTGATCGGCGGGCTCAGCCTGCGTACCGATGAGGCCGTGGAGGTCGCGGTGACGGGGGCCGGGGTCGAGGTGCTGATCGACGACGGCGAAGGCCCCGTGCCGATGGGACTCAACGCCCGCCATACCCTGCGCGCCGGAGCGACACTGACGCTCGGCCAGGCCGCCTCAGGGCTGCGCGCCTATGTCGCCGTGCGCGGCGGCATCGACGTCGAGCCGGTGCTGGGCTCTCGCGCCACCGACACGATGTCGGGGATCGGCCCGAAGCCGCTCTCCGAGGGCGACCGGCTGCCCGTGGGACGCGGCGCGGGCGAGCTGCCGGCCACCGACCTTGCCCCCGTCGCCGGTTTCGACGAGGACGGGGTGACCCTCCGCGCGGTCCGTGGCCCGCGCGACGACTGGCTGGCCGACGCCGAGCACCTCACTCGGACCACGTGGACCGTCTCGGACAAGGCGAACCGCGTCGGTGCGCGACTGAACCCGCCCGAGGGCGCGACGCTGCGTCATGCCGAGCAGGACAGGCAGCTGCCGAGCGAGGGAGCCGCCCGCGGCGCGATCCAGGTGCCGCCGAGCGGCGAGCCGGTCCTGTTCCTCGCCGACCATCCGGTCACGGGCGGCTATCCGGTCGTCGCGGTCGTCGTCGACGAGGACGTCGACCGCGCCGCGCAGCTGCGCCCCGGGCAGAAGGTCCGCTTCACCTGGGCCTGAGAGGAGCCTCCGTGTCATTCGCCGATGTGTCCCCCGCCGACGCCCGACGCCGCTTTCGCGAGGGCCTGGTGACACCGACCGCCGGATGGTCGGCGGGCTATGCGCAGGCGAATCTCATCGCGGTGTCACGCGACTACGCCTTCGACGTCTTGTTGTTCGCGCAGCGCAACCCGAAGCCGTGCCCGATCCTCGACGTGCTCGAGCCCGGTCAGTTCACCGGGCCGCTGCTGGGCGAGGACGGCGACATCCGTACCGATGTGCCCACGTATCAGGTGTACGTCGACGGCGAGCCGGTCCAGCAGGTGGCGGACGCGACCGATGCCTGGGCCGACGATCTCGTGGCCTTCCTGGTGGGGTGCAGCTTCAGCTTCGAGGCGGCGCTCCTGGAGGCCGGAGTGCCGGTGCGGCACATCGAGGAGGGCCGCAATGTGCCGATGTACCGCACCGACCGCGGCTGCCGTCCCGCGGGCCGGATGCACGGCCCGCTCGTCGTGTCGATGCGGCCGATGCCCGCCGAGTGCGTCGCCGACGCCGTGCGAATCACCTCGCGGTACCCGAGCGTCCACGGCGCTCCCGTCCATGTCGGCGATCCCGCCGGTCTCGGTATCGCGGACCTCTCGGCGCCCGACTTCGGCGAGGCTGTCACGATCCACGACGGCGAGGTGCCCGTCTTCTGGGCCTGCGGCGTCACACCCCAGGCCGCGGTCATGGCCTCGCGACCACCGCTGGCGATCGGCCACGCGCCCGGCCACATGCTCGTCACCGACCTGCGCGACAGCGCTCTCATCGTCCCCTGAGCCTGGTCGCCCGCTCCGAACCCTGCGCTCTTCCCCGCCCTCCCTCCTCGAACCGCCGAGTGCTGCAATTTCGCCCGGGCCGGGGCGAATGTGCACCTCTCGCGGGCGAATATGCACCCCTCAGCGGACCAGGACAGCTCGACCGCATCGCGAGACAGTTGCTCACGTGGTGGAATATCTGTCACGCTCGGTCCAGGTTCGCGAGCCGAAGGAGCAGACATGACGAGCGAAGACTGGTCGTTCGAGACCAAGCAGATCCACGCCGGCCAGACCGCCGACCCCACCACGGGGGCCCGGGCCCTGCCGATCTATCAGACGACGTCGTACGAGTTCCGCGACACCCAGCACGCCGCTGACCTGTTCAGCCTGGCCGAGCCGGGCAATATCTACACACGCATCATGAACCCCACCCAGGACGTGGTCGAGCAGCGTCTCGCCGCGCTCGAGGGTGGCGTCGGCGCGTTGCTGTTCAGCTCGGGACAGGCGGCCACCACGGGCGCCCTCACCAATGTCGCCGAGGCGGGCGACCACATCGTCGCCTCCGCGAGCCTCTACGGCGGCACCGACAGCCTGCTGCGGCACACCTTCCCGAAGCTCGGCATCCGCGTGACCTTCGTCGAGGAGCCCAATGATCCGCAGCAGTGGCGCAATGCCACGCAGGAGAACACCAAGGCCTTCTTCGGCGAGACGATCGGCAACCCCAAGGGAGACGTCCTCGACCTGGAGGCCATCTCGGCGGTCGCCCGCGAGGTCGGCGTCCCCTTCCTGGTCGACAACACCGTCGCGACCCCCTACCTGCTGAACCCGCTGCAGCACGGTGCCGACACCGCGATCCACTCCGCCACCAAGTACATCGGCGGTCACGGCACGGCGATCGCCGGCGTCGTGATCGACGGCGGCACCTTCGACTACGGCGCGCACGGCGACAAGTTCCCGGGATTCACGACCCCCGATGAGAGCTACCACGGCCTGGTGTTCGCCGAGGCGCTCGGCGCGGCGGCGTACATCGCCAAGCTGCGCGTGCAGTACCTGCGCAATGTCGGCCCCGCGATCGCTCCGTTCAACGCCTGGCTGCTGGCGCAGGGGCTGGAGACGCTGAGCCTGCGGGTCGAGCGCCATGTCGAGAACGCCCGCCGCGTCGCGGAATGGCTGGAGGCCCGTGAGGACGTCGCGTCGGTGCACTGGGCGAGCCTGCCCTCGAGCCCGTATCACTCGCTCGCGCAGACGTACACGCCGAAGGGCTCCGGTGCCATCGTCACCTTCGAACTGCCCGGCGGCATCGACGCCGGCCGTCGATTCATCGACGCGCTGGACCTGCACAGTCACGTGGCCAATATCGGCGACGTCCGCAGCCTGGCGATCCACCCGGCCTCGACGACCCACTCACAGCTCACCGCCGAGGAGCAGGCCGCGGCCGGCGTGACACCCGGTCTCGTGCGTCTGGCGGTCGGGTTGGAGGGGATCGAGGACATCCTCGGCGACCTCGACGCAGGATTCCGCGCGGCCAAGTGACCCACGAGCAGGCGATCGGCGACCTCACCCTCGAATCGGGTGAGGTCCTGCCGGAGGTCCGCCTCGCCTATGCCACCTGGGGCGAGTACGACGGCTCCAATGCCGTGCTCGTCCTGCACGCCCTCACCGGTGACCACATCGTCACCGGCGAGGGCGGCTGGTGGGGCGATGTCGTCGGCCCCGGTCGCGGCATCGACACGGACCGGTTCTTCGTCGTGGCCGCCAATATCCTCGGCGGTTGCCGGGGCTCCACCGGGCCCCTCAGCCTCGACCCCGAGGGGCGGCCCTACGGATCCCGTTTCCCTGCCGTGACCGTCCGCGATCAGGTGGCCGCGGAGGTCGCCCTGGCCGATGCGCTGGGCATCGACGCCTGGCACAGCGTGATCGGCGGATCGGCGGGTGGCATGCGGGCGCTGGAGTGGGCGATCGAGCATCCCGGCCGCGTCGAGCGCCTGTTCCTGCTGGCCACGAGCGCCGCGGCGTCGGCCGACCAGATCGGGCTGGCGACCACGCAGAACGACATCATCCGCGCCGCCGGCCCCGAAGCCGGACTCGATCTGGCTCGCCGGGTCGCGCATCTGTCCTATCGCAGTGAGTTCGAGCTCGCCGAGCGTTTCGGCCGCGCTGTGCAGCCCGATGGACGCTGGGCGGTGGAGTCCTATCTCCAGCACCACGGCGCCAAGCTCGTGAAACGCTTCGACGCGGACTCCTACATCGTGCTCAACGAGGCGATGAACAGTCACGACGTCGGTCGCGGGCGCGGAGGCATCGCCGCCGCGCTCGGCCGGATCACGGCCCGCACCCTGGTGGCGGGCATCGACTCGGATCGCCTGTATCCGCTGCACCAGCAGCGCGAGCTCGCCGAGGGCATCGCGGGCTGCGCGGAGCTGGACGTGGTGGTCTCGCCGTATGGGCACGACGGTTTCCTCGTCGAGTCCGAGGCCGTCGGCGCCCTGGCTCACTCCCTCCTCACCACCTGACCTCCCCGGCCCGCCCCTGGGCGGTGACCTACACACCCCTCACTCGGCTGGGCGGTGGGTTACGCACCCCTCGACACGCTGGGCGGTGGGTTACGCACCCCTCGAAGCCGTCGAGACGTGCGTAGGTCACCGCCCAGCGAGGCGCCCACCGACACCGAGTCCCACCACCAGACGACGAGAGCGGTCAGCCGGTCGGGACGACGAGGGCGGCGACGAGCTGGCGGTAGAGGTCCGAGGTCTGGAGCAGGGTCTCGTGCGAGCCGCGCGCCGCGACCCGTCCGTGTTCCATCACGATGATCTCGTCCGCGTCGACCACGGTGCTGAGCCGATGCGCGATCGTGAGCACGGCACCGCGCTCGGCCTGACGCCGGATCGCCCGATGGATCGCCGCCTCGGTGATGCCGTCGACCTGCGCGGTGGCCTCGTCGAGCAGCAGCACCTCCGGGTCGGCCAGCAAGGCCCGCGCGACGGCGATGCGCTGCCGCTGACCGCCGGAGACCGAGGTGTCGGTCAGCGGGGTGTCGAGACCGTCGGGCAGTTGCTCGACGAGCTCATCGAGTCGGAGCTCGGCCAGCACGCGATCCACCGCCTGGTCGGACGCCTCGGGATTGACGAAGCGCAGGTTCTCGCCGATGGTCCCGGGCACCACGGGCGTCTCCTGCTCGACATAGGCGATCCGGCTGCGGACCTGTGCCGGCGAGAGCGACTCGTAGGGCGTGTCCCCCATCCGCAGGTCGCCGTCCTCGGGTTCGAGGAAGCCCAGCACCGTCGAGAGCACCGAGGTCTTGCCGGCACCCGACGGGCCGACCAGGGCGATATGCCCGCGCTCGGGCACCTCGATGGAGACGCCGTCGAGAGCCGGGTCGGCATCCGCGCCGTATCGGGCCCTGACATCGCGCAGGGCGATCCCGCCACCGGACGGCTCAGCGCCGATGACACCGCTGCGAGGCTCGGATTCGAGCTCGTCGATCTCGCGGATACGGCCCGCCGCGGCGATCCCGGCCTGCAACGCGGTCATGTTCTGGCTGAGCTCGGTGATCGGCCCCATGAGGCCGAAGGCGTAGAGCAGGAAGGCCACCAGCGTCGAGACCGCCATCTCGTCCGCCGCGACCCGGGCGGCGCCGAGCGCCAGGATCACGATGATGGCCGCCTGGATCCCCGTCCAGGCGATCGTCCACGCCACCACCTCGCGGCGCACCGCCCGCACCCCGTGTTCGCGAGCGCGCCGGGCGTCGTCGAAGAGCCGCTCTCGCTGCCGCTCCTCGGCACCGGCCGCCTTGACCGTCTTGATCGCCCGCAGAGTGCCCTCGGTCCCCGCGCCCAGGTCGGCGAGCGCCCCCTGCGCCTGCTCCTGAGCCTTCGCGATCGCCGGCATGAGCAGTCCGAACAGGACGGCGACGACCAGCACGGCGGCGAGGGTGGCGGCGAAGAGCACGAGGTCGAGCACCGCCATCAGCACGAGCGTCCCGACCAGGACGATGCTGCCGTTGACGAGGCCGACGAGGCTCGAGGACGCCGCCTCGCGCATGAGTACCGAGTCACTGGTCATCCGAGTCACCAGCTCGCCGGTCGGGCGCCGAAGCAGGGGCAGGACCTTCGCGGAGAGGAACCGGCCGATCATGTGGCGTCGCGCGTCGAAGACGATGTCCTCGGCGAGGGTGCCCAGGAGGATCCACTGCCTCCAGCTGATCACCGCCCCTACGACGAGCAGGCCGAGCAGCGCCGACACCGGTCCGGTGATCGAGCCGCCCGCCGCGAGCGTGTCGAGGACCCATTTGGTCACCAACGGCGTCGCGAGCTCCATCCCCGAGGCGAACAGGCCCAGGGCCAGGGCGACGAACAGGGTCGCGCGATGCGGACGCGCGAAGGACCAGAGCACCGAGAAACGCGATCGTGGGCCAGCCATGCTCACTATTAAGACATAGGTGTCCTAACTGAGACGAATCAGGCGCATAAAGGGACACCTTGGTAGCCTGCCGGAGTGAGCACCCCGACCCAGGACCGTACCCGCCACGCCATCCTCCTCGCGGCGATCCGCGTCCTGGGCAGCAACCGCCGAGCGAGCATGCGCGAGATCGGCGAAGCGGCCGAGGTCGCCCGCAGCACCGTCCACCGCTACTTCGCGGACCGCCCCGCCCTCGAGGCCGCCGTCGGCAGCTTCGTCGAGGAGGAATACGCCCGGACCGCCGAGGAGGCACGGCCGCAGGACGGCACCGGACTCGAGGCGCTGATGCGTCTGGCGACCGAACTCTTCGACCGTCTCGACATCCTCGGATGGTGGTTCCTGATGCCCGAGGACGAGCAGGTCCTCGACGCCCTCGAGGAGGACGAGATCGTCGGCACGATCGTCGACCGAGGGCATGCCGATCACTCGATCGACCCGGCGCTGCCGGGTGCGTGGATCAGCGACCTGCTCTGGTCCCTGCTCTATTCGGCCAATGCCCACACGCGGTTCGCCGTGCACACCCGCGGCGAGGTCCGCAGCCTGTTCCTGCACAGCCTGCGCAAGTCGGTCGCCGCCGACTGACCCCGCGAGATGTCACTCCGCCACGAGGTCGGCGTACTCGGTGTGCTTCTCCAGGAACTGCTTGACATAGGGGCAGGTCGGGTGGATCCGCTGCCCGTGTGAGCGGATGTCCTCCAACGTCGCGGTCACCAGCTGACTCGCCAAGCCCTGTCCCTCGAAGCGCTCGTCGATCTCCGTGTGGGGCAGGGTCACGACATCGCCATCGGGCTGCGCGACGAGATACCCGCCGAGTTCACCGTCGACGTGGATCTCATACCGCTGCTCGGACTCGTTGTGGCTGACCTCAGTGCTCATGCTTCGAGCCTAGGACCGCATCGTTCGTCGTGCAGCGGTGCGATACCGCCAGTGAGCGGTGACTTACGCACCTCTCACCCCGCGCGAGAGGTGCGCACGTCACCGCCCAACCGGGCGAGAGGTGCGCACGTCACCGCCCAGGAAGGGGGTCAGACCAGGACGGTCTGCAGGACCGAGGTGAAGAAACCGAGGCCATCGGTGCCCGGGCCGCACAGGTCCTCGACCGCGTGCTCGGGGTGCGGCATGAGACCGACCACGTTGCCGCGCTCGTTGGTGATCCCGGCGATCTCGTTCATCGAGCCGTTCGGGTTCACGCCCACATAGCGCGCGACCACCCGGCCGGACTCCTCCAGCTCGCGGATCGTGTCCGGCGCGGCCACGAAGCCGCCCTCGCCGTTCTTCAAGGGGATGGTGATCTCCTGGCCGGCGGTGTAGTCGCGGGTCCAGGCGGTGTCGGCATTCTCGACGCGCAGCACCTGGTCACGGCACACGAAGGTGCGGTGATCGTTGCGGATGAGTGCGCCGGGCAGGAGGTGCGACTCGCACAGGATCTGGAAGCCGTTGCAGATGCCGAGCACCGGCAGACCGCCCTTGGCCGCCTCGATCACCTGCTCCATGACCGGAGCGAAGCGCGCGATCGCACCGCAGCGCAGGTAGTCGCCATAGGAGAAGCCGCCGGGCAGTACGACCGCGTCGACACCCGCGAGGGTGTGGTCTCCGTGCCACAACGCGACAGGCTCCCCGCCGGCGATCCGGACCGCGCGGCGAGCGTCGCCGTCGTCGAGCGACCCCGGGAAGGTGACGACACCGACCTTCACGCGTCGCCCTCCACCCGCACCTCGAAGTCCTCGATCACCGGATTGGACAACAGGGTGCCGGCGATCTCGCGCACCTGGTCCAGCGTCGCCTCGTCGGTGTCCGGGACCTCGAGCTCGAAGCGCTTGCCCTGGCGGACATCGGTGACCGAGGTGAAACCGAGGCGGGGCAGGGCGCCGTGTACGGCCTTGCCTTGGGGGTCGAGGATCTCCGGCTTGGGCATGACATCGACGATGACGCGGGCCACGGGCGCTCCCTGGAACGACGGACGGGGTGACGGTCCGAGTGTATCGGTCCGTCACCCCGTCACAGGGCGCTGCCTCCCGCCGTGGGCGGTGAGCTGTCCCGCACCACACGCCCACCCCACCTCGGGCGGTGAGCTATCCCGCGCTACCGGGCCACAAGTGCGTGCTCACGCACCGCCCAGCGGCGACGTGCGGGATGACTCACCGCCCACGCGGCAGGTCAGCTGAGTTCGCGTTTGAGGATCTTGCCGGTGGAGGTCATCGGTAGCTCGTCGCGGAACTCCACGATGCGCGGGTACTTGTAGGCCGCGAACTGCTCCTTGCCCCACGCGACCAGCTCGTCCTCGGTGACCTCGACACCCGGCTCGCGCACCACGACGGCCTTGACCTCCTCACCGTGGGACTCGTGCGGCACGCCGATGACCGCGACCAGCGAGACCGCCGGATGCGTCATCAGCACCTCCTCAAGCTCACGCGGATACACGTTGTACCCGCCGCGGATGATCATGTCCTTACTGCGGTCGACGATGAAGTAATAACCGTTCTCGTCACGACGACCCAGATCCCCGGAACGGAACCACTCACCATGGATCGCCTCCTCAGTCGCGGCCGGACGCTTGTAGTAGCCCTTCATGATGCCGTGACCCTTGATCGCGATCTCACCGATCGCCTCAGGATCATCGGCAATCTCGTTCCACTCGTTGTCGATGAGCTTCATCTCCACCCCCTTGACCGGCGTGCCGATCGAACCCACCACCGGCGGCTTACCCCACGGCGAGAACGAGGCGACCGGCGAGGTCTCCG
>NZ_JAERWM010000032.1:0-28491 GCF_016918125.1 Aeromicrobium sp. YIM 150415 | reverse complement strand
GGAAATACCCGGTCACATTCCGAACCCGGAAGTCAAGCCCTTCAGCGCCGATGGTACTGCACTGGAGACGGTGTGGGAGAGTAGGACGTCGCCGGACAAACATTAGCGCGAGGCCGCCCCAAACACATCTGGGGCGGCCTCGCCGCATGTGTGGACCTTTTCGCTCACGCTGCGGAGATGCCGTGTTCCTCCTAAAATCGTGCCAAGCACGAGGGAGCGGAGGTTAGGGCATCGGCGCAGCGGACACGGCCTTGTCGATCACGGCAGCCGTGGTGCTTCTCTGTACCCTCGCCGGTCTCTGGCGCGCCGGGTGGGGTCCTACCACCCGGGACCGGCTCACCGCCTTCGTGCTGCTCGGCACCACAGGTGCCGCACTGCTCGCCGTGCTCGGCAGTCTGACCGGCACCGCGGCTTTCCGGGACGCCGCCATCGCGGTCGTGGCCCTCGCCACCGTCGTCGCGCTCGTCTGGACCCAGCGGGCGGGCCGATGATCGTCCTGATGACCTTGCTCCTCGGCGTAGGAGCCCTCTTCATGATTGCGGGGACAGTGGGTCTCCTGCGTTTCCCCGACCTTCCGACGCGCCTGCACGCCGTCGCGAAGGCGGACAACCTCGGGCTCGGCTTCATCATCCTCGGCCTGATCGTCCACACCGTGTCGAACGGAGTCGGTGCGGGCGTGGTGGCCAAACTCCTGCTCATCTGGATCCTTGCCCTCATCGGCACGGCGGTGAACAGTCACCTGCTGGCGACACGCGAGGACGACGGATGAGTCTGGAGATCGGTGTCTTCGACGGGCTCCTGCTGGCAGGTGTCGTCTTGTCAGCTGTAGTCGCCGTGCTGGTCCCGCGGCGCACGTCCGCGGTCGCGGTCTTTCTGGTGTTCGGGCTGCTGCTCGCTCTGCTGTGGGCTCGATTGGATGCCCCCGACATCGCTCTGGCGGAAGCCGTCCTCGGTGGCGGTGTCACCGGGGCGCTGCTCGTCGACGCCCTCGCCTCGAAGCAGGCAGAGGTGCCTCGACGTAGGTCGTGGGCGCTCGCCACCGGCCTCATCGCCGGCATCATTGCCTTCCTGGGCATGGGATGGGTGGTCTCCCGGCTGTCGGAACCGTCGGGGCAGCTGCCTCTCCTCGTGGGCGACCACATCGGGGCCAGCGGCGCCGAACATCCCGTCACGGCCGTGCTGCTGAACTTCCGCAGCTTCGACACGCTCTTGGAGATCGCCGTGGTGATGACGGCCGTCTTCGCGGCCACCGCCGTCAGCGATCGCTCCTGGACGCGGACTCTCTCGGCGTCCGGTGAGCTGCGGATCATCGCCGTGGTCCTGCTGCCCGTCGTCTCACTGCTGGCCGTGTGGATGCTGGTCGCCGGTACCACCCGGCCCGGAGGCGCCTTCCAAGCCGGAGCGATGGTGGGGGCCGGCCTCGTCATCGCCCACCTGACCGGAACTCGGCGCACCTCGACCCGAGGCCCGTGGGGCGATGCCCTGATCGTGCTGGGTCTCGTCGTGTTCATCTTGCTCGCGTTCTCGACGGCCGTCGGGGGCGCGGGGTGGCTGGTCCTGGGCGAGTCCTGGGCGTCGACGGCCATCCTCGCCGTCGAGGCGGTGCTGGCGGTCAGCATCGGGGTCGGCCTCGCGAGGATATTCCTCGCGAATCGGAGCGAACCAGGGGAGGCTCGGTGACCGTCGTCGACCTCGCCCTCATCGCCGGTCCCGCCATCGTGGTGATCGGACTCGTCGGCCATCTCCTGGTCGGTGACCTGCTGCGACGGATCGTCGCCCTGAACGTGGCCTCCGGCGGCGTCATGATGGTGCTGCTCGCCATCGCCGCCCGCGGTGAGGCCCCCGACCCGGTACCGCAGGCGCTCGTCCTGACCGGCATCGTCATCATGGCCGCGGTCACCGGCGTGGCGCTGGCCTTGGCGCGCCGCGTCGACGCGGTGACCGACGAGAGCGAGGGTCGATGAACTACCCCGCGCTCCTGCCCGCGCTCGTCCTCCTGCCGCTGCTCTTGGCGGCCGTGACGGCCCTGGTGCCTCGAGGATTGCGAAGGACCGCCGGCGCGGCGGCCGCCTCGACGACAGGGGCGCTCGGCATCGGCGTCGTCGCGTTGATCGGCGGGGGCAGCTGGGAGCTCGCGCTCGCGGGCTGGGAGGCGCCGTTGGGGATCACCCTGCGCGCCGACGGCACCAGCACCGCGTTCCTGGCACTCGTCGCCGTGGTGGGGCTGGCGGTGACGGTCTACGCCGCGGCCGAACCCAGCCTCGCCGGAGGCCCCGACTTCTGGCCCTTGTGGCTCGTCCTCTGGGCGGGCCTCAACGGCGTGGTCGTCGCCGGTGATCTGTTCACCATCTACGTGATGCTCGAGCTGGTGACCATCGCGGCCGTCGCACTCGTGGCCCTCGGCGGCAGGTCGGCCGCCGCTCCCGCGCTGCGTTATCTCTTCGTGGGCGTCATCGGGTCTCTGCTGTTCCTGCTGGCTGTCGCGCTCGTCTACGCCGAGACCGGCACCCTCGACCTGCCCCAGGCCACCGCGGCACTGGAGCCCGGCCCGGTCCTGACCTCGATCCTGGCGCTGACGCTCCTCGGCATGGGAGCGAAGATGGCGCTGTTCCCCTTGCACGCCTGGCTGCCGGTCGCCCATCCGGCCGCTCCCGCGGCCGTGAGTGCGGTGCTCTCGGCGCTGGTCATCAAAGCCGGCGTGATCGTCCTGTGGCGGATCTGGTTCGGTATCGCCGATGGCACCGCGGCGGTGCAGGTCCTCGGCGTGGCGGCCGGTATCGCCGGGGCGGTCGCCGTCTTCTGGGGCGGGGCGATGGCGCTGCGGTCGTCCCGGCTGAAGCCGATCGTCGCCTACTCCACCGTCGCGCAGGTCGGATACTTCGCGATCGTGCTGTCGCTGGCCGACGGTTCCGCGGCCGGCTGGTCCGGGGGAGTGATCCTCGTGCTCGCCCATGGGCTGGCGAAGGCCGCGATGTTCCTCGCCGCGGGCACACTCGCCTTCGCCTACGGCACCGACCGACTCTCACAGCTCCACGGCGCGATCAGCCACACCCCGATGACCGTCGCCGCGCTGGCGATCGCCGGGATCAGCCTCGCCGGACTGCCCCCGACCTTCGGTTTCGTCGCCAAGTGGCAACTCCTGGTGGCAACGATCGAACAGGGAGAGTGGTGGTGGATCGGTGTGCTCCTGCTCGGTGGTCTGCTGACCTTCGGTTACACCGCCGCGATGGTCCGCGCCACCTTCAATCGCCCCGGTGACGACGAGGTGCCTGCTCCGTACCCGGTGCCCGCCATCCTGGCCGTGGTGCCGTTCATCCTCGCGATCGCCTCGGTGGCTTTCGGGGTGTTCTCGGCCGGACTCGTCGATCTCCTCGCCGAGGACCCGACGGCGAGGGGACGCCCATGACTCCCGAAGCCTCGGTCGACTACAGCATCGTCCCCCTGCTGATGCTGCTGACCTCGCTGATCCCGGCGGGGATCATCTTCTGCCTGCGTGAGGATCAGGTGCGGTGGCGTACGACCCTCAACCTGGCCGGTGCGCTGGCCAAGGTGGGCTTCGTCGTGGCTCTGATCCCGCCCGTCGTGGCCGGTGACAAGCTCCGCGCCTCGATGCCGTGGGTGCCGGGTGTGGACCTCGTGCTCGTCACGGATGCGTTCTCGCTCTTCTTCGTCGCGCTGTCGGCCGGGCTCTGGCTCGTGACGACGATCTACGCGATCGGATATCTGGAGGGCGCACCGAACCGCTCGCGCTTCTTCGGATTCTTCAGCCTGTGCGTGACCGCGACGACCGGTATCGCCCTGGCCGGCAATCTCATCACCTTCCTGCTGTTCTTCGAGATGCTGACGTTGGTGACCTACCCGCTGGTGGCGCATCGCGGGACGAAGGACGCACTCGACGGTGCTCGTACCTACCTGGCGTACACCTTGGGTGGCGGAGTCGTCCTGCTGGCGGGCGTCGTCTGGCTCACCGTGTTGGTGGGTCCGGTCGAGTTCACGGCCGGAGGCGTGGAAGCGGTGGCCGAGCTCGCCGCCGACCGACCGGGGGTCACCACAGCGATCGGCGCGCTGCTGCTCATCGGCATGTCCGTCAAAGCGGCCATCGTCCCACTGCACGGATGGTTGCCGGTGGCGATGGTGGCACCGGCGCCCGTCAGCGCACTGTTGCATGCGGTGGCCGTCGTCAAGGCGGGTGCCTTCGGCATCGTCCGGGTCGTCCACGACCTCTTCGGGCTGTCGGTCGCCGGCGACTTGGGACTACTGCCGGTCCTGGCGGCCTTCGCGGGATTCACCATCGTGTACGGATCGATCCGCGCTCTGGCACAAGACGACCTGAAGAAGCGACTCGCCTACTCGACGGTCTCCCAGCTGTCCTATGTCGCCCTCGGGGCCGCTCTGGTGGCGCCGCTGGCGACCGCCGGAGCGCTCGTCCATATCGTCCACCAGGGGATGATGAAGATCACCCTGTTCTTCTGCGCCGGGCTCTTCGCCGAGGTGCAGGGCATCTCGAAGATCAGTCAGCTCACCGGGGTCGGCCGGCGGATGCCGCTGACGGCCGCCGCGTTCACGGTCGGGTCGCTCGGCATGATCGGACTGCCCCCGCTGGCCGGTTTCGTCTCCAAGTGGCCGCTGGCCCTCGGAGGACTGGACGCGGGCACCGCCTGGGTGCTGCCGGTGCTCATCACGAGCACCCTGCTCAATGCGGCGTACTTCCTGCCCGTGGTCTACGCCCTCTGGCGTCCCGAACCCGATGAACGGGCGACCGCCGCATCGGCCGGTCCTCCTCGACGCCGTCTGGAAGCGCCTGCCGCCCTGCTGTGGCCGGCGGTCGTGACCGCCGCGATGGTGCTGTTCATGGGCGTCGCCGCGGGATGGACCTATTCGCCCTGGAGCCTGGCCGAGATCATCGCCGAGGGGAGCTACCGATGATGTGGTGGATCGCCGCCGGATGGCCGCTGCTCCTGGTCGCCTCGCTCATGGCATCAGGAGTGGTGCCACGGAGCACGGCCGAGCGTCTGCGCGACCGAGTGTCGCGCTTCGGCTGGTTGGCCGTGGTGCCCGCCGGGATCCTGTGCGTGACGGCAGACCCCGAGACGGTCACCGTGCCCTGGATGCTGCTCGGCACGTCGGTGGCTCTCGATGACATCGCGCGTCCTCTACTGGCGATGGCGGTGGTGCTCTACGGTCTGGCGCTGTCCTTCATCCCGCGCTCCGGCACCGAGCGTCCAGCTCTGCTGTCCGGCCTCGTGATGGTGTGCTTCGTCGCCAATGCCGGCGTCTTCGCGGCCGCCGATCTGATCACCTTCTATCTGTGTTTCACCGCGATGAGCTTCGCCGGCTACGGGCTGGTGGTTCATTCCGGATCCGGATCGGCACGCCGTGCGGGTCGTATCTATCTGGTGATGACCGTCCTCGGCGAGGGGGCCGTCCTGTCGGCGATGGTGCTGGTGGCGCGGGCCGGCGGCATGCGGCTCAGCGAATCCGCCGCCGCGGTCGCGGCATCACCGGACCGCGATCTCATCATCGGGCTGCTCCTCGTGGGCTTCGGGGTGAAGGCCGGGACGGTGCCCCTGCACGTGTGGCTTCCGCTCGCCCACCCGGCGGCGCCCACGCCCGCCAGCGCAGTGCTCTCGGGAGCGATGATCAAGGCCGGCCTCGTGGGCTGGCTGCGGTTCCTGCCGTTCGGCGAGAGCGAGGTCGGATGGGGCACCGCCTTCGTGGCGCTCGCGCTCCTCGGAGGCTTCCTGGCGGTACCTGTCGGACTGCTGCAGGACGATCCGAAGGTCATCCTCGCGTACAGCAGCATCAGCCAGATGGGATTCCTGGCCGCCCTCGTGGGCGTCGCGCTGGCCATGCCCGAGGTCGCCCCGGCGTGCGCGATCGCGGCCGTCATCTATGCGGTCCACCACGGTCTTGCGAAAGGGGTGCTGTTCCTCGGCGTGCAGATGTGGGATGTGGAGCGCTGGCGACGCTGGCCCGTGGCGGTGCTGATGGCCCTCGCCGGGCTCTCGGTCATCGGCGCGCCGCTGACGAGCGGCTATGTGGCGAAGTACGGAGCGAAGGAGGCCGTCGGTGCCGCCACCTTCCCGGCCTCCGGCGGGATTGCCCTGGCCGAGGTGCTTCCGTGGGTGGGTCTCGGATCGACCTTGCTGCTGGCACGGTTCGCGGTCGTGATGTGGCGGCGTGACCGAGCTCCGTCGCCCACGCCGGTCACCCGTGATACCGCGTGGGCGTCCGCCGCGGTCGTCCCGGTGGCCGCGGTGGGGTGGCTCGCGGCCTCCCATGAACCGCTCTCCAGCCGACCCGGTTGGTTCGACCCAGGGACGTGGTGGGCGCAAGGTTGGCCGCTGCTGGCGGGCCTCGCGCTCGCGGTGGCAGCGGCGCTGACCGCACGCCGGCCCCGCTGGAACGACTCGCGTATCGCCCACCCGCACGGGGACGTCGTTCCTCCCGGCGACGTGGTGACCCTCGAGGAGAGGCTCGTCAGGTCCGCAGGGAAGGGACTGCGCGCCATAGTGCATCGGCTCGAACGCCTGGCGGCGGGAGTTCGGTCACGCCTCGCTCCGCCGGTCTCGCTGGTCGCGGCGGTGGGGCGGGCCCAGCGGTCGCTCGGTGCCTGGGAGGTCTCCGGGGCGGTGCTGCTCATCCTGATCGCCGTCGCCATCGGATGGGCCGCGGTGAACGGAGGCGCGACATGATCGGATCGGTCCTCGCACGCGCCGCGGTCGCGTCGCTCCTCTGGGTGGCGATCGTGGAGGCGGATGGTGGCGTCCTCTCCTACGGGATGGTGGCCGTCCCGCTCGCGGTAGCGGTGAGCTATGTCCTCGCGGGCCGTCCCGCTCGCGGGCGAGCGGGACGGTGGAAGCGCGGTCTCGCGTCGGTGCGGCTCGGCGGCTGGCTGCTCGGCCGCTCCGTGCTCGGGGGGATCGACGTCGCGCGCCGTGCCGTGCGGCCTTCCGGTGCCCGTGTCGATCCGTACTGGACGACCTATCGGACGAGCCTGCCCACCGAAGGTGCCCGTATCGCGCTCGTGTTCCTCATGAATCTCATCCCCGGCTCATTGTCGGCGAGTCGCGACGGCGATCTGATCGAGGTCCACGTCATCGGCACCGATCTCGACGTGGAGGCAGCGCTGACCGCGCTCGAAAGCCGTATCGCGCGGGCCGCCCGGACTCCGTCCACAGCCGCGGACCCCTCCTGACGCCGTCCACAGATCGGGTGAGCCGCCTGGATCAGGCGGTCGGTTCGCCGGAGGGTTGGGCCATGAGCCAGAGTCCAGAGACCTCCGTCCCTCCCCACGACACCAACGAGGTGCACCTCACCGGCCGCCTCTCGTCCCCGCCGGCCGCGAGAGTGCTGCCGTCCGGTGACCAGATCGTGACCTTCCGACTGGTGGTGCGACGCAGCGCCAGGGCGCGCCGGCGATCGAGGCAGAGCGTCGACAGCTTCGAATGCACGGCATGGACCGCGGCCTTGCGACGGCGCGCTCTGCGCCTCGCCGCGGACGACCTCGTCGAGGTCCGGGGTGAGCTGCGGGCGCGCTTCACTCGGGGACAGCACGGGCTGGTCGGCCGGGTGACGGTCGACCTGCAGAGCCTGACGAGGGCGCCGGTAGCCTCGTCGCCATGACATTGCGCTCGTCCCCAGGCCCTCTCGTCGACGATCACGATGCCGTGCTGCTCGACCTCGACGGAGTCGTCTATGTCTCCGACCACGCCGTCCCGGAGGCCGTCGAGGCGTTGACGAAGGCGGAGGCCGGGGGAGCGGCGCTGGCCTTCCTCACGAACAACGCCGCCCGGACCCCACGGGCGGTGGCCGACCACCTGCGGAGACTGGGGCTGCCGGCCGACATCGAGGACGTCGTCACGTCGGCACAGGCCATCGCCCGGGTGATGGCCGACGAGCTCGAGACGGGCTCCCGGGTGCTCGTGTGCGGTGGCGAGGGGTTGCGCGCGGCCGTCCACGATGTCGGCCTGGTGCCGGTCTCGTCGGCCGATGACACACCTGATGCCGTCGTGCAGGGCTACTTCCCCGAGATCGGCTGGCGCGATCTCGCCGAGGTCGCCTACGCCGTCGAGGCGGGTCTGCCCTGGTACGTCAGCAACACGGATCGCACGATCCCCACGGCGCGGGGTATCGCCCCAGGCAACGGGTCCTTGGTGGAGGTCGTCCGCGCCGCGGCCTCGGCTGAACCGCGTGCCATCGCCGGCAAGCCCTACCTCCCGTTGTTCGAGGTCACGGTGGAGCGCATCCAGACCGAGCGCCCGCTGATGGTGGGCGACCGGCTCGACACGGACATCGCGGGGGCCCGCGCCGCCCACATCGTGTCGCTCGCCGTGCTCACCGGGGTCAGCGGCCTCGCCGATCTCGTCGCGGCCACCGAGGACGAGCGTCCCGACTACGTCGCGGCCGATCTCCGCGGGCTCCACCAAGCCCATCCGCCGGTCGAGATCGATGGCGCCACCGCCGCCTGCGGTGACGCGGTCGCCCGCTCTACCGATGGCCGGATCGCCCTGGATCGTCCCGCGGCCGATGTCGCGAGCCTGCGGGCCGTGGTCGGACTCGCCTGGCACCTCCGGGACACGGGTTCGGCGATTCCGTCCGTGGACAGTGGGACACTGGGCCTATGAGCGAGCTGAATGAGCGCAGCGAGGGCGGCGCGGAGATGGAACCGGAGGGCGGTCCCGAGGAGGTCGTCGCGGGGGTCCTGCGGCAGCTCGACGATCTCGAGGACGTCACGATCGACGAACACCCGGCGCGCTTCGACGCCGTTCACGACGACCTGCGGCGCGTGCTGCGCGGCGAACCGGTCGCTCCGCCCTCATGAGTGAGCGCAGCGAGCGAGCGATGGGGTGTCTCATGCCGGTCATCGCCTATCGTGCTTCTTTTCAGGCGGTGGCGGCATGAGTGAGCGCAGCGAGCGAGCGATGGGGTATCTCATGCCGGTCATCGCCTATCGTGCTTCTTTTCAGGCGGTGGCGGCATGAGCCGACGGGTGCGCCTCGATGCTGAGCTCGTGCGCCGGGGACTGGCCGGCTCTCGCGACCAGGCGGCCGGCCTGATCGCCGAGGGCGTGGTCAGCGTCGCCGGCGCCACGGCGAGCAAGCCCGCGACGCAGATCACCACGGACCAGCCGATCGTGATCGCGGAGGACACGGGTCCGCGCTATGCGTCGCGCGGCGCGTACAAGCTGCTCGGGGCCCTCGAGGTCTTCGAGCCCGCCGGCCTGGAGGTGAGCGGTCGTCGCGCGCTGGACGCCGGAGCCTCGACCGGCGGGTTCACCGATGTCCTCCTGCGCCGAGGGGTGCGCGAGGTCATCGCGGTCGATGTCGGCTACGGCCAGCTGGTGTGGGCATTGCAGAGCGATGAGCGGGTCCACGTGCTGGATCGCACCAATGTCCGGACCCTCACCCGCGAGCAGATCGACGGTCCCGTGGACCTCGTGGTCTCGGATCTGTCCTTCATCTCCCTGACGATCGTCATGCCGGCGCTCACCGCCGTCACCGAGTCGGCCGGCGACATCGTCCTGATGATCAAGCCGCAGTTCGAGGTCGGCCGCTCGAATCTCGGTAAGAACGGCGTGGTGCGCGACCCGGCCTTGCACGCTGGCGCGATCATGCAGGTGTGCACCAGCGCCCACGACCACGGATGGGGCACGCGGGCGCTCGCGCCCAGCCCCTTGCCGGGGCCGGCGGGTAACGTCGAGTACTTCTGCTGGCTGCGTTCGGACGCTCCACCACCGGACCCTGCCGATGCGGAGCGGGCCGTCGCAGCCGGGCCGCTGTCCCAACGAGGAGGAGCCCCGCGATGAGAAGTGTCCTGATCACCGTGCATACCGCGCGCCCCGATGCCGCGGCCGTCGCGGCGACCTTCGCGCGCGAGCTCCAGAAGGCGGGCATCGAGGTGCGGGTGATCGACAGCGAGTACGACGCGATCGCCGCCCAAGGCATCGAGGATCTCGTCGCCGTGGGCGCCGGCCCCGGGGCAGCGGCAGGATGCGACCTGGCGGTGGTGTTCGGTGGCGATGGCACGATCCTCAGAGCTGCGGAGATGTGCCGTGGCACCGGGGCCGCCGTCCTGGGCGTGAACCTCGGGCACGTCGGCTTCCTCGCCGAGGCCGATGTCGAGGACCTCCATGAGATCGCCGAGCGGGTGATCGCCGCGGACTTCGAGGTGGAGGAGCGGCTGACCGTCGACGTCTCGGTCACCGTCGGAGGTCGCGAGGTCGGCCGCAACTGGGCGTTGAACGAGGCGACGGTCGAGAAGGCCTCGCGCGAACGCATGATCGAGGCGGTCGTGGAGATCGACGGCCGCCCGGTGTCCCGGTGGGGGTGCGATGGCATCGTCTGCGCCACGCCCACCGGTTCGACCGCCTACAACTTCAGCGCGGGCGGGCCGATCGTCTGGCCCGAGGTGGCGGCGCTCCTGATGGTGCCGATCAGCGCTCACGCGCTCTTCGCGCGACCACTGGTCGTGTCCCCGGACTCCACCCTCGCGATCGAGATCGTCGGCGACACCCCGGCCGGCATCCTGTGGTGCGACGGACGCCGCGCCGCCGAGCTGCCGGTCGGGGCGCGCATCGAGGTACGGCGCGGGGCCGAGCCGGTACGGCTCGCCCGCCTGCACACCGCGCCTTTCGCCGACCGGCTCGTCCGCAAGTTCGAGCTGCCGGTGGCCGGGTGGCGGGGAGCGGCCGAGCGGCGCCGGGAGACGATGTCCTGATGTGGAACTATCTGCGTTTGTCCGCGCTGGGCGTGATCGAGGAGGCCGAGCTCGAGCTCGGTCCGGGATTCTCGGTGATCACGGGTGAGACGGGAGCCGGCAAGACCATGGTGGTCACCGCGCTCGGGCTCCTCCGCGGCGAGCGCGCCGATTCCGGGCTGGTGCGGGTCGGGGCCGAGCGGGCTCGGGTCGAGGCCGGGGTCGGCGTACCCCAGGGCTCCGTGGCCGCCGGGCTCGTCGAGGACGCGGGCGGCGATGTCGACGACGGTGAGATCCTCCTGGGGCGAGTGCTCTCCGCCCAGGGCCGGTCGCGCGCGACCGCCGGCGGTGCGACCGTTCCTGCCACGGTTCTCACGCAGGTCGCCCGCGAGCTGGTGGCCGTGCACGGGCAGTCCGATCAACAGCGCCTGGTGCTGGCCGCGCAGCAGCGCGATGCCCTCGACCTGTACGCGGGGGCCGAGGCACGTGAGGCGCTGGCCGCCTACCAGGATGCCTACCGCCGCTGGCGTGAGGCACAGCGTTCGCTGGCGCAGCTGCGTGAGCACGCCGGGGAACGGCTCCGCGAGCTGGAGATGCTGCAGCACGGTCTCGGTGAGATCGAGGAGGTCGACCCGGCACCCGGCGAGGACGAGGAGCTGGCGGCCGAGGAGGGGCGACTCGCGCACGCCGAATCGCTCATCGGGGCCGCCGCGTCCGCGGCGGAGGCGCTCTCGTCCGACGAGGGCGGAGTCGGCGTGATCATCGGGGCTGCCCACCAGCAGCTCGCGCATGCCGCGGGTCACGACGACCGACTCGACGGCCTCGCCGAACGACTGGCGAGCGCCGGGATCGAGGTAGCCGATATCGCCTCGGAGCTGCAGCACTATGCGGCTGACATCGATCTCGACCCGGCCCGCCTGGCGGCTGTCCAGGAGCGTAGGGCCGCGATCACGGCGCTCGTCCGTCGCTACGGTCCGACCCTCGATGACGTCCTCGACTGGGCGAAGTCGGCTGCCGCCCGGGTTCCCGAGCTCGATGGCGATGATCAGCGGCTCGAGCAGCTGGAAGCCGAGATCGCCGCGCTCGGACCACAGGTCGACGAGCTCGCCGAGCGGTTGCGCGCGGTGCGGCGGTCGGCGGCCAGCACCTTCGCCGAACGGGTGCAGGCCGAGCTGGCGGAGCTGTCGATGCCCTCGGCGCGTCTCGAGGTCACCGTGGAGCCCGCTGACGAACCTGCGTTGCATGGCGGCGATGTCGTCGAGTTCGGCTTCGCGGCCAACTCAGGTACGGCTCCGCGGCCGATGAGCAAGGGGGCGAGCGGGGGCGAGCTCTCGCGCCTGATGCTCGCCCTGGAGGTCGTCCTCGCTGACGAGCACACGGTGCCCACCCTCGTGTTCGACGAGGTCGATGCCGGGATCGGCGGCAAAGCGGCGGTCGAGGTGGGACGGAGGCTGGCACGCCTCGCACGTCACGCCCAGGTCATCGCCGTCACGCACCTCCCGCAGGTGGCGGCATTCGCCGACGATCACTTCGTGGTCACCAAGTCCGATGACGGTGCCGTGACGGCTAGCAGCGTGCGGCGGCTCACGCCCGACGAGCGGGTCGACGAGCTCGCCCGGATGCTCGCGGGACTGGACGACTCGCGTGCCGCGCAGGAGCATGCGCGCGAGCTCCTCGACCTCGCCGGCCACTGACCCCTCGGTGGTCGAGTAGCCGCGGGGGACGAGCGGCGCTGGAGCGAGGCCAGGTGGGGTGGTTTCGATACGGTCGCTCGCTGGGCGAGCTTCCTACTCAACCACCGGTCCCTCACCTCGGTGGTCGTGTAGCCCAAGGCCGTCCGCGGCCGGAGCGATGGAGCCGGGGCATCAGGGGCGTAGCCGCGCTGGAGCGAGGCCACGCTTACGGAAAGGTGATCTCGATACGTGACGTGCTCGTTGCGCTCGCGGTCGCTACTCGATCACCGGTCCCTCACCTCGGTGGTCGTGTAGCCCAAGGCCGTCCGCGGCCGACGCGATGGAGCCGGGGCATCAGGGGCGTAGCCGCGCTGGAGCGAGGCCACGCTTACGGAAAGGTGATCTCGATACCTGACGTGCTCGTTGCGCTCGCGGTCGCTACTCGATCACCGATCCCTCACCTCGGTGGTCGAGTGGCTGAAGGCCGTCGTGGCTTGACGGTTGGGTCACAGTGCAATGGGCTCGTCGTGCCTCCGCGATCTGGGCGCCCTGGCGTGTCAGCATGGAAGGCGCTATGGCTCTTCTCAAACGCAATCGCGTGGTCGACCCGGACGCGCCGGGTGTGCGCGGACCGGCGCGCATCGCGCGTCAGTCCTCGGACTTCGCCGGCGTCCGCGCCGGTGACGTCGTGGTCATCGACCTCCCCGACCTGGAGGTTCAAGACGCCGAGGTGCTCGTCGCGCGCGAGGTCGCCGCCGTCGTCAACGTCGCCCCGTCCTCCACCGGCCGGTACCCCAATCTCGGCCCCCAGGTGCTCACCAGCGCCGGCATCCACCTCGTGGACGATGTCGGCGAGGGGCTGTTCGCCCGGCTGCGTAGCGGCGAACAGGTCCGCGTCGAGGGATCGGCGGTCTTCCGCGGCGAGGAACTGCTCGCCACGGGTATCGAGATGACCGGAGAACGGATCTCCGAGGGGCTCACCCAGGCCTCGACAGAGCTCTCCAACCGGCTCGACTCGGTCACCGCCAACGCTTCGGACCAGCTGCGTCGCGAGCGGGCGATGCTCTTCGAGGGCGCGCACATCCCGCGCTTGCAGCAGTCCGGCCGTGGGCGGGCCGCGGTGATCGTGGCCGACACCTTCGATGTCGAGGACGACCTCAAGGGCATGCGCCGCTTCATCCGCGACAACGACCCGCTCCTGATCGGCGTCGGCAAGGGCGGTGACGTGATCGCGGGGCTCGGTCTGGTCCCGCACGTCGTCATCGGCACGGACGAGCAACTGACCAACAGCTCGATCGACAAGGCCCGCGAGGCCGTGGTGGTCTCACCGGCCGGCCGGCTGGACCATCCCGAACGGTTCGAACAGCACGGCACCAATGCCATGGTGTTCGCCGCCAGCGGGGCCAGTGAGGATCTCGCCATCCTGCTCGCCGACCACAACGATGCCGATGTCATCGTGCTGGCCGGCGCCCCGCCGACACTCGTGGCCCTGCTGGAGCGCGACACCGCCGATGTCGGCAGTGCATTCGTGGCCCGGCTCAAGGCCGGCACCAAGGTCGTCGACGCGAAGGCCGTGCGGTTCTTCGCGGTGCAGCGACTCACCTGGCTCGTGCCGTTCCTCCTCCTGCTCGCCGGCGTCGTCGCGGTGATCGCGGCGGTGCTCACCACCCCCGCCGGCCAGGTCTGGTGGACGGACCTGCGTGATCTCGTCGGCAGCGGCATCTCCTGGATCGAAGGACTCTTCTCGTGATCAACCTGCGGTACCACCTCGTCTCCTTGGCGGCCGTGCTCTTCTCGCTCGCCGCCGGCATCGCCATCGGCGCCGGGCTCCTCGACGACGCCGGCGCCAGCATCTCCAACAATCAGAGCCGGCAACAGGACATCTCCCCGGCCGTCGCCGGATTCGATGCCGCCTACGCCGAGAACACCGGCCCGGACCTGATCCGCGACTCGCTGAGCGATGAGAGCGTGGTCGTCTTCACCACGCCGGGGGCCCAGGATGCCCAGGTCACCGGCATCGTGGAGAACCTGCAGACCGCCGGCGCTCAGGTCACCGGACAGGTGGCGCTGACCTCCAAGCTGCTGGCGCCCGCCAATCGCCAGTTCTCTGAGGGAGTCGCCAACCAGTCCGGTGGTGACGCCGTGACCGGCGAGAGCGCCTACCAGCGGATCGGCTCGGCCCTCGCGCGCGCCTATCTCGGCACCGAGACCGCCGAGGCCGACCAGGATGCCCGTACGATCCGTTCCGCCTTCGTGCAGGGCGAGCTGCTGGATCAGACCACCGAACCGGAACAGACGGCGACGCTCGCGGTGATCGTCACCGGCCCGGCCTCCCCGGACGATGCCGACTACGGCGCGGTGGTCGCCCAGCTGGCTCCCGCGCTGGACGATGCGAGCTCGGGCGTCCTCGTCACCGGACCGGTCTCGTCGTCGGAGGATCGGGGCATCGTCGGCCGGGTCCGTGCCGCGGACGGCACGCAGGACATCTCGACCTTCGATGTCACCGATTCGGCCACGGGACGGATCATGGCCGTCGCCGCGCTGGCTCGCGAGGCCGAGGGCAACCCCGGTGCCTGGGGCACCTCCCGTGCCGCCGACGGGCCCATCCCGTAGACCCGAGTAACGACGCAGGGGCCGTTCCGGACATGCACCGGAGCGGCCCCTGCGTCGTTCACGCGTCGGCGCGGGGCTCCAGGTAGGGGGTCAGGTAGCGCTCGGTCAGCACCTTGAGTTCCTCGAGCATCCCGAGATCCGGGGGAGTGGACATGAAGGCCCGGTCGAGCAGATGGGTGATCGTGGTGACGGTCACCAGGGCGATCCGCTGGAGATCGGCATCGGAGTCGACCTGAGGACGCTCGGAGAAGGCCCGCGCCAGTGCCTGTGAGGCCAGCTCGGTCGACCGGTCGTCGAGGGCCTGCAGCTCGGGGTTCAGCACCAGTGCGCGCCGCAGGATGATGCCGGCCGGCCACTCCACGCGGAACGAGGCCATCCGGTCGATGATGTCGCTCATCCAGCCGCGCCAGTCCTCGGCATCGCGGAGCCGCTCGGTCGCGCTCAGCACGGCATCGCTGCGCTCGGTCTCGAAGCTCTCGAAGAGGTCGACGATGATCGAGTGCTTGTCGGGGAAGTAGCCGTACAGGGTGGAGATGTTGACCCCGGCGCGGTCGGCGATCGCATTGGTGTTCAGCCCGTCCAGGCCTTCGTCGACGAGCAGGTCGACGGCCGCCTGGCGGATGCGCGCCACGGTCTGTCGCGAGCGGCTCTGGCGCGGCTCACGACGACGGGGGGCGATTCGGTCGCTCATCACTCTCCTGGGGCTCGCCGGTGTCCTCGATCATGGCACAGACAAAGTTCAAGTAAATACTTGGATACTCTTGACGGTGGGCGTGATCGGTGCCACAGTTCAATCCAAGTAACTACTTGTATTTGAATCTGGAGACAGCATGACTCTTCCCGCACCGTCGGACCTCATCGGACGCAGCCACGTCTCGGACTGGCTCGAGATCGACGCCGAGCATCTCGCGGCGTTCTCGCGCGGGAGCTACCTCGAGCCCGACCGGGTCGACCTGACCATCAGCCAGAACAATGCCTTCGGCCCGACCCTCGTCGACGGCTTCCTGTTGCTCAGCCTGCTGGTCTACTTCGACTTCTCCGAACCTTTCGTATCGATCGACGGCGGTTACGGGCTGAACTACGGCACCGACCGGGTGCGGTTCACCACGCCGGTATTCGTCGGCGATCGCGTGCGACTGAAGCGCACCGTCCTCGAGGCCGAGGTCAAGACCCCCACCCGCACCCTCGTCACGCTCGACACCGAGCTGGAGGTCGAGAAGAGCGGCGACACCGCCATGTACGCGCGCTGGCTCTACCTGCTCATCGACCGCAAGGCCGAGGAAGCGAGCGACGCTCAGTGAACACCGGAACCGACGACGTGACGGTGCTGCCGCGCGTCGTCGACTATGTGCTCCGGCATAGCCGTGAACACCCCGGTCGCACCGCGCTGATCGGTCCCGATGACGAGCGTGTCTCCTATGTCGAGCTCGCCGAGCTGGTCCGCCGACACGCCCGCGCGCTCTGGGCGACCGGTGTGCGGCCCGGTGACCGGGTGGCGCTGATGGCCGCGCCGCGTCCGGAGTTCGTGGTCTCCTACCTCGCAACCACCGCGATCGGAGCGATCTGGCTGGGGCTGAACCCCCGGTACAGCGCCCGCGAGCTCGCCTATGTGCTCGCGGACGCCGCTCCGGTGCTGGTGCTGACCACGCTTCCGGCCACGGAACGCGAAGCGCTGGACGAGGCCGCCGAGGGACTCATCGCGCGTCCGATCGCCGACATCGGTTCCGCCGAGCGACTGAGGGCCTTCGATGAGGAGTCCCTCACCGGCACGGGGGACGAGATCGCCGTGGAGGCCGCCGAGGCCTCGAAACTCGTCGACACCCAGGATCCCGCGATCATCGTCTACACCTCGGGCAGCACCGGCACGCCCAAGGGCGCGCTCATCCGCCACTCGGGCCTCGTCCGCCTCGGCGTGGTCGAAGGTGAGACGTGGAAGCTCCGCGAACCGGTGGTGCTCTGCAATCTGCCGATCAACCACATCGGCTGCGTCGGCGATCTGGTTGGCGTGCCGCTGGTCACCGGCGCCACCTTGGTGCTGCGCGAGTCCTTCGATGCCGCGGAGGTGATCCGCGATGTCGAGGAGCTGCGGATCTCGGCGCTGTTCCAGATCCCCACCCAGCTGCAGCGGATCAGCGCGCACCCGGACTTCCGGACGCGGGACCTCTCCTCGCTGGAGCTGGTCGGCTGGGGCGGGTCGCCACTGCCGCGGGCCTCCTTGCAGGCCTACCGCGCACGGGGCGTCCGTCTGGTCTCGACCTACGGTCTCACTGAAGCGACCAGCTCGGTCACCTACTCCGATCCCGATGCCAGCGATGACGACCTGCTGACCACCGTCGGCCGCCCCGATCCCGGCATGGACGTCCGCCTGCTCGGCGAGGACGGCGGGTGGACCGAGGGCGAGGGGGAGGTCTGCGTCCGGAACCGCACGGTGATGGCGGGCTACCTCAACCGGCCTGAGGCCACCGACGAGGCGTTCACCGCCGGCGGTTGGCTGCGCACGGGCGATGTCGGGCGGCTGCGCGAGGACGGGAACCTCGTCCTCGTCGGCCGCACGAAGGACATGTACAAGTCCGGCGGCTACAACATCTACCCGCGTGAGATCGAGCAGGTCCTCGAGGATCTGAAGGATGTCGAGCTGGCCGCGGTGGTCGCTCGACCGGACCCCGACTTCCACGAGGTCGGCGTCGCTTACGTCCAGGTGGCCGAAGGATCCGCGCTCGATGACGAGGCGCTGCGCTCCTGGTGCCGCGAACGACTCGCCAATTTCAAGGTGCCCAAGGAGTTCGTCGTCCTCGACGAGCTCCCCCTCCTTCCGGTCGGGAAGGTCGACAAGAACGCGCTGCGGGCGCGTCATCACTCCACAGGAAAAACTCATGTCTGAACTACGCAAGACCATCAGCCCGCTGGCTCTGGTGGCGATCGGCGCCGCCGGCGTCATCGGCTCCAGCTGGCTCTACCTCGGCAGCACCTTCTTTCACGAGTTCGGTGCCGGCGGCACCATCCTCGGCATGCTGTTGGCCACCGCGCTCGCCGCCTGCATCGCGATCGCCTACAGCAATCTCGCCGCGCGGCTGCCACGTGCCGGTGGCGAGGTCGTGTACTCGGTCGTGGGCGGTAACCGGCTGCTCGGCTTCATCGTCGGCTGGCTGCTCATCGGCACGTACGCCGGAACGGTCGCCTTCTACGTCACGGCCACCGGCCGCCTGCTCAGCACCGCCTGGCCGTCGCTCAACACCGTGCCGCTCTATGAGATCGGCGGTGAGACGATCTACCTGCCGGTGCTGGCGATCGGCGTGGTGCTCACTCTGGTGATGCTCGCGCTGAACTGGAACGGGGTGGAGTTCAGTGCTCGCACCCAGCTGATCCTCTTCGGCATCATGGTCGTCCTCGCCGTGGCGGTCGTGGTCGCCGGATTCGGCAGCGGCTCGGCCTCGAACTTCTTCCCGATGTTCGACGCGGACGCGGACAGCTCGCCGATCGCGAACGTCCTCGGCTTCGTGCTGCCGGCCTTCGGCTTCCTCATCGGCTTCGGCGTCGTCGCGATCATGGCCGAGGAGGCCAAGGCGACCCCGCGCCAGATCGGCCGCATCGTCGTGATCTCGGTGCTGCTCGCCGGTGGCTTCTACGCCATCGTGCTCGCCGCCACCGCCTGGGTCATCCCGTGGCAGGACACCGCAGCGCTGACCAATGGCACGATCGAGGCCTTCGATGTCGCGGGCATGCCGCTCATCTCGACCGTCGCCTTCGTCATCGGCGTGCTCGGCATCATCACGACCTTCATCGCCGTGTTCGCGGCCTCGTCGCGGTTGATGTTCGCGCTGGCGCGCATCGAGCTGTTCCCGCCGGTCTTCGGCAAGGTCGACGAGCGCACCGGCTCCCCGCGCGCGGCGCTCGTCCTGACCACGGTGATCGGCCTGGCACTCGGCTCGCTCGGCCCGGGCGCGCTGGTGTGGTTCCTCAACACCGGCGGTGTCTACATCGGCATCGTCTGGGCGGTCACGGTCGTCATCATGTTCCGCATCCGCCGGATGACCGGCGGCGGTGGCTCGATCGTGTCGACGGTGCTGCCGGTCATCGGCGCGGTGGCCGCGGTCGGCGTCGTCCTCGCGGCGCTGATCCCCGCCAGCCCGCTGTCCCTGCGCTGGCCGGGGGAGTACCTGATCGTCATCGCCTGGGTCGCACTCGGGCTGGTGCTGTATCTGCTGTCGCCGCGCACGATGAGCCGGGAGGAATCGCTGCGGGCCCTGCTCGGCGAGTACTACGACTCGGTCTTCGGCGGCGGCAAGCGCCGCGCCGAGAGGCCGGAGGTCGAGAGCGAGCGCAGCTAGAGCTGGCCCGCCCCTAGACGGCTACTCGACCACCGAGCCATCCCTCGGTGGTCGAGTAGCCTTGCCCGTTCACGCTAGAGGATCTCGCTCCACCCCGCCTCCCAGAACCTCGCCTCGGTGGTCGAGTGCGACCTGGGGGCACCTCCCGCTTGCGGGGGAGGGACGAGGAGCGTATCGAGACCACGCCACGTTGGGGTGGTGGTTTCGATACGCCGCTCGTTCCGGTTCCTGAGTAGTGGCGAGGGACGAGCCGCGTATCGAAGGGCGCGGCTACTCAACCACCGATGATGAGTCTGGGAGTGTATCGAGACCACGTCGGGTGAGGCGATCTCGATACGGCACGTGCTCGCTGCACTCGCCGTCCTGCTCGATCACCGGACACTGCGGCAAGGTGGCCCGCGACACGCCAATGGCGATTCGGTCGTGGGCGGCTTTCTTGCTAGGCTGGAATCCCGTGGAGCTCACACGTCAGGGGTTCTGCACCACCTTCGATCCACGGGAGTCACCTTGGCAGGTAGCGCGGTCACCAAGCACGTATTCGTCACGGGGGGCGTCGCGTCGTCACTGGGCAAGGGGCTGACCGCCTCGAGCCTCGGCCGCCTGCTCAAATCGCGGGGTCTGCGGGTCACGATGCAGAAGCTCGACCCCTACCTCAATGTCGATCCCGGCACGATGAACCCGTTCCAGCACGGCGAGGTCTTCGTGACCGACGACGGCGCCGAGACCGATCTCGACATCGGTCACTACGAGCGCTTCCTCGACGAGGACCTCGTCGGCCGCGCCAATGTCACCACCGGCCAGGTCTACTCCGAGGTCATCGCCCGCGAGCGTCGCGGCGACTACCTCGGCGACACCGTCCAGGTGATCCCGCACATCACCAACGAGATCAAGGACCGCATGCTGTCGATGGGCGGCGACGATGTCGACGTCGTCATCCACGAGATCGGCGGCACGGTCGGCGATATCGAGAGCCAGCCCTTCCTGGAGTCCGCGCGCCAGGTGCGCCACGAGATCGGCCGCGACAACGCCTTCTTCCTGCACGTCTCGCTCGTGCCCTACATCGGTCCGTCGGGCGAGCTCAAGACCAAGCCGACGCAGCACTCGGTGGCCGCGCTGCGCTCGATCGGCATCCAGCCCGATGCCATCGTGTGCCGTTCGGACCGCCCCATCCCGCAGAGCGTCAAGCGCAAGATCTCGCTCATGTGCGATGTCGACGAGGAGGCCGTCGTCACCGCGAGCGACGCCCCCTCGATCTACGACATCCCCAAGGTCGTGCACGGCGAGGGACTCGACGCCTATGTCGTGCGCCGCCTCGACCTGCCTTTCCGCGACGTGGAGTGGACTGAGTGGGACGAGCTGCTCCGTCGGGTGCACGAGCCCTCCGAGGAGGTCACGATCGCCCTGGTCGGCAAGTACGTCGACTTGCCCGATGCGTACCTGTCGGTCGCCGAGGCGCTGCGCGCCGGCGGTTTCGCCAAGGACGCCCGGGTCAACCTGCGGTGGGTGCCCTCGGATGAGTGCGCCACCGAGGCCGGTGCCGCACAGCATCTGGGCGATGTCGACGGCATCTGCGTTCCCGGTGGCTTCGGGGTGCGCGGCATCGAGGGCAAGATCGGCGCTCTCACCTACGCACGGGAGCGCGGCATCCCGACCCTCGGCCTGTGCCTGGGACTGCAGTGCATGGTGATCGAATACGCTCGCGCCAAGGCGGGGATCGCCGATGCCTCGTCCTCGGAGTTCGATCCGCAGACCGAGCATCCGGTGGTGGCCACGATGGCCGAGCAGGAGGCCTTCGTCGAGGGCGACGGCGACCTTGGGGGCACGATGCGCCTGGGCCTGTACCCGGCAGCGCTCACCCCCGGCAGCATCGTCGCCGAGACCTACGGCAGCGAGCAGATCGGCGAGCGCCACCGGCACCGCTACGAGGTCAACAACGCCTACCGCGGTCAGCTGGAGGACGCCGGCCTCGTCTTCAGCGGCACCTCCCCGGACGGCAAGCTCGTCGAGTTCGTGGAGCTGTCGCGCGAGGAGCATCCGTTCTACGTCGCCACACAGGCCCACCCCGAGCTGCGCTCGCGTCCCACGCGCCCGCACCCGCTGTTCGCCGGGCTCGTCGGCGCCGCCCTCGCCCGCAAGCTGGAGATGCGGTTGGCATGAGCGGGAGTGAGGGGCAGGCACATCCGCGACTGCCGGGGATACTGGCCGAGCGGGTGGCCGATCAGGACGCGAGATGGCCGGTCTCGAAGGTCGAGACGGCCTTCGAGAATCCCTATCTCGGGGTCTCGCTCGATACGATCGTCGATCCTGCCGGGCAGGAGCACACCCGCGTGGTCGTGCGTCCGCACGGCGCCGTGGCCGTCCTGGCGTTGGATGAGGACGATCGGGTGCTGTTGGTCGAGCAGTACCGTCATCCGGTCGGTCAGCGCCTGATCGAGATTCCCGCCGGCACCCTCGATATCGAGGGGGAGCACCCTGCCGAGGCGGCGGCCCGGGAGCTGGGCGAGGAGGCGGACATCCACGCCGCGCACTGGCAGCCGCTGCTGGAGATGGCGGCCACGCCCGGATACTCCAGCGAGCGCTGGACCGCCTATCTGGCCACGGAGCTGACCGCCGTGCCGGAGACCGAGCGCACACGGCGCGAGGCCGAGGAGGCCGACATGCGGCAGTGGTGGGTGCCGTTCGAGCGGGCGGTGGATCTCGTCCTGGACGGCAGAATCACCGACGCTTTGACGGTGGGGGCGATCCTGGCGGCGCAGGTCCGGCGGTCCAGGTGACCATCGAGCGTGCGGTCGCGGACTATCTCGCGCATCTGGGCATCGAGCGCGGTCTCGCCGACAACACGCTCCAGTCGTATCGACGCGACCTCCGCCGCTACGGGAGCTTCCTGGAGTCGGTGGGGCGCACGGATCCGGGGCAGATCACGGTCCAGGATGTCGCGGACTTCACCGCCGCCCTGCGCATGGGCGACGACGAGCACCGTCCACTCGGCACGTCGAGCGTGGCTCGCACGGTCGTCGCGATCAGAGGCTTCCACCGCTTCCTGCTCAGGGAGGGGCTCGTCGCGGTCGACGTCACCGACGATGTCAAGCCGCCGCGACCCACCTCGCGACTCCCCAAGGCGCTGCCGCTCGACGAGATCGAGGCGATCATCTCGGCCGCCGGGAGTCCCGGCACCGCGCTCGCCAAGCGTGACCGGGCGCTGCTCGAACTGCTGTACGGCACGGGTGCGCGCATCTCCGAGGCGGTCGGCCTCGATGTCGACGATCTGGATCTCGAGAACGGCTCCGCGCTGCTGCGGGGCAAGGGCTCCAAGCAACGCATCGTGCCGGTCGGCAGCTATGCGGTGGAGGCCGTCGGCGACTACCTCGCGACCGGGCGTCCCGCGCTCGCCAATGGCACCAGCCACGGCCTGTTCCTCAACGCCCGCGGCGGCCGGCTCTCGCGGCAGAGCGCCTGGACGGTGCTCAGCAGGGCCGCCCAGCGCGCCGGGATCGCCGCCGAGAAGGTCTCCCCGCACACCTTCCGGCACTCCTTCGCCACCCATCTGCTCGACGGCGGAGCGGACGTCCGCGTGGTGCAGGAGCTCCTCGGCCACGCCTCGGTCACCACGACCCAGATCTACACGCTCGTGACCGTCGAGAAGCTGCGCGAGGTCTACGCGACGGCTCATCCACGGGCGCGGTGACGGGGCGTAGAGTGGCGCTCGTGAGTAGCAACAAGTCGACACTCGAAGGACGCCGATGAGCACGCCCGAGACTGGCCCGACCGGGCGCCCCATGCCGGTGCTCGACGCGCCCGGGCCGCGTGCCGGCAACGGTCCCGCGCAGATCATCGCGATGTGCAATCAGAAGGGCGGCGTCGGCAAGACCACCACGACGATCAACCTCGGGGCGGCGCTCGTCGAGGACGGCCGGCGCGTGTTGCTGGTCGACTTCGACCCGCAGGGCTCCATGACCGTCGGTCTCGGCTACAACGCCCATGAGATCGAGCAGAGCGTCTATCACGCGCTGATGGACCGCGAGCTCTCACTCAAGGACGTCATCGTCCCGACCTCGACCACGGGCCTCGACCTGGTGCCGGCTAATATCGACCTGTCGGCGGCGGAGATGCGGCTGGTCACCGAGGTGGGGCGCGAGCAGGCGCTGGCGCGCGTGCTGCGCGATGTCGCCAATGACTACGACATCATCCTCATCGACTGCCAGCCGTCGCTCGGACTGCTCACCGTCAACGCGCTCACCGCCGCCCACGGCGTCATCATCCCGCTCGAATGCGAGTACTTCGCGCTGCGCGGCGTGGCGTTGCTGACGGAGACCATCGACAAGGTGCGTGAGCGCACCAACTTCGACCTGCGCATCATCGGCCTGCTCGGCACGATGTACGACAGCCGCACGCTCCATGGCCGCGAGGTGCTGCGGACGCTGGTGGACGGCTGGGGCGATCTGGTCTTCCACACGGTCATCCGGCGCACCGTCAAGTTCTCGGACTCCACGGTGGCCGGCGAGCCGATCACGGCCTATGCCCCCACGTCCCGGGGCGCCGACTCCTACCGTCAGCTCGCACGTGAGGTGCTGCAGCGATGCCCCGACGCGTGAACCTGCCCGGCGCGGACGAACTGTTCCGCGCCACGGCCCCCCGGCTGTCCGCGACTCCCGCACCGGAGGTCGCCGGACCCGAGTCGCCCAACCCCGACCAGCACCGGGCGAGCGGCCGGGTCAAGCACGACGAGAAGATGACGGTCTACCTCACCAGCGAGGAGTTGATCGCTCTCGAGCAGGCCCGGATCCAGCTGCGTGCCGAGCTCGGTCGAAAGATCGACCGCGGCCGGCTCGTGCGCGCCGCCATGGCGCTCGCCCTGGAGGATATCGCCGCACGCGGCAGTGACAGCGATATCGCGCGGAGACTGGCCGACTCGTGAGCGAGCGAAGCGAGCGAACCAGGGGAAGCCTCACGAGGCTGTCCGCTCATACTCGACGTCCTTTCTTACGGGCGGACTCGTGAGCGAGCTTCGTTCGTGAGCGAGTTGGGCGTCGCGGAGGCCGAGAGCGGCGAGCACGACGGCTTCTCGGTGACCCTCGGCAATTTCGAGGGGCCCTTCGATCTGCTGTTGCAGCTCATCGCCAAGCATCAGCTCGACATCACCGAGGTGGCGCTGTCGGTGGTGACGACCGAGTTCATCGCGTACACCAAGACGCTCGAGGACGACCTCGAGGCGACGACGCATTTCCTACTGGTGGCCGCGACGCTGCTGGACCTCAAGACGGCTCGGCTGCTGCCTCAGGCCGAGATCGAGGACGAGGACGACCTGGAGCTGCTGGAGGCGCGGGACCTTCTCTTCGCACGGTTGATGCAGTACCGGGCCTTCAAGCGGGTCGCGCTCTTCTTGGCGCAGCGCCTGGATCGCGAGCTGCGGCGTGTCCCGCGGGCGGTGACGTTGGAACCGAGGTTCGCTCGGCTGCTGCCTGAGGTGCAGATCCCGGCCACGATCGACGATCTGGCCGTGCTGGCCGCGGAAGCGCTACGCCCCAAGGCGCCGCCGCTCGTCTCGCTCGCGCACCTGCACGCCCCGGCGGTCAGTGTGCGTGAGCAGGGCCATCTGGTCGTCGACCGGCTACGGCGCGACCGGTCGCTGACCTTCCGGGCGCTCACCTCCGATGCGCCCGATGTGGTCACCAAGGTGGCGCGGTTCCTGGCCTTGCTCGAGCTGTTCCGCGAGGGAGTGCTCGCCTTCGATCAGGCCGAGCCGCTGGGCGATCTGACCGTGCGATGGACCGGCACCGATGACGGTGACATCGACGTGGGCGATGAATTCGACGAGTCCGACGATGCAGGAAGTGACGATGACCCAGACCAATGACGAGCAGTCGCCGGCCGAAGACGAACAGCCGGTGGTGTTCGAGCTGCGGCCGAGCCTGGAGGCGATCTTGATGATCGCCGACGAGCCGCTGCCCGCGGTGACGCTGGCCTCGGCGATCGGACACCCCACCGATGCCGTCACCGAGGCTCTGGTGGACCTCGCCGACGAGTACGCGGCTCAGGGGCGGGGTTTCGAGCTGCGTGAGGTCGCCGGCGGCTGGCGGTTCTACACGCGTGACGAGCACGCCGACGCGGTGGCCGCCTTCGTGCTGGACGGTCAGCAGGCCCGGCTCAGTCAGGCGGCACTGGAGACGCTCTCGGTCGTGGCGTACCGTCAGCCGATCAGCCGCTCGCGGATCTCGGCGATCCGCGGCGTCAACGTCGACGGTGTCGTGCGGACGCTGCTGACGCGCGGACTGATCGAGGACCAGGGGAGTGACGCGACCTCCGGCGCGACGCTCTACGGCACCACGTCGTACTTCCTGGAGCGGATGGGGCTCGGAAGCCTGGAGGAGCTGCCGCCGCTCGCGCCTCTGCTGCCCGAGCTCGACGATTTCGACGGTGAGCTCGAGCGTGTCGCAGGGGAGGTCGCGGAGGCCGAGGAGCCGGGCACCGAGACGCCGGAGCCGGGGGAGACCGAGACCACGCAGGAGAGCGTCGATGAGTGAGATCGAGTTCGAGGACACGGGCGAGATCCGGCTGCAGAAGGTGCTGGCGCAGGCTGGTGTCGCCAGCCGGCGCGCCAGCGAGGAGCTCATGGCCCGGGGCCGGGTAGAGGTCAACGGCGAGGTGGTGACGCGGCTGGGGGTGCGCGTCGATCCGGTGCGGGACGTGATCCGTGTCGACGGGCGGCGAGTGCCGCCGCCGAGCGAGCATGCGTATCTGCTGCTCAACAAGCCTCGTGGCGTGGTGAGCACTATGGCCGATGAGAACGGCCGGCCGGATCTCGGGCGTTTCGTGGCCGGTCGCGACGATCGGCTCTTCCACGTCGGACGCCTGGACACCGACACCTCGGGGCTCCTGATCCTCACCAATGACGGCGATCTCGCGCATCGGCTCGCGCACCCGTCCTTCGAGGTCACCAAGACCTATGTGGCGCTCGTCGAGGGCCAGGTGCCGAACTCGCTCGGACGAACCCTGAGCGAAGGGGTCGAGCTGGACGACGGTCCGGCCTCGGTAGACCGTTTCGTGGTCCGTGACCGTGGCAAGGGACAGTCCCTGGTGGAGCTCGACATCCACATCGGCCGCAATCGCATCGTGCGGCGGCTGCTGGCCCATGTCGGACACCCGGTCGTCGAGCTGACCCGCACCGCCTTCGGACCGCTGCGGCTCGGTGACCTGAAGGTGGGCACGATGCGGGACCTCTCGCGCGACGAGCGCGGCGACCTCTTCGATAGCGTGCAGGACCCCGGTGGTCGGGTGCCCGCGAGGGACGAGCGGGTGTATCGAGACCACACCGACGACAAGGAGAACACGTGACTGTGCCCAGCCCCGTCCTCGTCGTGGGATGTGGGCTCATCGGCACGTCCGTGGCCCTCGCGCTGGCCGAGCGCGGTGCGCAGGTGCACCTGGAGGACCGCGATCCGCGGAATGTGGGGGTGGCCGCCGAAGCTGGTGCCGGGACGAGCGATCCCGTCGAGGCACCCGAGCTCGTCGTCGTGGCGACTCCTCCGGCCGCGGTGGTGCCAGCGGTCGAGGATGCGCTCCGCCGTTTCCCGGACGCGGTCGTCACCGATGTCGCCAGCGTCAAGGCGGCGATCGTGGAGGCTGTGGACGATCCGCGCTTCGTGGGCGGTCACCCGATGGCGGGCAAGGAGCGATCCGGCCCCGCTGCCGGCTCCGGTCAGCTGTTCGAGGGTCGCTCGTGGGCGATCGTGCCGGGCGAGCGGAGCGCGTCCTCGGCGGTGGATCTGCTGGAACGCACTGTCGTGGAGATCGGTGCTGTTCCGCGCCGGTTCGCGCCGCGTGCCCACGATGAGGCGGTCGCGCTGGTCTCGCATGTGCCGCATCTGATGGCCAATCTGACCGCGAGCCTGCTGGACGGTGCTCCCGATGGGCATGTGGACCTGGCGGGCCAGGGCCTACGCGATGTCACGCGGATCGCGCGCAGCGATGCCGACCTGTGGGTCGACATCCTCGGCCACAATTCGTCGGCCATCACGCCGCTGCTGACGACGTTGCGCGATCGTCTGGACACCTTGATCGGCGCGGTGGGCGACGACCCGTCCGCCGTCGACGGCCTGCTGAAGCAGGGGCGTGCGGGCACCACGACGATCCCCGGCAAGCACGGCGACCTGCCGACCGATGTGGCGAGTGTCTTCGTGCCGATCGACGACACCCCCGGCGAGCTGTCGCGGCTCTTCGGCGATGCCGCGGAGGTCGTCAATATCGAGGACCTGCGGATCGACCACGAGGTGGGCCGTCCGGTCGGTCTGGTCGAGATCGTGGTTCTGTCCGGGCGTGCCGATACGCTCGTGGAGGCCATGCGGGCCAAGGGATGGTCCGCTTACCGATGAGGAGCACTGTGGGAACACCCATCGTCATCGCGATCGACGGACCGTCCGGGTCCGGCAAGTCGAGCACCTCGCGCGGAGTCGCGACGGCGCTCGGCTACGACTATCTGGACACCGGGGCGATGTACCGGGCGATGACGTGGGCGCTGCTGCAGCGCAGTGTCGATGTCGCGGACGCGGCGAAGGTGGCTGAGGAGGCGACGTCCGTCTCGATCGTGTCCGGTGTCGATCCGCAAGAGCCCACCATCACCGTCGACGGTACTGATGTCTCCGGACCGATCCGCACCGATGAGGTGACGGCGGCGGTCAGCCCGGTGTCGGCGGTGGCGCGGGTGCGTGAGCTGCTCGTGCAGGCGCAGCGTCAGGCGATCGGCTTCTCCACGTCCGCGGGCCGTGGCATCGTCGTCGAGGGGCGCGATATCGGCACGGTCGTCGCTCCCGATGCGCCGCTGAAGGTCTATCTCGTCGCCGATCCGGCGGCGCGGGCGGCGCGTCGAGCGGCGGAGCTCGGCGGTGCCGATGCCACGGCGACCCAGGAGTCGCTCGCGCGCCGCGATCAGATCGACTCGACGCGGGCCGCCTCACCGCTGACCCAGGCCGATGACGCCGTGGTGGTCGACGGCACGCACCTGACCCTCGACGAGGTCATCGAGCACATCGTCGGTCTCGCCCGCGACGCCTCCTGACCCCGGGCGGTGAGTCATCCCGCACCCTTGCGCGAGGGCGGTGAGCTATCCCGCAGTTCAGCCGTGTCGGTGCGGGATAGCTCACCGCCCCGGGCCCGAGGTAGTCAGTACGGGTGATAGGGCCGCG
>NZ_JAERWM010000031.1:0-77621 GCF_016918125.1 Aeromicrobium sp. YIM 150415 | reverse complement strand
CCCCCCCCCGGGGGGGGGGGGGGGGGGCCCCCCCCCGGGGCCGGGGGGGGGGGGGGGGGGCCCCCCCCCCGCCCGGGGCACGAGGTAGTCAGTCCGTGTGATCGGCCAGCGAGCACGACCAGGCGATCTCGCGTTCCAGCTGACCCGTCCGCCGGAAGAGACGGACCTGATGTGTACCGGCGAGGACGGTGGCGAGCTCGTCGCGATCGGCGTGGGCGAATCCGAGGCTCTCCCAGAACAGGCCGGAACGACGGCTGAAGAGCCAGGCGGTGCGTGCCCCGTCGCCGGCTGCCTGATCGAGAGCGAAGCGCGCCAGCTCGCGTCCGCGGCCGGTACGACGCGCGACGGGTGAGACAGCCACGCTCCGCACGAGCACGTGGGCGCGATCCTCACTCAGCTCGTAGCCGGTGCAGCCGACGATCTCGTCATCGCGGCGGTCGATCCAGAGGCGGAGCGAGGGGGAATCGAGGCCGCTGAGCGTGAGGTCGGCCTCGTGGAGGAAGCGTGTGACGGCGTCGCGGTCGTCGGCGGTCATCTCTCGCAGGCCCACTGGTCCAGTCCACCACGTCACGGGTGCTGGCCGCCCAGGGGAGGATCGGTAGGATCGTGGGGTGTCCGAACAGCCCGTCCTCGCCGTGATCGGCCGCCCCAACGTGGGCAAGTCGACCCTCGTCAACCGCATCATCGGCCGCCGCGAGGCGGTGGTCGAGGACACCCCGGGCGTGACTCGCGACCGGGTCTCCTATGACGCACTGTGGAACGGCCGCACCTTCACGGTGGTCGACACCGGCGGCTGGGACCCCGATGCCAAGGGCATGGCCGAGCGCATCGCGCAGCAGGCCGAGGTGGCGATGACGGTGGCGGACGCCATCTTGTTCGTCGTCGACTCCCGGGTGGGCATCACCGATATCGACGAGCGGGTGGTCAAGCTCCTGCGTGCGTCCAAGAAGCCGGTGATCCTCGCGGCCAACAAGGTCGATGATCAGCGCGGCGAGCTGGAGGCGGCGGCGCTGTGGAATCTCGGTCTCGGTGAGCCGATGCCGATCTCCGCGTTGCACGGCCGGGGGAGCGGTGACCTGCTCGACGCCATCCTCGATGCGCTGCCCGATCCGCCCGAGGAGGATCTCGACGCTCCCGAGGGGCCGCGTCGTGTGGCGATCGTCGGTAAACCGAATGTCGGCAAATCGAGTCTGCTGAACAAGCTCGCGCGCGAGGAGCGGGTCGTCGTCGACAATGCCTCGGGCACCACGGTCGATCCGGTCGACGAGATCATCGAGCTCGGTGGCCGGGAGTGGACCTTCATCGACACCGCCGGCATTCGTCGCCGCGTCAAGGAGGCCTCGGGACACGAGTACTACGCGAGCCTGCGCACCAGCACGGCGATCGAGCGTGCCGAGGTGGCGGTGATGATCGTCGACGCCAGCGAGCCGATGAGCGAGCAGGACGTGCGCATCATCAACTCCATCGAGGAGACCGGTCGTGCGCTGGTCATCGCCTTCAACAAGTGGGACCTCGTCGATGAGGAGCGTCGCTACTATCTGGAGCGCGAGATCGACCGCGAGCTGGTGCAGGTGCCGTGGGCCCCGCGGATCAACATCGCCGCACTGACCGGCTGGCACGTCGACCGGCTGGTGCGGGCACTCGACGCGGCCCTGGAGGGGTGGGAGACGCGCGTGCCAACCGGTGCGCTCAACTCGTTCCTGGGACGGCTCGTCTCGGAGCATCCGCACCCGGTACGTGGCGGCAAGCAGCCGAAGATCCTCTTCGGCACGCAGCCGTCGACCGCGCCGCCCACGTTCGTGCTGTTCACCTCGGGCAAGCTCGAGGCCGGGTACCTGCGGTTCATCGAGCGGCGTCTGCGCGAGGAGTTCGGCTTCGTCGGCAGCCCGATCCACATCCAGCAGCGGGTGCGCGAGAAGCGCGGCCGGCGGCGGTAAGCCATCAACCTCTCGTCGCGAGTGGCGGTAGCTGGTCAACCCCACGCCCCTCGTGGCGGTAGGTCATCAACCCTACGTCCCCGGTGGCGGTAGCTCGTCAACGTCAAACCGCCTTCGTGACGTTGATGGTCTGCCGCCAGGATCAGGCGAGCCCTCTAGGGTGGTGGCGTGATCGAGATCTGGGTCAATCCCGCGTGTTCGAAGTGCCGTACTGCCGTGAGCGCCCTCGATGAGGCGGGCAGTGAGTACGTGATCCGCCGGTACCTGGAGGACGTGCTGACGGTCGAGGAGATCGAGGACGTCCTGGGGCGGCTCGGGTTGGACCCGTGGGACATCGCCCGCCGCCCCGACGCCAAGAAGCTCGGCGTCGAGCTCCCGGCGAAAGATGGAGAGCATCGCGACGAGTGGGTGCGCGTCCTCAGCGAGAACCCGAAGTTGATCCAGCGCCCCATCATCACCGCAAGTGACGGCACCGCGGTCGTCGCTCGCGATGAGGAGACACTCCGGTCCGTCATCACCCGCGGCTGACCCACCCTGCACGCCCGGTGCAACTTTTGCCGGGTTGCGGCCCTCGCCGATGGCGTTTGGGGGCCACAACCCGGCAAAAGTCGAGCGGTCAGCCGATGAGTCTCAGGACTCGGACGGGTAGGTGTAGAAGCCCTCGCCCGTCGCGACGCCGAGCTTGCCGTGATCGATGAAGTCGCGCTTGAGGATCTCGGCGAACTTCCGCTGGGTCTCGTCCTCGCTCATGCTCGAGATGTTGTAGGCGGTGGTGAGGCCGACGACATCGAAGATCTGGAACGGTCCGTTGGGGGCGCCGGTGCCGATGCGCCAGGTCTTGTCGATCGTCTCGGGGTCGGCGACGCCGTTGACGTACAGGGCGCCGGCGGCGTTGAGGAGCGGCACGAGCAGGGAGTTGAGCACGTAGCCCGGCTGCTCCTTCTTGACCTCGATCGGGACCATGCCCTGCTCCTCGGCGAACCGGACGACCTGGCGGTAGACGTCGGGGTCGGTCTTGGAAGTCGCCATGACCTCGGCGGTGTTCATGACCCAGATGCGGTTGGCGTAGTGCAGCGCGAGGAACTTCTCGGGGCGGCCGGTGGCGTCCATGAAGGAGCTGGGCAGCAGCGTGGAGGAGTTGGTGGCGAAGATCGTCTTCTCCGGTGCGGCCTGGCCGACCTTGGTCCAGGTGTCGGTCTTGATCTGCGGGTTCTCCGGGACGGCCTCGATGACGAGGTCGGCGTCCTTGACGGCCTCGGCGAGGTCGGTGGCGTAGGCGATGTGGTCGAGCGCGGCGGCGGACTTGCCGTCCTTGGCGCCCTCGACCTCGGCATCATAGGTCTTCGCGAGGCCGGCGAAGCGCTTCTTGGCGGCGGCGATGGCGTCGTCGTCGATGTCCCAGGCGGTGACCTGGAAGCCGGCGTAGGCGCTCTGGTACGCGATCTGCGATCCGAGCACTCCGGTGCCGAGCACGGTGACGTGGGTGAACGTGGTCATGGTGATGTCCTCTCTCTGGGTGTGGTGAGGTATCCGCGGACGACGAGGGTGGCGTGTTCGTGGAAGTCGTGGAGGAACGCGGAGCTGTCGAGCTGCTCGCGTTCGGTGCGCAGGATGAGCACGTGGAGGGTGGCGTAGAGGGCCTCGGCGGCGACGGCGGGATCGGGTGCGTCGGGGGAGGGCCAGGCGTCGCGGAGGATGGCACCGATGGTCGCGATGAGCTCGTCGACGAGGCGCAGTGCTTCGGCCCGGTGCTCCTCGTCCGGCGAGCCGTCCAGGACATTGCGCTGGTACGCGGCGAGGTTCTCGAGCGAGAGGGTGTCGCCGGCCATGGGGGAGACGAGGGCGGTGAGCCGCTCGACGGGGTCATCGGTGGACGCGCACGCGGCGCGGCCCGAGTCCAGCGATTCGCGGAAGCGGGTGTTGCCGACGAGGAGCAGCAGTTCGGCCTTGCTGGCGGCGTAGCGGAAGAGCGTGCCGTGCGAGACGTCCGCCTCCTCGGCGACCTGGGCGGTGGTAGTGGACGCGAAGCCTTGGGTGGCGAAGAGGCGACTGGCGGCGGCGGTGATGCGCTCACGCTTCTGCGCCTTATTGCGCTCGCGACGCCCGCTCTCGACGGCCATCCCTCTCACCTCGGATCTGAACTTGCGCTCATTAATGAGTCTACTCCGTTTTATCGATGGCTCAAGGCCGCTGAGGGCGGACCTCCCTGCTCGGGACTCGCGAGGGTGCGCTAGTATCGTCGAGTTGTCACGGGCTGTGGCGCAGCTTGGTAGCGCACTTGACTGGGGGTCAAGGGGTCGCAGGTTCAAATCCTGTCAGCCCGACGTGTTTGCCCTGGTGAGAGGCTTTCTCTCACCAGGGCATTGTCATGTCTAGGTGGGTAAACGCAGGCCTGTTTGTGGTCCCGACAGACTGGCCCCGGAGCCGTGCAGCTGATGCCTGGTTGTGACAAGCCGGGACCAAACCGGGACTACGATGGCACCCGAAAAATGCGATTCGCCGCGACTCGCTCGAAAATGACCACTACGTGACCTGCAATCTGCGAGATGTTCGTTGAACGTAAGTACAAGTTTCAAGGAGCGCCGATGATGATCGACTACAGTCAAGTGACTTTCGCTGTTGGCAGGCAGAGCGCCACTGGGATCGAACCGTTGGGGACTGCATTTGCTGTTGGGCCGCGGAAGCTCGCGACGGCGTTCCACGTCACGGGCGCGCGCGACGATGGGCTGGTAATCATCATGCCTAGATTTAAGAGCATCGCGGAATATCAAGATACGACGGACCAACAGGTGCGCATGCTTACTGTAACCATCGCCGCCGCGAATCCTGTGCGAGATCTCTGTGTGCTCGAACTCCCCGAAAATGCCACGCTTCAGTTCTCGTACTCACTAGCGGGTGCCGACCTTGTTCCTCCGGGCGCAAGCATCGTCACGCTGGGGTTCCCGCACCTGAACTTCGGACGCATGATTCTCACTCAGCAGCGAGCGCATGTCGGCGCTCGAGTTCTGATCGCGAATGAAAGCGTCAAGAGCAAGCACATAGTTCTCAACACGCAAGCTCGTGAGGGGCAGTCTGGGGGCCCCGTCTTCGACGCGTCGATGACCCAGATCGTTGCCGTCCTGATCGGGAGTTACGCGCCTGGAGGTGGGGGAGGCATCAGTCTCGGCGGCGTCGATCCCGCCACGTTGCATCAGACGACGCATGCAATCTCGGCCGAGTATGTGAGCGAGATGTTATGACAGCGCTGAGTTTCGACGAGGCCCTCCGTTCAACGTCGGAAGCTGATTTGCTTTCGAGCCTCCCGGCCTATCAGGCGAGCGTCGTGAGCGCGATGCTTGCTTCTCGACCACCGGAGGAGGTGGCGAAGGCCTGGCTCGAGTCCTCGGGGCAGTCGGACACTGCGCCGTTCGGTGGCATGAAGAAGACGGGCGAGCGGCTTGTTCAGAACACTCTGATCGAAATGCAGAACCTGCTCTGTTCGGACAGCGGATACGAGGAGGAGCGTGCGCAGCTGAAAGAGAGTCTCGGAGCGGGGAAGGTATTCTCGGCCGGGGTTATCGCCACCGTTCTTTCGCCCCACATTGGCATTGCCGCGACTGTCCTGGCGCCAGCCGTCGTGCTGATCCTCATCGTCGCGACCCGAGCCGGTCAAAAGACTTTGTGTCAGTCTCTGGCTGACACGCTCGGAGCCGTCGAGTCTGCTTCGAACGCGCCGAACGACCGAGCCGAGCCTTAAGTGTTCTGGTCGAGGCAGTCGCTACGGTCGCCTCTCGGGTCCGCTCGATCGACGTCGGCAGGAGTGTAGGTGCGAAGGGCGAAACCGGTCGGCAAGGTCCAGGTACTCAACGAGTGCCTTGGTCGATTCGCCTGCGTCGGGCAAGGTTCCGGAATAGAGCTGGCGTACCACGGAAGTGCCGTTCTGCGGAGTTACCTCGATGCCGGCTTTCTCCAGGGACGGGTGCCAGATCTTGGTGTTGAAGGAGCTTCCTCGACCGACACGATGCAGTAGCTCGACGCACGGCGATCGCCGGGGCGGCTGCGCTTTCAGGATGGTTTGAGCAACGTCTCAAGGTCCAGGAGTGCTTCGGGTGCGCGGCGGTGCAGGATTGCCCCAGGTGAGCACCTGGGGGCTGCTCGCCGCAGGTAGTTGATGCTCTTCTTTTCACCCAGGACGAGATCACAGTATCCAGCGGCGTAGGACAGGTACATCCAGTCGTTGAGATCGTTTCGTTCCCACTTGTCGTCAGCGTTCGAGAGACGTAGGTGCATGACCTCGCGAAGTCGGCCGAGGCCAGGTGTCGCGGCGACCGCAGTTTCTGCATCGTTTTGGAGCCACTTACTGAAGTGCTCGGGGCTCATGCCAGACTCACTGGCAGCCCCCGGTAGGTCGGTTCCGAGATCTGAAAAGAAGCGCGCGCGGGTCAAGTCGCGTGACCAGGGCTTTGCTCTCGCGTTGTCTCTCAGCGAGTTTGCCAGGGGAGCGAAGGACTCAGCCCATTGTATGGCTACTCCAGCCCCATTGTCGGCATCCGGTTGGTCGTCGAGAAGCAGGCTGACAAGTACGTTTGCCCAAGTTTGCCGTCGTATAAGGCCCCCGATTTCCGGTCCGAGTTCTCGGTCGATGGATCGGTCAGTAGCCATATCGAAGATCGCTTCAGGCGCTAGGGTTACGGCGTCTTCTTTGGCTACGGCAGCACCACCAAACATGGCCCGTAGTTCTGCACGACGAAGTCCAAGTACGGTCCGGAACTGCCATCCACGTGAGTAGCGCAGCATCGTGGCCGCGAGTTCTAGTCTGCTTGTCCCTCCTCGCTTTTTGGTCTCCACGAGATGGGCGCTTGAGAGCGGTAAGATGACCCGTTCTTCGTTGGCTGCTTTTGCCAAGGTTTCGAAGAACGGGACTTTGAGACGGTCAACCAAGCTGGGATTCTTTTGCCATCTGGCGAAATCGATCCAGTGATTCTGGTCGAGGTAGACGACTGGCGCGGTGACCAGTTCCGGCGCGGTTCCCAGAACCATCCTAAGGGTCTCGCCTTCTGCATTGATCTCCATGAGCGAATCGGCTGGGATGAAGGTCGACCTTCTGACTAGACCCTTGCCGGGTTGGACTGGAATCGTGTCGATCAGTATCTGGCCATCGGTGCGGAGGATCGAGACTGTGCCGGATTCGTAGTCCACTGAGACAAGCTTGATGTGAGCAAGCGGATGCGAGTCCGGCACAGTCACTCGTGACATCAGGGGCACCGTCCTGTCTCTAGATCGCCGATCGACGTTCGTTGCAGCCGAAGGCCTGGTGTATCAGTCTCTCAGCAAAGTGTGTGCCAGCTCGTGTATGCAGTTGCTTTGACAGTGGGTCACGCGAAGGGCAATCGGGGGTCGGGCCTGCCGATCGGCTCTCCCGGTCCTTCCCTACGTTGACCGGGACCAAAGCGGGACCAAAATCATGCAATGTATGCGTCCCATGACGTGAAATGTGCCCTCTGACGCGTGGAAATCACCGGAAAACCAGGGTTTAGACCTTGCGGGGACAACTGGGGGTCAAGGGGTCGCAGGTTCAAATCCTGTCAGCCCGACGTTGTGATGTCTCAGGACATAGGAAACCTCCGAGCCCTCGAGGGTTCGGAGGCTTCGTCGTTCCAGGGGCGTGAATTCGCTGAATGCGGAGGCCAGCGGCCGGGTGAGGCGTTGTCCACGTCACTCGACGAGTTCGCGTACGAGGTGTTCGATCTTGGCCTTGATCGCGTCGCGGATGCGGCGGACGGCTTCGATGGGTTGACCGGCTGGATCATCGAGCTCCCAGTCCTCGTAGCGCCTTCCCGGAAAGTAGGGGCAGGCGTCGCCGCATCCCATCGTGATCACCACGTCGGCGGCCTGCACCGCGGTATCGGACAGCAGTTGGGGCTGGTTGGCGGTGATGTCGATGCCGAGTTCAGCCATCGCCTCGACGGCGACCGGATTCAGTTGGTCGGCGGGCGCGGAACCGGCCGAGAGCACCGTGACGGTGTCCCCGGCCAGATGCCGCAGAAACCCGGCTGTCATCTGGGAGCGGCCGGCGTTGTGCACGCAGACGAACAAGACGGTGGGTTGGTTCATGGGGTCGCGTTCTCTCGTTCTCGTAGGGCGAGTGCGACGTAGACCAAGGCCACGAGCACGGGGACCTCGATCAGCGGCCCGACCACGCCGGCCAGTGCTTGGCCGGAGGTCGCCCCGAAGGTGCCGATGGCGACGGCGATCGCTAGTTCGAAGTTGTTGCCGGCCGCGGTGAAGGCCACCGTGGCGGTGCGTTCGTAGGCGAGACCGACCGCCCGCGCGGCAATCCACGCGATGGTGAACATCAGCGTGAAATACGCCAACAGCGGCAGCGCGATGCGCGCGACGTCGAGAGGCTGACGAAGGATCGCGTCCCCCTGCAGTGCGAACAGCAGCGTGATCGTGAACAACAGACCCCACAGGGCGAACGGACCGACCACCGGCAGGAAGCGTTGCTCATACCAATTCCGGCCCTTGACCCGTTCGCCGATGACGCGGCTCGCGAAACCGGCCAGGAGAGGAATACCGAGGAAGACCAGCACACTGACGACGATCGCGGTGATACTGAAACTCGCCGACGTCGTCTCCAGCCCGAGCCACCCGGGCAGCACCTGCAAGTAGAACCAACCCAACGCGGCGAACGCGATCAGCTGGAAGACGCTGTTGATCGCGACCAGCACGGCCGCGGCCTCACGGTCACCGCAGGCCAGATCGTTCCAGATCAGGACCATCGCGATGCACCGCGCCAATCCGACGATGATCAGCCCCGTGCGGTACTCGGGAAGATCGGGCAGCATCAGCCACGCCAATGCGAACATCAGTGCCGGACCGACCACCCAGTTCAGCACCAGCGAGAGCACGATGAGCGCCCGGTCGGCCATCACCGTGCGGGTCTGGTCATAGCGGACCTTCGCCAACACCGGATACATCATCACCAGCAGCCCGACCGCGATCGGCGCACTGACCGACCCGATCTCCCAGCTGCTCAATGCGTCATCGAGCCCCGGAACCAGCCGACCGAGAGCCAACCCCAGGGCCATGGCGGCGGCGATCCACGCCGGCAGCCATCGATCGGTCGTCGAGAGCCCACCGCTCGTCGTCTGCGTCATGCGCCCGGTTTCGTCGCTCGGATGATCGCCCCGTGCATGCCAGGAACCGGTTCGTGGGTGAACTCCACCTCCGCACCGGCGAAACCGGCCGTGGTGAGGCCGTCGAGATACTCCTGTCTCGACAGGGCGCCCGCGATGCAACCGACATAGGAGCCCCGGTCGGCTCGGTCGGCGGGGGAGAGGTGATCCTCCGCGACGACATCGGAGATCCCGATCCGGCCGCCGGGCGCAAGCGCGCGGAACATCTCGGCGATGACCTTCGGCTTGTCCACCGACAGGTTGATCACACAGTTCGAGATGACGACGTCTACCGCGCCGTCCGGCAGGGGGACGTCTTCGATCGTGCCCTTGAGGAACTCCGCATTCTCCGCACCGGCCTTGGCCGCATTCGTGCGCGCCAGGTCGAGCATCTCGTCCGTCATGTCGACCCCGTATGCGAAGCCGTCCGGCCCCACCCTCCGGGCCGACAGCAGCACGTCGATCCCGCCACCGGAACCGAGATCGAGGACTCGCTCCCCAGCGGCCAACGCGGCCACCGCCGTCGGGTTGCCGCACCCCAGGCTGGCCGCGACCGCCTCAGGCGGCAGCTGCACGGCATCTTCCGCCGCATACAACGTCGCTCCGAACGCGTCCCCGACCTCCACCTGGCCGCCGGCGCAGCACGACGCCCCGGAGGACGATTGCTCCTGCGACTCCTCGAACAGCTCATGGTCGACCCCGCTGCGAACCGCCGCGGCTGCGGCTGCGTATCGCTCGCGTACCTGCTCGACTACAGCATCCTCCGTGCTCATCACGGCCTCCTATCGAAGAACATCAATGCATCGACTCTCGTCTATGTATCGACGAATGTCAATATGTGGCACACTGGCCAGCATGACCGCTGAACTGCCGATCCTCCCGACCTCCGATACCGGAGCGTGCTGCTCGCGCCTCACCGGCGGAGCACTGGATCCGAGCGAAGCGGCGATACTCGCCACCAGGTTCAAAGCGCTGGGCGATCCCACCCGAGTCCGCTTGTTGTCCCTCATCGCCGCAGCGGGTGACGGCGAAGCCTGCATCTGCAACCTCACCGATCCGGTCGGCCTCAGCCAACCCACCGTCTCGCATCACATGAAGCTCCTCGTCAACGCAGGGCTCGTCACCCGCGAACAGCGTGGCCGCTGGGCCTACTACCGTCTCGTCCCCGATGCCTTGGCGGTCCTCGCCGGCTCACTCGATCCAGCCCGATATTGAACCCTCACCCCCGCGAGCGGCGGCTCCGCTGAGCGGGTCTGTTCACGTGCTCCGTCGGCGCTCGATGAGCACGGTATCGCGCCAGCTCCCGGCCAACGGGCCATAGCTCATCTGGGCGATCCGCTCGCGGATCCCGACGATGCGGAATCCGTGCCGACGATGGAGGCGGAGGCTGGCGACATTCTCGGGAAATAGCGACGACTGGATGGTCCAGAAGCCTGCCTCGTCCGCCGCGTCGATGAACGAGCCGAGGAGACGTCCGCCTACTCCGCGACCACGCACGGCCTCGCTGATGTAGAGGGAGTGCTCGATGACCCCGCGGTAGACCGCGCGCGTGGAGATCGGCGAGCCCGCTGCCCATCCGATCACCGCCCCGGTCCCGTCGGTGGCGACCAGGCGGGGGCTGCGGACTTTGCCCTGGTCGAAGGCCTCCCATCGAGGTGGCTCAGCCTCGAAGGTGGCATGCCCGGTGGCGATGCCCTCAGCGTAGATGCGCTCGACCTCGGGCCAGTCCGCCGGCATCATGGGACGGACGCCGGTCATCGTGACTGCCGACGACTAAGAACTAGGAGCCTGTCACCGCACCTAGTATGACGGCAATCTGCGTCCGGACCAGGCAGGGAGAGTGTCGAGGTCATGCATGCCATCTTGCTGGCCACATGGACTGCTGTCGATGTGATCACCGGCTACTCGTTCATGTCCCGCGGAGCCGGCCAGGCTTGAACATAGGCTCGTCTGGTGCTCGTCGAGCCGGTCGGTGTCGATGTGGTCATATGCCGCCTCGACATCGGCGTGAACCTTTGGGAGTGCTTTCGAGGATACGAAGGCGGCGACAGCGCCACTATCACTGCCGGAGTGCCCGAGGAGGCGATCGGTCGTTCGACCCCCGGCGTCCCCTGCGCGGACGGGTTAGCCTCGGGCCATGCGTTCTCCGATCGAGCCGTACCTCACCTCCATCGTCGATGAGATCCGCCCCGAAGACTCCGGTGAGCTGGCCGACTACATCCCGGAGCTGGCCAGTGCTGATCCGGATCCGTTCGGGATCGCGCTCGCGATGCTCGACGGTCAGGTGTATGTCGCCGGTGACGCCGACCGGGTCTTCACCATCCAATCATCGGCGAAGGCCTTCACCTACGCCCTGGCCATCCGCGAACGAGGACTCGACGAGGTCCTCTCCCACGTCGGAGTCGAACCATCGGGCGACGCCTTCAACGCCATCTCGGTCGACGAGAAGGGCCGCCCGGCCAATCCGATGATCAATGCCGGCGCCATCGGTACCTTCGCTCTGGCGCCGGGGGAGTCCGCGGAGGAGAAGTTCGACGCCGTACGGCGCTTCATGGGCGACTGCGCGGGGCGCGAACTGGACGTCGACGAGGGCGCCTACTCCTCCGAACTCGCCACCGCCTACCGCAATCGCGGCATCGCCAACATGTTGCGAGCCTTGGGCGGTTTGGACGCTGAACCCGATGTCGCGGTCGACGGTTATGTCCGCCAGGGAGCGCTGCAGGTCTGCGCGAAGGACCTCGCCCTGATGGGAGCGACGCTCGCCTCCGGAGGTATCCAGCCGGTGACGCGCAAGCGCGTGCTCGATGAGGAGACCGCGGGGCACGTCCTGTCGGTGATGACCACGTGCGGCATGTACGACGCCGCCGGCGACTGGGTGTCCTCCGTCGGCGTGCCGGCCAAGAGCGGCGTCGGAGGTGGGATCGTGGGCGCCTCTCCCGGACGACTCGGAATCGCCACCTTCTCCCCACGGCTCGACGTGCACGGCAACAGCGTCCGCGGCGTGGCGGCCTTCGAGCGGCTCGCCCGCGATCTGAGCCTGCATCTCATGAGGATCCCCGAGACCGGACACCTCGCCCTGCGCGAGGCGATCTCGGCGGACTACATCTCCAACGACTACGGCACGGCGGCCATGTACCGCCTCCAAGGAGTCATCGACTTCGTGGCTGCGGAGTCGGTCGTTCGACGCATGTCCTCGGATCGGATCGACGACCGCTACGTGGTCGTGGACCTCACGGAGGTCGTCGAGGCGAAGGTCGTGGCTCTCCTGATGATCGCCAAGGTCATGGACGCCTTCGCGCAGGAAGGCCGACACGTCTATCTCATCGACCCCGAACGACTGTACGGCCCCGAGGATCTGCGACGTTTCGGTATCGCCGACACGGTCACCCAGGTCGACAGCTTCGAGCAGGGCGAGAAGATCGGACGTGAACGCGAAACCGCCGAGGGTGGAAGCTGACGCCTTCCGGGACGGTCCCGCTGCAACGACGAGCAGCGGTCGCTCGGGTGGCATGACCGGGCTGCCGGATTACCGTGGAAGGCGACGGATCGAGCGAGGAGCGAGCGATGAGTGATAGTCGGGTAGCAGTGGTCACCGGTGCGGCACGAGGGATCGGCCGTGCCTCGGCGGTCGCCCTCGCGAAGGCCGGATACCGGGTCGCCGGCGCCGATATCGCAGCGCTCGCCAGCTCCGCCATGGACTACCGGCCGGCCACCCCCGAGGACCTCGCCGAGACCGGCCGGCTCGTCGAGGAGGCCGGTGCCGAGTGGCTGCCGGTGGTCTTCGACCAGCGCGACAAGTCCGCGGTCCAGGACGGCTTCTCGCAGATCGTCGACCGATTCGGCGGCATCGATGTCGTGTTCGCCAATGCCGGGATCCAGGGCTTCGCGCCCTTGCTGGAGATGAGCGACGAGGTGTGGCACGACCAGATCGACATCAACCTCACCGGCACCGCCAATGTGCTCCGCATCGCCGCACCGCTCCTGGTGCAACGCGGCGGCGGCCGCATCATCATCACCTCATCGACCCAGGGTCAGCACGGCACCCTCGACGGCAGCGGCTACTCGGCCTCGAAGTGGGGACTCCTCGGGCTCATGAAGTCCGCCGCCCTGGAACTCGGCCAGTACGGCATCACCGTGAACGCGGTCATCCCCGGCCTCATCGACACCGCGCTCACCCGGCACGAGGATCGTTACGCGCAGATCATCCGCTCGGGCGGCAACGAGCCGACGGGCGATGTCGAGAAGGACGAGCAGACCGCGGCCGCCGCCCAGCAGAGGAAACTTCCGCTGGGAGTGCCGTGGGTCGAGGCTGAGGATGTCGCCCCGCTCGTCGTCTTCCTCGCCTCCGAGGAAGCGCGGATGGTCAGCGGCACGAGCTTCGCGGCGACCGGTGGCGACAGCGCCAACATCACCGCCTGACCCACCTCCGTCGGATCACCCGCCCGGGCGGTACGGGACGTGGAAGATGGCGACGAAGTCGTCCAGCAGTGCGCGGTCTCCGTCGACCGTCACGAGCCCTTCGGCCAGTGCGCTCGCCGGGTCGACGGCCCCGGCCAGCAGGTCGCGGAAGCCCGGTCCGGCTGTGACGACGAGGTCGGCGTCATCCGCAGGCCCGGCCCCGACCTCCACGACACCGTCGCCGCCGCGAGCGTGGACCACGACGTCGCCGGCGGTGACCGTGAAGGCGACGGGCTTCGTGGGAGGGCTTCCGCCGTCGGACGCCACTCGCAGTGCCGAGATCAGCGACGCCTCGGTGACGATCTCGCCCTCGCGCGGCTCGCGCATGTCGGCGGCCCCCCATCGCGATAAGGCGTCGAGGGCGGGCCGCAACTCGGCACCGCGCTCGGTCACGGCGTAGACGACCGCGCGATCCGTGCCGCTACGTACCTCGCGCGTGACCAGACCGTCCGCCTCCAGCTCCTTGAGCCGAGTGGACAGCAGATTCGACGGGATGCCGGGCAATCCCGCTGCGAGATCGGAATAGCGGCGGGGGCCGACGAGCAGGTCGCGCAGGATCAGCAGCGTCCAGCGCTGGCCGATGATCTCCGCCGTGCGCGCCAGTCCGCAGAACTGGCCGTAGTCCCGGTTCGCCATGGCGCGCACACTACCACTTGACTTCACTAAGGAAACAGGACTTTACTAAGTAAAGTTTGATCGAAGGGTCGGACGCCCTCGGAAGGGGAGAGCGCATGGAACTGATGGTCGACTACATCACCTCCCTCGACGGCTACGGCGCCGCCGACGGCTGGCCCGGCTGGTGGGGGCTCGAAGGCCCGGAGTACCTGGCCTGGCTCGAGGAAGACTCCTCCGCTGACCGCACCCTGCTCATGGGCGCGAAGACCTACCGACTGATGCACGGCTTCGCCTCCACGCAGACCGAAGGTGTCGACGCGCTCGGCGCGGTGCGGAAGGTCGTCTTCTCGAACACCCTGGAAGAACCCTTGGCCTGGGAGAACTCGAGGCTCATCCGCGGCGATGCCGTCGACGCGGTGCGCGAGTTGAAGCAGACCAGCACACATCCGCTCTCGACCATCGGTAGTCTCACGCTCTCGCGATCCCTGCTGCGCGCCGGCCTCGTCGACCGCTTCCGCGTCGTCGTGTTCCCCGTCATCACCGGGAAGACCGGACAGGAGCGTGTCTACGACGGCTACCCGGATCTCGCCCTCGACCTCATCGCGGCCCGCACCTTCGATCGCGGCACCCAGCTGCTCGACTACCGGCCGCGTGTGCTCGATGCGCCCTTGCCCCCGGGCCCCGGCTCGGCATTCGGAGGCACGGCATGACCGCTACCTACACCTGGGACGTCTTCTGCACGCTCGACGGCTACGGCTCCTTCACCGACGACGGCGACTGGGGCGGGTACTGGGGCAAGCAGGGTCCCGAGTTCCTCAGCCGCCGGGCGGACCAGTACGACCAGGAACAGCGGCTCGTGCTCGGCGCCAACACCTTCCGGATGTTCCAGCACTACCTCGGCTCGCTGACCCATGAGTCGGAGTCGAGCGATCCGGTGAACACCAGGATGAAGTTCCTGCCCACCACCGTGATCTCGTCGACGCTCGACGGACCGCTGGAGTGGCCGGACCTCCGTGTCGAGGAGGGTGATGCCGCCGACATCGTGGCCCGGCTCACGTCCGAGTCGGAACGCCCGCTGCGCTCGCACGGCAGTCTTGCCCTGAACTGGTCGCTGCTGGCGGCCGGACTCGTCGACCGCATCCAGGTGACGATCTTCCCGGTGCTCAGCGGACTCACCGGCGCCGCACCGGTGTTCGCCGGAGCCGCCGACTTCGACCTGGAGCTCATCGAGAGCCACACGCTCGATGGGCGCATCCAGGAGCTCACCTACCGTCCCCGCCGGCATCGGTAGAGAGGCCGACGCAAGGGCCGGCAGAGCCGACCGGCCCGCCGTCAGGGGGCGGGGGAGAAGAGTCGATCGAGGTGCAGGTCGACGGCGGCGAGAGCGGCCTGGGGCGTGATGACCGAGAGTTCGAGCAACGGAGTGAACCCCGTCAGCGCGAGGATGAGGTCGGTCTCGACGGCCGGATCGCGGTCCGATGCGATGTGGCCGTCGGCGATCGCCTCACGGATGAGGCCTTCGACCATGGCGCGCCCGTCGCGCAATCCGGCGGACACCTGCGTGCGCAGCGCCTCGTCGTGCAGCGCCTCGAGGACGTACGCGGTGTTCATGCGGCTCGTAGCGCGTGCCCCAGGGCGCAGCGGGAGCATCTCGGTGATCGCCACCCGGAGGGCCTCTCTCGGGTGCGGCGGGTGGTCGAGTGCGTCCAGGCCTCGTGTGATCCGTTCGGCTGTCTGATCGGCGGCGAACTGCATCGCGAAGGTCAGCATCGCCGTTCGCGAGGTGAAGTAGTGCTGCAGCTGCCCCAGTGAGACCCCGGCCTCGCGAGCGACCTCGCGCATGGTCGCCCGTTCCCAGCCCTGCTGCTCGACGACCCGCCACAGTGCCTGCGCGATCGTCTCGCGTCGTTCATGATGGTCCACCTGCTTCGGCACCTCAGCACCTCCCTTCTTTTTCCATACGCGTGACATAATACATGTGACTGGAAAAACTGACGGGAGGCGACGATGGACGATCGGGAGCAGCCGGCGTTCTACGACCCGTGTGCGTTCGCGATCGACGACGAGGTGGCGATCGCGCTGCTCGCCGACCTGCAGATCCGCCGAGCGATCGCCCGTGGCGAGTTCGACGACCTGCCCGGCAGCGGCAAGCCGCTCGACCTCCCCGACCGCCACGACCCCGACTGGTGGTTGAGGAGCCTGATGGAACGGGAGCGCATCGTGCTGCTGCCGCCGTCCATCCAGCTGCGCAAAGACGATGCCGCGCTCGACGACCGTCTCGACGAGATGCCGGACGAGGCCGCGGTGCGCCGCGAGGTCGATGAGTTCAACCAGCGGGTGATCCGGGCCCGCTACGAACTACCGGTGGGGCCGCCGCTGATCACCATGCCGCGTGACATCGACGCCGCGGTGGCAGCCTGGGCCGATCGGCGGGCGAAGCGGGCCGAGGAGGCCCGCCCGGAGGCCCAGGAGGAGCCACCTCTCCGTGAAGGCCGTCCTCGGCGGCTCTTCCACCGGCTCGCCCGGAAACGGTGACGAGGTCCTCCCTGGCGGTCGGGACCAGTCGTGCGGAGTTGAGCGATGTACAGGCGGAGGTAACCGGTGTCGGTGATGTGCTCGCTGCCCCAGAGCTCCGTGAACATGGTGTGGCGGGTGATGCGCTGGCCGGGATTGCGCAGGAGGAGTTCGAGCACCTGCCATTCGGTGGGGCTCGACCTTCCAGTCCTTCGCCGAGCGGGCGATAGAGGAGGCCGAGGATCAGCGCCAACGTCAGCAGGCCGGCGATGCCCAGCGCCCCGCTGACGATCTGGAAGACGATCACAGCTTCTCCACCGCCTTGACGACGAGGTGACGAGGTCGAGCACGGGAGACTCCGTTCTGGGAACCGTCGGTGGTCCGGCACGGCACCTCGCATCGCGGTGCTACTCCCGATCACCTCACGCCGGAGGGACGGAGCGAAGACCTCCTTACGGAATACACACGGCGTTGGCGCGGGCGCTAACGGACCTCATGCGGGCCCGGTCACGGGTCGCGTGCCCGACCACCGTCCGCTATCTGACGCTCGCGCCGGCGAGGAGGGCCAGCGCTCCGAGGCTGGTGAGGGTTCTGGCGAGATTCCAGCGGTTCCACGCCGTCTCGAAGGCCGTGCGCGTCGTCTCGTACTGTGCGGTGGTCGTGGTCAGCGCGGCGTCCAGGGCCTGATTCAGCGGGACGTTCAACGCTGCGGTGATGACGAAGGTCGCTACCGCGCAGGCGGCGCCCGCCACGAGCCACCAGAACGACGGGCGATGGCTCAGGCCCGCCGTGGCTGCCGCCGCGACCGCCATCAGCGGAGCCAGGAGGAAGACCGCCAGGAACCATCCGTTCACGATCACGGTGTTGATCGAGCGGAACGCCTCGACGAAGGAGCGATCGTCCAGGCGGCCGAGGGCCGGGCTGACCGCACAGGAGAAGGCGAAGAACAGGCCCGCGAGCAATCCATTCGCGACGAGAGCCACCACGAGCATCGTGTCGAGCGCTGCCATCACAGCGGCCTTCACGCGGACGGCGCGAGCAACCGCGCGATCGTGGTCTCGATGCCCGTCGTGACCTGGACCTGCCGATCGCCTCTGGGTGCGAGCAGGCCCTCCTCATCGGCTCGATACAACTCCGCCAGGCTCTCGGCGATGTGCGGGCGGAACCCCTCGCGCACCAATGCTCCGGCCCAGGCCTCCGCCGGCATGGTGGCGACGCGCAGTTCCCGCCCCAGTGCGTCGCCGAGCGCCGAGGCGACATCGCGTTCGGTGTAGACGGGCCCGATGACGTCCACCGCCTCGCTGCCTGCCGGCGGCACGAGCAATGACTCGGTTGCGACGCCGCCGAGGTCCCGGGTGGCGATCATCGGATGCGGCACATCGGCGGAGGCCGCGAACACGGGATAGACCCCGGCGTCGCGAGCAGCGCCGAGCACATCGGCGACCTTCTCCTGGAAGTGCCCCGAGCGCAAGGCGGTCACGATGGTCCCGGTGGCCAGCAGCGCCAGCTCCAACCGGTGCAGCCCGGCGATGGGGCCGGTGCCCTCCGCCAGGTCGGCGCCTCCGGACGAGAGCATGACCACATGCGGCACGCGCCGGTCGGCGACCGCGCCCGCTATCGACGCGATCAGGGCATCGGCGTGGGTGTCGAGGTCGTCGGCGGTGAGGTCGAACGGCAGCAGCACGAAGAACCCAGAGCAGCCGCCGAGCGCATCGCCCAGCGCCACTCGGTCCCCGAGCTGGACCACCCGTGCCTCAGCGCCTCGCGCCTCCCACGCCTCCGCGTCGGCCCCACGGCGAACCAGCACGCGCACCTCGACCCCGGCGGTGATGAGATTCCTCGCGGTAGCCGACCCGACGCGGCCTGTTGCTCCTGCTACGACGTACATGGTGGTTCCTCCCGTGTTGTCGGTATTGACGGTGATATCGACGCTAGGTCTCCTTGGTCGGCAGAACCATGTCCATCGGTGCGAGATTCTTGCTCATTCGTCCGATCGGCCCGGATCGTCGCTGTGGCACGATGACGGGATGGAGAGGCAACGGACGGAGGGAAGCGATCGGCTGGCGCGTGTGCTGCACACCCTCCGGATGAGTGGGACGTTCTACTGCCACGCCGAGCTGAGCGAGCCGTGGGCGCTGGAGATGCCGGCCGTCGACGACTCGGTGAGCTTCCACGTCGTGACGGCGGGCGCGTGCTGGCTCCGCTTGCCCGATGCCGAACCCATCGAGCTGCGCGCGGGAGACCTCGCCCTGGTGCCCCACGGGCGGGGTCACGACCTGCTCAGCGATGCCGGCGCGTCACGAGGCCCCCGCGTCGATCTGCTTCCGCAGGAGTACCTCAGCGCGCACTACTCCATGCTTCGGCACGGCGGTTCGGGTCGTGCGGCACAGCTGATCTGCGGCATCGTCTCGTTCGACGATCCGGCCGCGCGCGAGCTGATGCGCACGCTGCCCGCCGTCTTGTCCATCGGCGGGGACACCGTCTCCGCGGCCTCCTCCGTCCGGGACACCCTGCGGCTCATGGCCGGCGAGCTCGCCCACCCGCACCTCGGGGGAGAGGCCGTGGCGACGCGTCTGGCCGACATTCTCGTCGTGCAAGCGATCCGCTCGTGGATCACCGGCGACGCCCAGGGGGCGACCGGCTGGCTCCGCGCTCTGCAAGACGAGCGGATCGGACGCACGCTCGAGGCGATTCACGCGGACCCCGGGGCCGAGTGGAGCCTCGATCGTCTCGCCCAGGTCGCCGCGATGTCACGGTCCTCGTTCAGCGCGAGATTCACCGAGCTCGTCGGCGACCCTCCGATCGCCTATCTCACCCGCTGGCGGATGAACATCGCCGCGTCGAGGCTGCGCGAACACGATGTCACCGCGGCCAAGCTCGCCACGGAACTGGGTTATCAGTCCGAGGCGGCGTTCAACCGCGCCTTTACCCGCATCATCGGCCGGACCCCCGGCTCCGTCCGGTCCCGACGAGGACAGCCCTCCGCGCCGGCGACCGGATCGGCGCCGCGGGTCGGTGTCAGCGACGCGTCATCGTAGAGGCGTAGCCGCCCTCACCCGGATAGACCCACGCTCCGTCGAGCATGCGGCCGTCGTCGCTGAGGCTGCCGCGGAAATAGGCCGGGCCGCCCTTGGCGCCTGCCCAGATCGTCAGGAGGTCGCCGTCGAGCTCGTAGACGTAATCGAGTGTGTTGCCCATCGAGTCGTAGAACCGTGAGACCACGTCGGCGCCCACGGGCTCCCCGAAGGGGTGGAGCTGGCCGATGACCTCGACGCCGGTGATGCTCTGACCCAGGTCGCCATCACCGAGCTCTTCGCCTTCGGCTGGTGCACCGTGACGGCGATCCGGCTGCTGCGCCTCGCCATCGCCCCACCACTCGATAGCCTGCGATCGTCGTCGGACAAGGAGAACACCACGGAGCCTGACCCGGTTTCTCGGACACCTGAGTTGAGGCGATGATCGTCTCGGATAGGAGTCCGAATATGCCGCCAAAGCTGGAGACTGACGCCGTCAGCTTCAGTCCGTGGGGATCTCCGGCAGCAGTCGCGGACCTGCCCCATCGGCCCCGAGCTCGTCATCGGGATTGAGCACCCGGCAGCTCCGCAAGGAGACGCATCCGCAGCCGATGCACTCGACGAGCTCGTTCTCCATCCGCTCGATCTCCTGACGCCGGGCCTCCAGGCGTCCGCGCCAGCGTTCGCTGATGCGGCGCCAGTCGGTCTTGCCGGGCATCCGGTCCGGTGGGAGGTCGGCGAAGACATCCGCGACCTCCGACAGCGATATCCCCATCCGTTTCGCCACCTGAATCACCGAGACTCGGCGGATCACATGTCGCGCATAACGGCGCTGCCCGCCGGACGTGCGCGTGGCGGCGATCAGCCCCTCGCGCTCGTAGAAGTGCAGCGCAGAGACCGAGACGCCAGTGCGTCTCGACACGTCGCCGACGCTGAGCAGATCTGTGGGAGACGGAGCGGAATCATTCATGCTTGACCTCAACCTTTGTTGAGATTTTACGGTAATCGACATGACCTCTCAGAACAAGCCGACACGAGCTCCCTCAGCGCACATCGAGAACCCCGGAGGCTGGCGCGAGCTGTTCAGCGGCGAGCACCGGACGGCCGCACTCGTCCTGGCCGGCGGCGTGGCGCTCTATGCCATGAACACCTTCGTCACCGCGGCACTGCTGCCCACGACCGTCGCCGATATCGGGGGAGGGCGGTACTTCGCGTGGGTCACGACCTCGTTCATGGTGGCGTCCGTGTTGACCTCGATGCTCGTCGCCCGCACCCTCGCCTCCCACGGCGCCGCGCGCGCCTATCTGCTCGCCTTCCTGCTGTTCGCGGCAGGTTCGCTGGGCGCTGCCGTGTCACCGACGATGGAGGCGCTGCTCGGCGCTCGAATCCTCCAAGGGCTGGGCGGCGGCCTGCTCGCAGGCCTCGGATACGCCGTGATCCGCGAGGCGCTCCCCGAGCATCTGTGGACCCGCGCGACCGGACTCGTCTCCGCGATGTGGGGTCTGGGCACCCTGGTCGGTCCCGCCATGGGCGGCCTGTTCGCTCAGCTGCAGTTCTGGCGAGGTGCTTTCTGGGTGCTCGCCCTCGCCTCGGGCGTGCTCGGTGTCATGGCGCTGCGGGGCCTGCCTCACCACAGCGCCGAGTCCGAGGAGTACGGAGGTATACCCGCGACATCGCTTGGGATGCTCGTCCTCGCCGCGACGGCCTTCAGCGTGGCGGCGATCGTGCCCATCGGCTGGCCGGCGATCGCCGCGATCTCCCTCGGGATCGCCTTCCTCGTCGCCTTCGTCGTGGTGGAGCGGCGCGCCTCGTCGCCCGTCCTGCCGCACATCACCTACCAGCGCGGCAACCCGCTGAAGTGGGTCTACGTGACACTGGGCATCCTCAGCGCGGCTGCGATGGCGGAGATCTTCCTTCCCAAGTTCGGTCAGGAACTGGCCGGCATGAGCCCCCTGCTCGCGGGCATCTTCGGCGCAACGGTGTCGATCGGGTGGAGCACGGTGCAGTTGTTCAGCGCCAGCGTCGACGACGAGCGCATCGGCCGCCTCCTCATGCGGCTGGGCCCCGTGCTCGTCGCGGTGGGCCTCGCCCTCTTCACGGCCTCCCAGTTCTCCGATGTCTCCTGGATCGCCTGGGTCTGGACGGCCGGGCTGCTCCTCGCCGGCGCAGGCGTGGGTCTGGCATTCCCACATTTGAGCGTGGCCGCGATGCGCAGCAGCACCGACCCCGTCGAGGCGTCCAAAGCCGCGGCGGGGGTGGGGACGGCCGAACTCATCGCCAACGCGATCTCATCGACCTTCGTGGGCATCCTCGTCGCCTGGGGAGGCGCGGGCCTCGCCGGCTCGGCGACGATGGGCGCCGGACTCTCCGTCCTCGGCGTCATCGGGATCGTGACCGTCGCCCTCGCCGTGCGCGCGCAACCCAGGCGGCACCGCCTGCCCCTCGCGTAGAGCACCCGCGAGGGCCGGTGAGAAAAATGTGCGGGAGCGATGTCAAGAATTCGTCCGCGGCTACGAGGTAGCTCTGAACCGTCACCTCGATGACATAGGAGGACACCGTGACCACGGACCAGACCGTATCGGCCGCCCGGCCCCGAGCAGGACATCCGCACCCCGTCACGAGAGCACTGCTGATAGGCGGGGCGGTCGCGGGCCCGCTGTTCTACCTCTCCGCCCTCGTGCAGATGGCCGTCCGTGACGGCTTCGACCTCCGCGTCCACCCCCTCAGCCAGCTCGCCACCGGAGAATGGGGCCGGATTCAGATGCTGACCTTCGTGCTCGTCGGGCTCGGGCTGATCGGGCTCTCCGCCGGACATCGCAGGGTCATCAGTACGGGGATCGGCCGGGGCGCACTCCCGCTGTTCATCGCGATCGGAGGCACGGGATTCATCGCCGCAGGTCTCTTTCCGCAGGATCCGTCCCACGGGTTCCCTCTCGGCACCCCTGACGGCCCCGCGGCGGTGACCACCTGGCACGCCTCTGTGCATATCATCGCAGCGATCATCGGATTCAGTGCCCTCGCGATCGCCGCCGCACTCGCCCTCGTGCGAGCGATCAGACAGCACCGGCCGTTGGCAGCCGCAGGGAATGCGGTCGTGGCCCTCGTCCTGCTGGTCCCCGTCGATCCGGACATCGCCAGCATCCAGGTGGCAGTCACCGGGCTCTTCGCCTTCGGCTGGTGTACTGCCACGGCGGTCCGGCTGCTGCGCCTCGCCACCGCCATCCCCACTCGATAACCTGCGATCGTCGCACTAGGCCGTGTTGCGAAAGTCCGCGTGGCGCCCCGGACGACTCCGCATCCCGTCTGACGGCGTTCTTGGCCTTCGCGAGACGATCCCCCTACGCGCGAAGCGCGTGGGAGGTACCCCCACCTGGTATGGCTTCGGTCCCCGGTGGGGATACCACCCGCTTGCGGGGGATTGTCAGCCGGGGGCGGATGCCGCCCGGCCTACTCACGCGGATTTCCGCAGCACGACCTAAGGAGAATCACCATGAAGTTCCTCGTCCTGGGTTACACCCCCAGCGAAAGCTGGGACGCGGCGACCGCCGACGCCCCGACGGAGGAGGCCCTCGAGGCATTCGCCGCCTACCAGCAGTTCGAAGCCGAGCTCCGCGCCACCGGCGAGTTCGTGAGCACCGAGGGACTGGGCCATCCGGCCACGACCATCACGGTGCAGAAGGAGGACGGGAGGATCGTCGTCACCGACGGCCCCTTCGCGGAGCTGAAGGAGGTCTTGGCCTCTTTCGCCGTCATCGACGTCTCGGGCGTGGAGCGGGCCAAGGACATCGTTGCCCGGATGGTCGATCTCATGGGCGAGCCCATGGAGATCCGTCCCATCATGGGTGACGACTTCGCGTGACGACGAGCTCGCTGATCGAGGACCTGCTGCGCCAGGAGGCGCCGCAGGTCCTCGGTGCGATCGTGCGGCGGTTCGGCCACTTCGATATCGCCGAGGAGGCCACTCAGGAGGCGCTGATCGCCGCCAGCCAGCAATGGCGGGACGACGCGATCCCCGATGACCCGAGATCGTGGCTCATCCGCGTCGCCTATCGGCGCATGGTGGACGCGCTGCGGGCTGAGTCATCCGACCGCCGGCGCGAAGAGCAGTACGTCGTCGCGGCGTCACCCGAACCCGCGCGGCTCTCCGGTCACGACGACAGCCTGAACCTCCTGCTCCTCTGCTGCCACGAATCGCTCTCATTCGGATCGAAGATCGCTCTCACGCTGCGTGCGGTCGGAGGACTCACCACCGCCGAGATCGCCCGCGCCTACGGTGTCACCGAACAGACGATGGCCGTGCGGATCAGCCGCGCCAAACGACACATCCGCGCGAGCGGGACACGTTTCGAGATGGCGGCGGAGGACGACGTCGAGCATCGGGTCTCGGCGGTCATGCGGGTGCTGTACCTCATCTTCAACGAGGGCTACACGGCGACAGCCGGTGACCGGCTCAGTCGCACCGACCTCACCGCTGAGGCGATCCGGCTCGCCCGGCTGCTGCGCGACCTTGCCCCAGAGCGCGCCGAGCCCACAGCGCTGCTCGCCCTCATGCTCCTCACCGACTCGCGCCGTGCGGCGCGGACCACGGCGGACGGCGAGCTGATCCCCCTCGCGGAGCAGGACCGCAGCCGTTGGGATCACGCGATGATCGCCGAAGGGACCGAACTCGCCCGTGCGGCCTGGGCCTCAGATGGCACCGGCCCCTATCGGCTGCAAGCCGCCATCGCAGCGCTCCATGCGTCCGCGCGCACGGCGGAGGAGACCGACTGGGAGCAGATCGCCGCCCTCTACGTGCCCCTCGAACAGCTCGAGCCCACCGGTCCGGTGATGCTCTCGCGCGTCGTGGCCGTGGCGCACGCCTTCGGCGCGGGGCACGCCCTCGACCTGCTCCATCGCCTCGACAGCGAACACGGCCTGCTTCAGCGCCCGCTCACCCGGCATCGGGCTCATGCGATCCGCGCCCATCTCCAGGACGCGGTGGGCAGGGGAGCGGAGGCGCGCGCCGACTTCCTGGCTGCCGCCGACATGACCCAGAACGAGACCGAGATCCGCTATCTGTCGGGGCAGGCGGGTCGAGCTCTGTTCTCGGGCTCAGACCCGGACTCGCAGGCGTAATCTGATCTCATGTCCGATGTGGCGCGGTGGCGTGCGGACCTGATGCGGCTGGACCGGTCGTCCTGGCCGGAGTTCCTCGACGCGCACTCGGGTCTGCCGGGCCCCCGCGCGAATCTTGCGCTGGCCGCCGCGGTGGCGGATCTCGCCGATGCCGAGCTGACCGACGCTCTCCTCGGCAGCGACGATGAGTACCGCGTCCTGTGCGGCGCGGTCGCGCTCGGGGCGCTCGCGGCCCAGCCGGGGGTGGCGGCACGGCTGCGGGAGCTGGCTGCCGACCACCGGTGGCGCGTGCGCGAGGGGGTCGCGATGGGGCTCCAGCGCCTCGGGGACACCGATGTCGCCGCGCTGGAATCGCTGGTACTGGACTGGGCCGATGATCCCGAGCCCTTGGTCCAACGGGCCGCCGCCGCGGCGATCTGCGAACCTCGGTTGCTCGGCACGGCCGCGGCCGCCGCGACGGCCATCGAGGTCTGCCGCCGCGCGACGGCGAGTCTGGCCGCCAGGCCGCCGTCCATGCGTCGACAATCCGAGCTGCGCACGCTCCGCCAGGGTCTCGGCTATTGCTGGAGCGTCGCCATCGCCGCCGATCCGGGCCCGGGGCTGGCCGCCTTCCGGGAGCTCGACGAGCGCGATCGCGATGTCGCGTGGATCGTGACCCAGAACCGGCGCAAGGCTCGGTTGGCACGCCTCGTCGAGGACACGTGATGCCCGACGAGCGGTCCCCTTCGGCCGCGCCGACGGAACACTCCGGGGTCGGCCAGGCGATGGTCGTGCTGTGGTGGATCCCCGTCGGGGCCGGGGGACACGTGGTGCGCCGTACGAGCCGCTGGTGGGAGCTGGCGCATGCCACGATCGAGCACCGAGCGCCTCGGCGGCTGTTCCACGCCGCGCTGGAGGTGGCGGCGGACGGCGCACGGTATGTGATCGAGGTGACCCCGGCATGGGGTGTTCCGCCGGGACCGGATCGCGGGGTCGTCCGGGTCGGGCCCGTGGGGATCGGGGTCCTGGGACGTTGGCGTCTGTTCCGTTACGAGATCCGATGCTGGCGCGATGGCATCATCCCCGACCTGAGGTGGGCCGTGGGCGGCCCGGTCATGCTGACCGACGACGCGCTGATCGCTCGCCAGCTCGTCGAACGGGTCCAGGAGGTGCCGGCGCCGGTGTGGGGGCGCGCGGTCGGGACCACAGGAGACATGTGGAACTCGAACTCGGTGGTCTCCTGGCTCATCGCCACCGCAGGGCTCGACGCATCGGGCCTCCGCCCGCCCGATGGCGGGTGGGCCCCCGGCTGGGAGGCCGGACTGGTCACTGCCGAGGATCGAACGACCGGCGCGGTGGGGTCACCCGGCCAGGGCGACGTAGGCGACGACGACGGCGACGATCACATCGAGCACGGCGCAGAACTCGGCGAGCGACCGGTTCACGACCCGTCCCGTCCTGCGGTGGTGCACGTCCCAGCCCGCGTGCCCGAGGAGGGCCGCCGCGACGACCAGCCCGCCGGCGACGGCATCGAGCCGGGTGGCGACGAGGGCAGCCGTCGCGAGCACGAGCATCGCCGCGGTCTGCAGCGGTAACGACCACAGTGGTCGTCGTCGGCGACCGGCGATGCCGACGAGGACGAGGACGGCCGCGAAGGCGAGCAGCCACGGTGTCGCATCGAGCCCGACGGCGGTGTCGAGTCCGATGAGAACGAAGGTGACGCCGAACGCTGCCCAGCCCGCCCAGCGGCGTCCGGTGGCGGCGGCCGCCAGGTAGACGACCCCGGACGCTGCGACGACGGCGGCCAACTCCCGCCCGTCGGTCACTCCGTACGTCGTGCCCGCGGCCACCACCACCCCGAGGGCGGCCGGCCAGGCCGCGCGCCAGTGCGTGCCGGGGCGGACAGGCCTCGTGCGGGTCGTCGAGCTCTCCATCGTCGCCTCTTTTCTTGAACAGCCATGTTCGAGTTACTCCGACTGTACGTCCTGGACCGGGCGGAGGGAAGGGGCCGCGAGACGTCAAGGGGCACGGGCAGCGGGTAATCTGAACACCGATGTCCACGCTCGGAGAAGGTCGCGCCACCGGATCGGATGACGCTCGCGCTCGTCCGAAGCGCGCCGACGCGCTGCGCAATATCGAAGCGATCATTGAGGCGGCGACGCGGCTTTTGGCGGTCGACCCCGATGTCAGTGTGAACGAGATCGCCCGCGAGGCCGGGGTGGGGCGGATCACGCTCTACGGGCACTTCGACTCTCGCGCCACGCTGCTGCGCGAGGTGACGGACCGAGCGATCGCCCAGACCGAGGAGGCCTTGGCGCAGGTCGATGTCGAAGGGGACCCCCGGCAGGTGCTCGGCCGTCTCGTGGAAGAGACCTGGCACCTGGCGCACCGCTTCGGTGCCCTGGTGGTCGCCGCCTCGCAGGCGCTGTCGCCCGAGCAGGTGCGGCGAGCGCATGATGAGCCCGCCGCCCGTGTCCGTGCGCTGCTGGAGCGCGGACGGTCGATCGGTGAGTTCCGCGATGATGTGCCGGTCGAGTGGCAGATCAGCGTGATCCAGGCGATCCTGCACGGCGCGTCCGCCGCGGTGCACCGCGGGGAGATCGACGTCGCCGACGCGCCGGTGCTGGTGCGCGACACCGTGCTGGCGGCGCTCGCCGCCTGAGCGGCGCCCGTCCCTTCCTCGACGCTCTTGTCGTACACGCATGTTCGGCTTAAATTAGCCGTACAACGCTGTTCGATATGGCCGCGAGGTGGTGACCGTGACGACATCTCTGCTCCCCGATGGAGCCGGATCTCTGTCCACGGGTAGATGTGCGACTCGGCCCGTGACCGCTTCGCTGGGGACCATGGATGTTCTGCAGGGCACCGAGCCCGATGACAGTGCCGTCGTGAGCGTGCGGGGACTCTCCAAGTCCTACGGCGGGACCCTCGTGGTCGATGCCCTCGACCTCGACGTCTTCCCCGGCGAGATCGTCGGCATCATCGGCGCCAACGGTGCCGGCAAGACCACCGCGGTCGAGTGTCTTCAGGGCCTGCGTCGCCCGGATGCCGGCCGCCTGCGCGTCCTCGGGCTCGACCCTTCGCGTGACGGGCAACGGCTCCGGACGCGGATCGGCAGCCAGCTGCAGGACTCCGGGCTGCCGGACAGGATGCGCGTGCGCGAGGCTGTGGACCTGTTCGCCGGCCCCGGCGCCGCCGACCCGGACGCGCTGATGGAGAAGTTCGGGATCGCACACCGGGCGAGAACCGCGTTCGCTGGGCTCAGCGGGGGAGAGCGCCAACGCCTCTTCCTGGTGCTCGCGCTGCTGAACCGACCCCGACTCGTGATCCTCGACGAGCTCACCCAGGGCCTCGATCCCGCGGCCCGGCGCGGTGTGTGGGCCGCCGTCGACCAGCTCCGCGCCGCCGGCGTCACCGTCCTGCTGGTCACCCATGAGCTGTCCGAGGCAGAGGTCCTGTGCGACCGCGTCATCGCGATGCGTGCCGGACGCGTCCTCGACCGCGGAACCCCGGCCGAGCTCATCGGGCGTCATGCCGGACAGGCCGTCATCCGGTTCAGCCTGCCCGAGACCGATGACGCGAGCCTCGCCCTCGCCGTGCGTGAGCTAGCAGCCTTGCTCGACGTCCAGTCGGTCGACCAGCACGGGAACACGATCACGGTGAGGGGCACTCGGAGCTCGATCGCCCACGTCGGCGCATGGCTGACCTCGCGCTCCAGACCGATCCCATCGGATCTCGACGTCGATCTGCCCGATCTGGAGGAAGCGCTGCTCACGCTCCTCGAACGCGATGAGGACGAGGTGGTCTCATGACCACGGCCGACCTCGACATCCCCGCCACCGACCGGCGATCGCGATCGGTGACCCGGCGGCTGCTCACCCAGGAGCTCCGGCTCGTCGCCCGCGATCCCTTCACCCTCGCGTTCACGCTGGCCTTCCCGATCGTGGCGATGCTGATCGTCGGCGGCGCCTTCGGCAGCGAGACGGCCCACGGATTCCCGCTGAACCCGTCGCACTGGTACATCGCCTCCTATTTCACCGTGATGATCGGTGCCACCGGCCTGGTCCTGCTGCCGGTGCACATCGCCTCGTACCGGGAACGAGGCGTCCTGCGGCGCTTCGTGGCCGCCGGCTTTCCTCGCTGGTCCTTCGCGCTCGCCGAGCTGTGCCTCGGACTCATCGCCATCACCATCGCCGGTATCGCGTTGCTCCTCGTCGCCGCCCCGGTCTACGGGATTCCACCCGTCCAGGACCCGCTCCGGGTGGCGGCGGGCATGGTCGTCGGCTCCCTGGCCTTCGTCGGCATCGGCGTGTTCCTCGGCACGCTGCTTCCCTCCGCGCGTGCGGCACAGGCCGTCGGACTGCTGCTGTACTTCCCATCGTTGCTGCTGGGAGTCGGCGGCCCGCCACCCTTCGTGATGCCGCCCGGGCTCCGATCGATCGCCGAGCATCTTCCCCTCGCCCTCGTCAATCAGTCGATCCGCGACCCCTGGCTCAGATTGGGGAACGGCACCTCCGCACTGCTGATCGTCACCGTCATCGCGGTGATCGCGATCGTCCTCGCCAGCTGGCGGAGCCGGCTGTGAACGGGCCCCGGCCGATCAGCCACGCACGCAGCATCGCCCCGGCGGTGCTGGCGGTGCTCACGGCGATCGGCGCGAGCCGGACGGAGACCCCTCCTGGCGTGACCGTGTGGCTCGCGGTGATCGTCCTCGGCGCCTCCGGCGTGACCGCCTGGCGCGTGGCCGCCGCGGGGCCGACGATCATCGGACTCACCGTCGTGGCGGCCGGCGTCACCGTCGCCTGTTACGGCGACCCGCGGAATCTCGGATGGTTCGGCCTGTGCGTCGTCGCCGGATGGGTCGCACTCGAGATGCCGCGACCGATCGCGGTACTCGCCGGCATGGGGGTGGCCGCCGTCTTCGTCGTCCAGCTGGTCACCGTGAGCGCGGAGCCCGGGTGGGTCACCTGGATCGCCGGGATCGCGTTCACGACCGGGGCGTGCATCTTCGCCCGACGCCAGCGGATCCTCGTCGAGCGACTGCACCGGGCACAGGCGGAACTGACCCAGCGTGCGCGAGACGACGAGCGGCACCGGATCGCCCGGGAGATGCACGATCTCGTCGGCCACCGGCTGACCGTCGCGGTGCTGCACGTCGGCAGCGCCCGGCTGGCCCTCGACGACGACCTCGGGTCCGCGCGGTCGTCCTTGGCGGCAGCCGAACAGGCGGCCCGCGACGGTCTCGACGATGTGCGCGCCGCCCTCGGGCTCCTACGCGGCGCCGGTTCGCCCACCGGCTTCCCGGCCCCGGCGTCCGCGGACGTCGGCGATCTCGTCGAGTCCTATCGGAACGCGGGGGCCCGGATCGAGCTCGACCAGCGCGGTGACCTCGACGCGCTCTCACCGAATCGGAGCCTCGCCGCCTTCCGCATCGTCCAAGAGTCACTCACCAATGCCGTCCGTCATGGCGACGGCCGTCCGATCGAGGTGCGGATCCATGTCGTGGCGGGCCGGGTCCGGATCGTCGTCCGCAACACCACCCGGGCACGTCCCACCCGCCGGTCCGGTACCGGCATCGTCGCGATGGGCGAGCGTGCGGGAGCCCTCGGCGGGCACCTCGCTGCCGGGCCCGGACCGGACGGCTGGCTGGTGGAGGCGGTGATCCCGGCGTGACCGATCACCTCGTGCGTGTCCTCGTCGTCGACGATCAGGAGCTCGTCCGCGCCGGGCTGCGCGGCATCCTGCGCGAACGCTATGGATTCACGGTCGTCGGCGAGCTCGGTACCGGCGCCGGGCTGCTCGACGCCGTCATCCGCACGCGCCCGGACATCGTGGTGATGGATGTGCGGATGCCCGAGGTCGACGGTGTCGCCGCGACACAGGCGCTCACCGCCGCGGCTGAGGCGCCACCGGTGCTCATCCTCACGACCTTCGACGATGACGCGGTCCTCGCCGGCTCACTCCGGGCGGGAGCGGCGGGCTTCCTGCTCAAGGATGCTCCGGCCGAGGACCTTCAGCGTGCCGTCCGTGCTGTGGTCGCGGGCGGAAGCTGGCTCGACCCCGCCGTGACCGGCCGCGTGCTCAGCGGCTACCGGGAGCGAGCGCTGACGACCGGGTCGAGTCCCCGGGTGGAGCTCCTCACGCCGCGCGAGAAGGACGTCCTCGACCTCATCGGCGCCGGTTTCACCAATGCCGAGATCGCGGCCGAGCTCTTCCTCGGCGAGGGCACGGTGAAGACCCACGTCGGCCACATCTTCGCCAAGCTCCACCTCCGTGACCGTTCCGCCGCGGTCGTCTTCGCCTTCGATCACGGACTCGTCAGGCCCGGTGAGCGACGGCCGTCGGCCGCTGCGGACGGACGCGCCGGGGCGCGGGGGCCGCAACGCCATCTCCAGGAGATCCCATGAGAACCCGTACCACCGCCGATATCGTCGCCCGTTTCCATCGAGCCTTCGCCGACCACGACGCCGGCCTGCTCGCCGGCCTCATCGGGGAGGAGTGCGTCATGGAGGCCATCTCACCGGTGCCGGACGGCGCCCGCACCGAGGGGCGCGACGCCTGCCTGGCCTTCTGGCGGGCGCTGGCGGAGGACCGCACGACGCAGTTCGAGGCCGAGGAGGTCGACGTGTCCGGCGAACGGGCCACGATCCGCTGGCGCTACCGGTTCGGCACCAGTCCATCGGAGTCGGTGCGCGGCGTGACGCTGATGCGCGTCGTCGGGGGCGTCATCGTCGAGGCTCTCGGCTATAGCAAGACCGGGGAGGTGCCCCTCGCCGCGGAGACCGAGGGCGGCAGGAGCGAGGACCACGCGGCCGGTACCCGCACCGTGCGCGAGGTGCTCGACCGATACAACGAGGCCTTCGAGGAGCGCGACCCCGGCCTGCTGACCGATCTCATCGCGGACGACTGCGTGATCGAGGACTCCGGGCCGGCGCCGGACGGAGCGCGGCATGTGGGCGGGGCAGCCTGCCGCGCTCGATGGACGGGCCTCATCGAGGATCCCTCGTTGACGTTCGCCCCGGACTCGCCGGAGATCTTCGGCGATCTGGCGATCCAGCCGTGGACCTTGCGCTGGGGGAGCGCCGAGGACGAGCGGCTCCGTGGAGTCAACCTGCTCCGCATCCGTGAGGGGAAGATCGTCGAGGCCCGCGGCTACGTCAAGTCCTGACCGAGGGGCCCTTCCGGACACCGACCACCGACCTGAGGAGAGAGATGATCATCATCGCCGGCCATGAGATCGTGGCGGCCGATCGCCGCGACACCTTCGTCGACGCCTTCCGCGGCATGGTCGCGCGGGCTCGCGATGCCGATGGATGCCTGCACGCCTCCATCACCGCCGACTCCGTGGACCCCGAGCGAGTCGACGTGCTCGAGATCTGGCGCGACGAGAAGGCGCTGAAGGCCTGGCGCAAGCGGGCGAGAGGACCACGGGTCGAGCAGCCGGAGCACGTCGAGATCCGCCGCTACGAGGCCACGGAGGGCGGCCCGCTCTTCTGAGCCGGCCCGCCGGCAGACCGGCGGAATGTCGGTGCTCGGTGGGAGGATGCGGGCATGATGCTCTCGGAGCTGGTCGCCGCGACCCAGGAGGTGACCGCCACCTCCTCACGGCTCGCGAAGGTCGACGCCCTCGCGCGCGTGCTGGAGCGAGCGGAGGCCGAGGAGATCGAGCCGGCCGTCGGGATGCTGATCGCGGCGCCCAGGCAGGGGCGCATCGGCGTGGGATGGCGGGGCATCGCGGCTCTCTCGGTGCGGCACACCGATGCCCCACGATTGACGATCGCCGATGTCGATGCGGTGGTGGACGCACTCGCCGCGGTCGCCGGGAAGGGCTCGGTCGCGGCGCGGGGCGAGCTTCTCGAGGATCTCGCGTCCCGTGCCACCCCCGAGGAGTGGGACTTCCTCGTGCGGGTGATGCTCGGCGAACTACGGACCGGCGCCCTCGACGGCGTGCTCCTCGATGCGGTCGCCCGGGCCTCGGAACGCCCGAAGGACGCGGTCCGGCGGGCGGCGATGCTCTCCGGTGATCTCGGCGAGACGGCGCGGATCGCGCTCACCGGCACCGCCGAGGATCTCGACGCGATCGGTCTGGTGGTCGGACGCCCCGTGCTGCCGATGCTCGCGTCCACCGCCGCCACACCCGCGGACGCACTCGGCATCACCGGCGAGGCATCGGCCGAGTACAAGCTCGACGGCGCCCGTATCCAGGTGCATCGCCGAGGCGACGAGGTCGGCATCTTCACCCGCAACCTCGCCGACATCACGCACCGTGTGCCCGAGATCGTCGAGATCGTCCGCGGCCTCCCCGCCCGCGAGCTCATCCTCGACGGCGAGACCCTGTCGCTGAGCGAGGACGGCAGCCCCCGCCCGTTCCAGGAGACGATGGCGCGCTTCGGTGCCGAGGTCGCGCGCGATGTGGCGTTGCGACCGTGGTTCTTCGACCTGCTCCACATCGACGGCCGCGACCTCATCGACGAGCCGCTGCGCACCCGGCTGGCCCAGCTCGACCGTGTCGCGGGGCAGTGGCGTATGCCCGGCGTCGTCACCGCAGATGCGGATGAGGTCGAGCGACTGTCGAAGGATGCCCTCGCAGCCGGCCACGAGGGCATCGTCGTCAAAGCCATCGACTCCGCCTATGTCGCGGGCCGGCGCGGCAAGGCCTGGGTCAAGGCCAAGCCGGTGCACACCTATGACCTCGTCGTGCTGGCCGCGGAATGGGGATCGGGACGCCGTCGCGGATGGCTGTCGAATCTGCACCTCGGGGCCCACGATCCGACGGGGGAGTTCGGCGATCCAGGGGGCTTCGTCATGGTCGGCAAGACCTTCAAGGGGCTCACGGACGACCTCCTGCGCTGGCAGACCGAGCATTTCGCGGAGTTGGAGACCCGCAGCACCCAGTCCACGGTGTTCCTGCGCCCGGAGACCGTCGTGGAGATCGCGATCGACGGGGTGCAGCGTTCGCCGCGCTATCCGGGAGGCATCGCCCTGCGCTTCGCCCGGGTGAAGCGCTACCGCCCCGACAAGCGTGCCGAGGACGCCGACACCATCCAGACGCTCCGCGGGCTGGGATGATCGATCCCATGATCGCTGATCCGGGTCGATCTGTCGGTCAGTGCGCGGGGGACCCGACATGACCGACGCGATCGACCTCAAGAAGATGCTTCCCGGCTATCGGGCGCCACGGGGGCGCTTCGAGATCATCGATCTCCCCGAGATGCGCTACCTCATGGTCGACGGCCACGGCGACCCGAACACCTCGCCGGCCTATGCCGACGCCCTCGCGGCCCTCTACCCGGTCGCCTACACCCTCAAGTTCACCAGCAGACAAGAGCTGGGGCGGGACTATGTGGTGCCCCCACTGGAAGGGCTGTGGTGGGCGGAGGACATGGAGGTCTTCACCACCGCGCGGGACAAGTCTCAGTGGAGCTGGACGATGATGTTGATGGTGCCCGACTGGCTGGACGAGGACGATGTCGAGTCGGCGCTCGACCGTGTGCGCGCCACGAAGGCCCCCTCCCGCCTGGCGGACCTCCGCGTCGCATCGCTGGCTGAAGGACGCTGCGTACAGACCCTCCATGTCGGCCCCTTCGAGGACGAAGGACCGGTGCTCGCGCGGATGCACCACGAGTTCATCCCCGATCAGGGGCTCCGCCTCGCCGGTACACACCATGAGATCTATCTCGGCGATCCCCGCAGGGCCGCGCCCGAACGGCTCCGCACCATCCTGCGCCAGCCCGTCACGGCCGCTTGATGCCTTAGCGCGGTCCGTATCGCTCGTAGGCGGTGTGGAACAGCCGCACCGTCTCGTCCTCGCTCAGCCCGTCGATGCCGGGCAGCAGCAGATAGGGCACGTCGGCACGCAGATAGGGTCTGGGGCCGACGAGCAGCGCCTGCGCCGTGACGTGCGCGTTGATCCGCGCGTGGCCCTGCGGGGTGAGCGGCATGACCGCGCACCGTCCGTTCACATCGTTCTTGGTCACGATCCTGCGGTACTCGGGCGGAAAGAGATCGCTCCAGAGGAGCGGGCCGATGCCCCGCAACCAGACCCCTGCGGGGTCGAGGACGACCGGAGCCGTCTCCGCCTCCCTTCGGAAGCCGTGGGCGCTGCTCACCAGCGCGAGGACGCCGGCGATGATCAGACCGGCGAACACGAGAAAGCCACCGACGGGGAGCAGGATGGCCCAGACCCCGACCTCGCGCAGCACCAAGCCGATGACGATTCCCACGACACCCGCGACCGCGATGAGCACGGCTACCAGGAGAGTGGCACGACGGCGACCGACCCACCGCCGGAACGGCTCGGAAGGGCGACCGTCCGCCGCGACGGTGCCGTGGAGGTCGAGCTGACGCAGCAGATCGGGTAGCTGCTGAGTGGCCATGCGGACAGGCTACTGCGCCCTGCGTCTCGCGACGCTCGTCGGCGCACGCTGCTCACAGTCCCTCCACGTCGGCCACGTCGACGACCGAATACCGGTGCTCGCGCGGGTGCACCACGGGTTCATCCCGAGACAGGGGTCCCACCTCGCCGGGACGCGCCGAACGGCTCCGCACCGTCGCGTGGCAGCCGGTGAGAAGAGGTGCGTTCCGGCGGCGCGCCTACGATGCTGCTAGCGTGCTGCGCAATCGAGGGGATCTGGGAGGTAGGTTCGCTCATGCTCTCGGCCGATGATCTGGGGATCTTCCTCGAAGTCGCGCGCCGCGGTCGGCTGACCGAGGCCGCCAAGCATCTCGGGATCAATCACACCACGGTCGGTCGCCACATCTCGCGCCTGGAGCGGATGGTCGAACAGCGATTGTTCGCCCGCGAGCCGTCCGGCTGGGTGCTGACCGAGCCCGGGACACGCCTTCTCGCCCATGCCGAGGCCGTCGAGGCCGCGGTCCTCGCCGCGCGCGAGGACTGCCTCGAAGGCGGTTCGATGCTCTCCGGCTCGGTGCGCGTCATCGCGCCTGACGGTTTCGGCTCGTTCCTGCTGCTGCCCGGACTCGCCTCGATGGTCGACGAGTTCCCCGAACTGACCGTCGAAGTGGTCACGGCCAACCGCCACGCGTCGCTGACGTCCCGAGAATTCGACCTCGCGGTCACGATCGAGCGGCCCGAGGCGCGTGCGGTGTCGGTGCGCCGGCTCGGCGACTATCAACTGCGGCTGTACGGCGCGCCGGAGTATCTACGCCGGGTGCCGCGGGTGAGCGTGCTCGAGGAGCTCACCGTGCACCACGACTTCATCTGGTATGTGGACGAGGCTCTCGGCGCCGCGACCTTCCGCACCCTCTACCAACTCGTGCCGGAGGCTCGCCCCCGCATCCAGACCAATAGCATCGCCGGGCAGATCGAGGCGGCACGCCAGGGCCTCGGGCTGGCCTTCCTGCCCAGCTACCTGGCCGACCGTGTCGAGGGGATCGAACGTCTCACCGATGTCGATGCCTTCGTGCCTCACAGCTACTGGCTGCTGACACCCAATAATCTGGACCGGCTGGCCCGGGTGAACGCCGTCGGCCGCTGGATCACTCGACTGGTCGCCTCCACTGAAGGTCTCGAGCTGAACCTTTCGGCTTCCTGACCAGCGGCCTTTCTCGCTGGTATCGCAGGGCGTGTGCACTTCTGCACAGCGCTGTGACGAGTTGGTCGTTGCCCTGAACGGTGGCGCATTGCTTATCTGGTCATGCCGCAGGGTGTGACGCAGGACACCCTCGCAGAAGACCCAGCGGCGTGAGATCTCACGGTTCTGATCGGACCGCCTCCGTCATGTCCAGTCGACACCGGCACTGCCGGGTGTCCGCTTCTGTCGAAGCGCCATCGAACGGTGAAACCAATGACACAATCCGCTACGCCTCCACCGAGGAACTCCGTCAAGAAAGTGGCCCTCGGAAGCTTCGTGGGCACCACCATCGAGTGGTACGACTTCTTTCTCTACGGCACCGCCGCGGCACTGGTCTTCAGTCCGCTGTTCTTCCCCGATGTCTCACCCGCGGTCGGCCTCATCGCCTCCTTCGCCACCTATGCCGTCGGCTTCCTGGCCCGCCCGCTCGGCGCCCTCGTCGGCGGCCACGTCGGGGACCGTGTCGGCCGCAAGGCGATGCTCGTCGCCTCGTTGCTCATCATGGGCGTCAGCACCACCCTGATCGGCGTGTTGCCGACCTACGGGCAGGTCGGCATCTGGGCCCCGATCATGCTGCTGGTCCTGCGCCTGGCGCAGGGCTTCGGCGTCGGCGGCGAATGGGGTGGCGCGGCCCTCATGTCGGTCGAATCGGCCCCCGCCGACAAGCGCGGCTTCTACGGCAGCTTCACCCAGATCGGCGTGTCCGGTGGCATGCTCCTCGCGACCGGGATCTTCATGCTCACCCGTATGTCGATGTCCCACGAGGCCTTCCTCAGCTGGGGCTGGCGACTGCCCTTCCTGCTCAGCGGCGTGCTGGTCCTCGTCGGGTTCATCATCCGCGCCAAACTGCACGAACCCGAGTCCTTCCAGCAGATGAAGGATGACAACACCCTCGCCGCCAACCCTCTGGCCGATGTCGTCAAGAACGAGCAGCGGGCGGTCTGGCTGACGGCCGGCATGCGGATGTCGCAGAATGCGATCTACTACCTGCTCACGACCTTCGGGATCGCCTATATCGCCCGTTCGGTCGGCGACGAGTCCAATATCGGCCTGAACTCCGTGCTGATCGCCTCGGCCATCGGGCTGGTCTCCGTTCCGATCTGGGCGGCACTCTCGGACCGGGTCGGACGCCGCCCCCTCTATCTCTTCGGCACCGTGACCTCGGCACTCTTCGTGGGCCCCTTCTTCCTCCTGGCCGATACGGGAAACCCGGTACTCATCACGCTTGCCATGGTCATCGGGCTGAACGTCTTCCACGACGCGATGTACGGACCGCAGGCGGCCTTCTTCTCCGAGATGTTCTCCACCGGCGTCCGCTACAGCGGCGCATCGATGGGCTACCAGTTCGGTGCCGTCCTGTCGGGCGGGTTCGCCCCGCTCATCGCCACCTCCTTGCTCGCGGCCAACAACGGACGGCCGTGGTTCGTCGTCATCTACTTCCTGTTCCTCAGCCTCATCACCGGGGTCTGCGCGTATCTCGCACCGGAGACGAACCGCCACGACATCGACGAGGTCTCGACGTCTCGCGGCCACGCGGCTCGTGTCTGACCCCGCCTTGACCACCCGCATCACCACGAAGGAGACATCCATGACCACCGACCATGCGACCACCGATCTCAACGGCGTCGACCTGACAGCACTGCGCGAGACGCAGGACGCCGTGCGGGCACGACCAGAGCTCGCGCAGGTGACCTTCGCCCTCGGCTCACAGTGGCTCACCGGTTGCCGCCAGCAGGCGACCACCGGTGAGGTGCTGCAGAATGGCGCCGTCGTCGAGGACCGTACGGCCCGCTACACGCTCGAATCCGACGAGCCGGCCGCGCTCCTGGGAAGCGACCACGCGGCAAGTCCGGGCGAGTACGTGTTGCAGGCTCTCGCGGGATGCTATGCGGTCACCTTCGCGGCGAACGCCACCTCCCGCGGTATCGAGCTCAGCGCACTGTCGCTCGACCTGGAGGTCGACTTCGATCTCCAGGGGTTCCTGGGTACTGACGATCGGGTGCGGCCGGGAGCGCAGGCGATCCGGGTGACGGTGCGCGCCGCCTCACCGAATGCATCTCGCGAGGAGCTAGAGAGCCTGGTCGGCGCCGTCGAGGCGCATTCGCCCGTCCGCGACACCCTGGCGAATCCCGTCGAGGTCGTCACGACTCTGGCGGACTGATGTCGTTCCCCTTGACGATCGACCATCTGTTGTGGCGGATGCGCCATGTGCATCCCGATGCGCGGGTGCTCGACGTGGTCGGCAGCGCTGATGGTCGCGACATTCAGTCGATGACCTTCGCCGGTCTGGCGGACCGGGTTCGCGCCCTGTCCGCCGGGCTGGCGAGGCGCGCCGGCGTCGCACCCGGTTCGACCGTCGTCACGATGAGCTTCAACACCCGGGTGCAAGCCGAGCTGATGTTCGCCGTCCCCGCGGCCGGAGCCCGGCTGGAGTGCTTGAACGTCCGGATGTCCAGCGACGTGCTCCTCGAGCAGATCGCCAGCTCGGATCCGGTTCTGGTCGTCGTCGACCGTGAGGTGCTTGATCACCCGGGTATCGGGCCGGTCGCCGCGGAGGTCGTTGCTCAGATGGCACCCGGCATCCACGTCCTGCGGGTCGATTCCCGCGGAGGTCCGGAGTACGACGAGATCATCGCGACGGGGGAGACCGCGAGCGGGGAGACGCCGGTCGTGGATGAGAACGTCCCCGCCTTCGTCTTTCACAGCAGCGGCACCACCGGCCGCCCGAAGGCCTATGAGGTCAGCCACCGCGAGCTCGTCCTGCACAGTCTCAGTCAGGCAGCGGACGGTGCCTCTGGGCTCACGACGACCGATCGTGTGCTGCCGCTCGCGCCGTTCTTCCACGTCAACGGGTGGGGGCTGCTGTTCACCAGCACGATGACGGGCGCCGACGTGGTCCTCATCGGAGGCGACCTGGCGCCTGGGCGGATCGCTGATGTGATGAGCGACCTCGGCGTCACCGTGGCCGCCGCGGTGCCGACGGTCTGGCACGACGTGTGCGGGGTCATCGCACAGAGCCCGGAACGGCGTCCGGCGCGTCTTCGCGAGGTGCTCAGTGGCGGAAGCGCGGTACCCCAGTCGGTCGTCGGCGATATCGAGCGACATCTCGGCGCCACGGTGGCGACCGCATGGGGCATGACCGAGACGATGGCCTGCAGCACCTATGAACGGTCTGAACCGGCGACCACCGCTGGCCGGCCGATCCCCCTGATGGAGATGCGCATCGCCGGGCCCGCGGGCCCGGCGGACGCCGGAGAACCGGGCAGCCTGGAGGTCCGCGGTGCCTTCGTCATCGGAGCCGCGTCGGACGACGGCTGGATGAGCACCGGCGACATCGCCTCGTTGGACGCTCGAGGACGACTGACCCTCCACGATCGCGAGAAGGACATGATCAAGTCCGGCGGCGAGTGGATCCCGTCGGCCGAGATCGAGCTGTGCCTGTGCGAGATCACCGGTGTGCAGACGGCGGCGGTCGTCGCCCGACCCGATGCGCGATGGGTCGAGCGGCCGGTCGCCTTCGTCGTGCTCGATCCGGCCGGTGGCGCGCCCATCGGACACGAGGTCCTGCGAGCCCATCTACAGCAGCACCTCCCGCGGTGGTGGGTGCCCGACGAGATCACCATCATCGATGACCTTCCCAAGACGGCGGTGGGCAAGATCGACAAGGTCGCCCTCCGCAGAGCACAGCACGCCGAGACGAAGAGCGAGGAAATGGCATGACCACACGACAGTACGAGTTCGTCGAGACCGAGGTCCGCGACAACATCGCCTGGCTGACGATCTCCCGGCCCCGCAAGCTGAACGCCCTGTCGGTTCAACTGATGGGTGAGCTCAAGGATGCTCTGGCGCGAGCCGAGGCCGATGACGCGGTGAGCGTCGTGGTGCTGCGCGGCGGCGAGACCTCCTTCAGCGTGGGGTACGACATCGCCGAGGAGGTCGAGCTCGGCGTATCCACAGCCGAGCAGTGGCACGCCGGCCTGACCAACAACATCGGCCTGACGATGCAGGTCTGGGGGCTCAGCAAGCCCGTCATCGGCGCGGTGTCCGGATGGTGCCTCGCGGGGGGATGCGAGCTGGCCATGGCCTGTGACATCCTCATCGCCACCCCGGACGCCCAGTTTGGCGAGCCCGAGATCAGATTCGGCTCCGGTCCGGTGACGCTCCTGATGCCCTTCCTCATCGGCCAGAAGATGACCAATGAGCTGTTGTTCACCGGAGACATCGTCGACGCCGAACGTGCTCGTGAGCTCGGGCTGATCAACCGGGTCGTACCTGCAGGCGAGCTGGAGGAGACGGTGTCCCGGCTGGCGGCCACGATCGCTCTGACACCGCTGTCGATCCTGCGTTATACCAAGCGTGCTCTCACCCGTGCCTACGAGGAGATGGGACTGCGTGGGGCCGTCGAGGCCAATCACGACATCGCCGCCGTGCTCAACTCCGCGGACACCCCCGAGCGGGCCGAGTTCACCGAGCTCGTCGCGACGCGGGGGCTCGGCGCAGCCCTCGCCTGGCGCGATGCCCGCTATGCGCCCAGCGAGTGATCCGTCCGCTCCAGCACCCACCCTTCGCACGACCACGAGATTGGAAGATCGCCATGACTGACCCCACCGACCGCAACCCCGTCGCCCACGGCCCGGAAAGCGCCGCCGATCTCGGTACGCTCCCGCCGCTGGGAGAGGTGCCACGGCAGATGCACGCGCAGATCGTGCGGCCGGACCGCTACGGAGACCCGACGCACGCCTTCCGGCACGAGGTGGTCGACACGCCGGCCATCGGCCCCGACGAGGTACTGGTGGCCGTCATGGCCGCCGGCGTCAACTACAACAATGTCTGGGCGGCGCGCGGCTATCCGGTCGACCAGGTCGCGGTGCGCCAGAAGCGCGGCGAGACCGAGGACTTCCATATCGGCGGATCGGATGCCTCCGGCATCGTCTACGCCGTCGGCGATCGGGTGGAGGGCTGGTCGATCGGCGACGAGGTCGTGGTGCATCCGGGTGTGTGGGATGCCGATGACCCCTGGATCGCTTCCGGCAAGGACCAGATGATCGCCCCGAGCGCGAAGATCTGGGGTTACGACACGAACTTCGGTGCTTTCGGGCAGTTCGCGCGGGTCCAGTCCCATCAACTCATGCCGAAGGCGGAACACCTGACCTGGGCCGAGGCCGCGGCACCGACCCTCGTCGGCACGACCGCGTACCGGATGCTGCACGGGTGGCAGGGCAACACGGTGCAGGAAGGCGACCTCGTCCTCGTCTGGGGAGGGTCGGGAGGTCTTGGCACCCAGGCCAGCCAGTTGGTGAGCGCCGCCGGCGGACGGGCCGTAGCGGTGGTCTCGGACGACGAGCGGGGCGCGTACGCGATGAAGCACGGGGCGATCGGCTATATCGATCGCCGCGATTTCGGCCACTGGGGTGTTCCGCCGCTCGTCGATGACGCGGCCGGGCAGAAGGAGTGGACCTCCGGTGCGCGCGCCTTCGGCAAGAAGCTGTGGGAGATCGCCGGCGGTCGCGAGGATCCCGCGATCGTCTTCGAGCACCCCGGGGCAGCGACCATCCCCACGAGCATCTTCTTGTGCCAACCCGGCGGGATGGTCGCCATCTGCGCGGGTACGACGGGCTTCGATGCGATGGTGGACCTGCGCTATCACTGGACCCGGCAGAAGCGACTGCAAGGTTCGCACGGCACGAACGACGCTCAGGCGTACGCGTACAACGATCTGGTCCGCCAGGGCACGATCGACCCGGTCCTCGGTCGGGTTCTCGCCTTCGACGAGATTCCTCGGTCCCACGCGGAGATGGGGCGCGGGGAGGAGGTCTTCGGCAACACCGTCCACCTCGTTGGCGCCGCTGATCCCGAGTCCGGGCGTCGGTAGTCTCGCGGCGACGTGTCCCCTCGGCCCGCGGCGCCAGCCGCCGCGGGCCGATGGGACACGATCTAGGCTGGTCGCGCCCAGTGGGCAGACCAGCCAGGGTTCGGCGATACCGTCCGATCTCGACCAGGACGGAGCACGATGGCAGAACCGATGGCTCGACGGACATGGGTGCGTCGGCGCGGCTGGCTTCTCGTCCTCGTCAGCGTCATGCTCGGGGCGGCCGCCCTCGGCGCGCGTTACGTTCCCCAGTACTTGGACCGCCGCGAGGTGACCGCGACGGTGTCCGGGGCTGCCGAGGTGGTCGAGGCACTCCCCGGAGTCACCTCGGCCGAGGCGACGGTCGATCACCGCATCCGCAGCCACCGCCAGGAACGCCGCGAGCGACTCACCGGCGCCGTCAGACCGCGCGGCGAGGTCACCGTCGACATCGTCCTGGCCTCGGACATCGTCCCTGAGCAGCTCGCCGAGGTGCTGCGGCATGTGCGTTCCGAGCTCGCCGACTCCGCGCTCGAGCGTCACGCGGTCTCGATGGAGTACACCCAACTCGGCAGCGAGCGGCGGGTCTTCGATGGTTGGGGAGTGGCCGAACCCGTGGTCTCCCGCTCGGCCGAGCAGCTCGACCGGATTGCGGCCTATGCGCTCGGCCTGCCCGACGGCGCGTGGTTCGATCTCGATCCGGCCACCTTCGAGCAGGGGCAGTTCACCGACGCAGGGCCGCCGTTGTTCCGCGAGCTCCTCGGACGAGAGGTTCACGGTGGTTTCACCGTCGGGGCGCGCCTCGGCTCCGTGACCGTCGGCGAGGCACTCGACGAGGCGGTTCGTCTGACGAGCGATGCCGCAGACGTCCTCGACGGTCCGACCGCTCTGCATCTGCTCGGCCCGAACGACATGATCGTACGTACGGCGACGGAGCCGGAGGGACTCGATGAGGCATGGCGCGAGATCGCGGTGCGTGCACATCAGCTCGCCGAGGCCGATGAGCTGAGCCTGTCATTCGAGGCCGCACGGGAATGGCCGATCGGCGGGGACGCCCTCGAGGGCACGACGACGGTGACCCTCACACTGGAGGGTGCCGGAAGCTGCGCGGACGACGATGCCTATCGGTCGTTGAGCCGCGACGCGGCGCGGATCCTCGATGAGCAGTCGATCCAGCACGCTGTCGACATCGTCGGTTGCCCGTAGACGTCAGGGCGGCGGTTCGCCGGGAGCGTACTGACCGGAGATCCACCGGCAGATCGCCTCGACGACGTAGTCCCTCTCCGCCTCGTCGAGGGCGCGGCCGGCGGGGATGCCGTGCCAACGGGCCAGGCAGGTGCGGCAGCAGGTCGCGGTCGCGTGCTGTGCCACGAACACCGGGTGTCCGCGATACGGCGTCTGGCGTCCGTCGTTGCGTGGCTCGGCCGGGGCCAGCCGACGATCGATCAGATCCCGGGCGTGCCGGCGGACGGTGGCGATCCCGCGTAGGTCGACGACGGCCCGGTCCCGGCCGTACAACCGGAATCGTGCGCGGAACCGCTGTCGGCCGATCCGGTGCAGGCGGGCGTCCAGCTCGTCGGTCACCGAGCAGCCCGTGTCGCGCAGCCGATGCACCGGCGCGCGGCCGGCTGGGCCAGTAACCGCTCGTGGGCGATGGGCTCGCCGCAGTCCTCGCATCGCCCGTACCTGCCCTCGGTGATCCGCGTCAGAGCGGCGTCGACATCGTTCAGGTGAGTGGTGGCAGACGCAAGCAGAGCGCTAGCCTGCGAACGGTCGAAGGCGATCGTGGAGCCCTCGGGATCGTGCTCGTCGTCGTTGGCGCCGAGTTGTGTCGTCTCGACGATCGACGTGACATCGCGTCCGAGCGCGGCCATCCTGCGCACGGTGCGCTCGCGGTCGGCGGCGAGCAGTCGCTCCAGCTCGGCGAGGTCCGCGGGGGAGAACGCCGGGTCGTTCTGGTTCGCCGGTGTCATCGGTCTCGCCTCCTGACGGGATCGTCGATATCGGTCCGTGCGTCGGCGCCCGAGTGGCGCGTGGAGACCGATGATGATGCGTTACGGCCGCTATAGCCGCCGTAACGCATCATCATCGATCCCCGGCTCCCATCAGTGCCGGGCGTTTCCCAGGGATCAGATCGTGCGGCGGACCTTGCGGACGCCGATGACCAGGCCGACCGCGCAGGTCGCGATTGCGGCGAGGAGTCCTTGGAGCACGTCGGCGTGCCAGAGCGTACCGGTGAAGAGCATCCGCTCCGCGTCCACGATGTAGGTCAGCGGATTCGCCTTCGAGACGATCTGCATCCACGTCGGTCCGGTGTCGAGGGGGAGCATCATCCCGCCGAGCAGCAGTAGCGGGAAGATGACCGACTGCTGGACGCCCCAGAACAGCCACTCGCGGTCCTTGGACAGCAACCCCAGCGTGTACGACAGCGAGCCGAGGCCGATGCCGAAGATGCCGAGGATCACGAGGCCGACGAGCACGTGTCCGGGATAGAAGGTCAGGCCGAAGGGGATCGCGACCAGCGTGATCACGAGGGCCTGCACGACCAGCGGGGCGAACTCCTTCAGCGCACGGCCGACGAGGATCGAGGCGCGGCTGATCGGCGTCGCGAGGATGCGCTCGTAGGCCCCGGTCATCAGCTCGTAGAGCAGGTTGCTGCCCACCATGCCGGTACCGAAGACGGCGATCATCACCAGGATTCCGGGCAGAAACCATTGCAGGGCGGATGAGCCGTCGATCCCTGAGCCACCGAGCAGGCCGTCGAGCAATGGGCCGAAGAGCGCCAGGAACATCAGCGGCTGGAGGAGGGAGAAGATCAGCGAGAAGGGGTCGCGTAGGAGGAGCAGGATCTCCCGGGTGAAGACCGCGCCGGTGTCGTGGGCGAAGGTGCCCACCGGCGAGCGCTGGAGAAGTGGCGTCGCGAGCGAGGGCATGGGTGTGTCGGTGGTGGTCATGCTGCGTCCTCTCGAAGGCTACGACCGGTGAGGTTCAGGAAGACATCGTCGAGGCTGGCCTGTCTCACGTCAGCCGACGCCACGGTGAGACCGGACGCCTCGAGTGCCCGGAGCGCCGGCGGGACCAGGTCGGGCCCGTTCGCCGAGCGCAGGCGCAATCGCACCGATCCATCGGGCCGAGCGGTGTGCTCGCTCGACGCGGCCAGTGCCGGGATCGCCGAGAGGGCGCGCTCCGCGATATCCCCGCCCTCGCCGGTGAGCTCGAGGGTGACCACGTCGTCGGCGTATTCGCGTTTCAGCGCCGCGGGTGTGGCATCGGCGATCACCGTGCCGTGATCGATCAGGACGATCCTCTCGGCCATCGAGTCGGCCTCGTCGAGGTAGTGGGTCGTCAGCAGCATCGTCATGCCGGTCTCCTCGCGGAGTCGCAGGATGTGCTCCCACAGATTGGCGCGGGCATGCGGATCGAGGCCCGTCGTCGGCTCGTCCAGGAAGAGCAGTCCCGGACGGTTCATGAGCCCCATCGCGACGTCGAGGCGTCGTCGCTGCCCGCCCGATAGCGACACGACCGAGCGTTTCTCGAGTCCGGTGAGCTCCAGCGCCGCCAGCAGCTCGGCGGCGCGTGTCTGCGTGGTCGCACGGGGGACCGAGTAGAAGCGTCCCTGATTGTGCAGCTCGTCGAGGACGCGGTAGGAGTGCCCGGCCGCATTGCCCTGGCCGATGTAGCCGATGCGGGCGCGTACCTCGCTCGGATGGGTGCGGATGTCGTAGCCGGCGACCGTGGCGGTGCCGGCGGTCGGGTGGAGGAGGGAGGTGAGCATGCGGAGGGTGGTGGACTTGCCGGCCCCGTTGGGACCGAGGAAGGCCACCAGCTCTCCGTCGCCGACCTCGAGATCGATGCCCTTGACGGCTTCGACGGTCTCTTTCTTGCGGGTGAAGGTCTTGGTGAGGCCGCGGGCCTGCACCATCGGATTTATCGTACGGCGTACTGAATCTGCCATAGGGATAATGGTACGGCGTACGATAAAGGCACGCAAGCGCCGGGTGAGATGCTGGTGGGGTGGACCCGATGAGTGACGAGAGCGCGGCCGTCGAGCAGGCGAGACGGCGCATCGCCGCGCTCTGGGGCCAGGCCCCGGCCCCGACACGGGGTCGCCCCGCGCGGATCACGAGGGACGAGGTGATCGAGGCGGGGATCGCCCTGGCCGACGCCGAGGGGCTCGATGCCGTCTCCATGCGCTCGGTGGCACGGAGGCTCGAGGTCGGCGCCATGACGCTCTACTCCCATGTCGACGGCCGCCGCGAGCTGCTCGACGCGATGGTCGACCGCGCCTATGCCGATTTCACGATCCCCGATCCGGATCTGCCGTGGCGCGCCGGACTGGAGCGCTATGCCCGAGAGATGTGGGCGCACCGTCGTCGTCATCCCTGGCTGGCGGATGTGAACTCCTGGCGGCTGCCGCTGGGACCGCACGTGTTCGATGTCGAGGAGGCGGGCTACCGCACGCTGGTGGACACCGGCCTCAGTGCGCGGCGGGTCGCCGAGATCGTGGGCGTCGTCCAGAACTTCGTGCTCGGCTTCGCGCGTTCCGTGGCCGCCGAGGAGGCCGAGGCCCGCGACGAAGGCATCGACTACGAGACCTACTGGCGATCCACCTCGGACTTCTGGGAGCACCACTTCGACCCTGAGCGGTACCCGAGCATGACCCGGCTGTGGTCCTCCGGCGCCTTCGACGAGGATCAGGGCCCCTTCGACGTGCCGCTCAGTGGTCTCCTGGACACCATCGAGGTGCTCATCGAGCGGGCCCAGGCCGAGGGCGCATCACCGATCCCCAGCTATGAGGACTGCATGGCGCGCTACGACGAGGAGGTCGCGCGTCAGATCGAGGAGTTCGAGGGCCGGGCGTGATGGCGTGACATCAGCCGGTGGCGCGCTGCACGAGGGTGCGGAGGCGGGACATCATTCGCCATGTCATCACGGCGCTCACGAGGCTAACGATCTCGCCGCCGAGCCGGTCGCTGCGACGGCTCGCGGCGTACCGCTCACGCAGGTGAAGCCGGGTGAGGGGACGCCCGCCGGGCCCTCGTGACGGCGAGAGGCAGAACGCCCAGGTCATGTCGAAGTCTGCATGGCCCGGGGCATCCCCACCTTGTGAGGTCACGACGAGATGGTGGCCCGGCTCGACGGTGGCGACTCTCAGCGCCACCTGCGGATGCAAGCGGAAGGGATCGCCGACGTGCAGCTCCTGCCACTCATCGTGCACCCGGTCGGCGCCGACGATGCGACAGCCGACAAGGTTCTCCAGCAGTTCGAAGGAGTAGAAGCCAGCTTTGTCCTGTCCGAGCTGGACGATCCAGGGCCACACGTCCTCGGGAGCAGCCCCGATAGTGCAGGCGCGGTCGGCCTGCACGATCGGGCCGGCAAGGAGTTGGTCGCCGGGACGTGGAGCGGTGGCCTCATCGAGACTGGCTCCGAGCCGTCGGTGCCGGCCCCGGGCCGCGATGGCTCCAACGGCTGTGATGGCGGCTCCGGCGACCAACGCTCGTGGACCAGGACCCTTCATCTCATTCCTCCCTCAGCAGCTGCCGGAGCACAGCGGCGTGGCTGATCTCGACGCTCTTCGTCGCGGTCAGCAGAGTGAGGGAGCCGGCGTCGGCATAGCGACGCAGCTCGTCGAGGGCCTCGGGATGGTCGCCCAGCTCGACGCGGTAGCGCTCGGCGAACTCCTCGAAGCGATCCGGATCGTGTCGGTACCACCGGCGCAGCTCGGTCGAAGGAGCCGCGCCCTTGCACCATGAGTCGAGCTGCGCGCGCTCCTTGCTGATGCCGCGCGGCCAGAGCCGGTCGACGAGGACACGGGCTCCGTCCGTGGACTCGGGATCCTCGTAGATCCGACGGATCCGCACCGTCATGAGGACTCGCTGGTCAATCCGGCCAACCCGCGGGCGTGGGTGAGGACGTCCTCGAGCATCGCCGGCGTGAGACGTCCGGTGAAGGTGTTCTGCTGGCTGACGTGGAAACATCCCAGCACCGTCAGGGTGCGTCCGTCGGGATGGACGAGTTCCACTACGGCGCCGTGCCCGAAGCGCGGTCGTGGCCGCGGCACCTGCCAGCCGGCCTGGCTGAGGACGCCGAACAGCGCCTGCCAGCCGAAGCCGCCGAGCACCACCGCGACCTCGAGGGTGGAGGCCAGCAGCTCGAGCTCGCGAGTGAGGAACGGCGCGCAGGCGTGCCGTTCGGCCGGTGTCGGCTTGTTGTCCGGGGGTGCGCAGTGCACCGGAGACGTCACCCGCGCGTCGATCAGTCGTAGCCCGTCGCCGGCGCTCACGGCATGCGGCTGACTGGCGAGCCCCACGGCATGCATGGCGGCGAACAGCACGTCGCCGCTGCGATCGCCGGTGAACATCCTCCCGGTGCGATTCGCGCCGTGGGCGGCCGGTGCCAGACCGACGATGAGGATCGAGGCATCGGACGGGCCGAAGCCAGGCACGGGTCGCCCCCAGTACTCCTGATCGCGGAAGGCCGCACGCTTCTCACGGGCCACCTTCTCCCGCCAGGCCACGAGGCGCGGACAAGCGCGGCAAGAGGTGATCAGCGCCGCGAGACCGTCGATATCGGTGACGCGGTCGGCCCGGTCGGGCGCGGTCGTGGGATCGGCCATCTCCCTCACTGTAGGACCACGTCGCCCTTCCGGCACGGCCTCAGCGTCACAGCTCGGGCGGAGGGGACACGGGGATGACCTCGCCGGTGGCGAGACCGTCGTCATCGAGGAGATGTCCGAGGTGCTTGTGGATGCGCATGACCACCGAGCGATCGTCGATATGAGCACCGGGGACCGCCCGTTCGAGCGCGGCCTCGAAGCCGTGGATGGAGGCCAGGTCGCGCAGCCATACGGCCAGCACCAGGTTGTAGCGTCCGGCAGTCAGTGCGGCGAGCCGCACCTCCGGGACGGTCGTGAGCGCGGCGCGCAAACGCGGGACCGCGCTCGACGGCACCTGGACGAAGTACCAGGTGTAGACCGGCCAGTCCGAGACCCGCCGCGAGATGTCCGTGCGCATCCGTAGCCGGCCGTCCTGGCGCAGCACCGCGATCGTGTCGCTCACGCGCTGCGCCGGGACGTCCCACCGCCGACCGATCTCGGTGGGGGTGGCGCGCCCGTCGAGGGAGAGCTCGTGGCGCACGACGTCGACGAGGTGCGGTGGCAGCGTCTTCGGAGCGCGCGGGCGCGGCTTGGCCGGGCCGGGGATGGCTGCGGCCTCGGCGGGGGAGAGCTCGCGGAGCCGCCAGGTGCCGCCCTCGATGAAGATGTCGACCACGATGTGGGTGCGCACCGCCCGCACCCCCGTGGTCTGCGTCAGCCGGTCGACGATGAAGCGCGACAGCTGGTCGGCCGACCCTGCGTTGACGGTCAGGAGCAGATCACGGCCTCCCGCGGTCCGCTCGATCGTGATGATCGCGTGATCGCGGGCGAGCTCGTCCGCGACGGCGGTCAGGCGGCTCGGCTCGCAGTCCACGTCGATGAGGGCGAAGCCATCGAGACCGCGGGTGCCGGACACGCCGGTGATCCAGACGTACCCTCCCTCGCGCAGCCGGCTCCAACGCCGCGACACCGTCGCCGGGTCGGTGCGCAGCGCCGCGGCGATATCCGAGAACGAGGCCCGCGGGTCGATCTGCAGCGCATGCAAGAGGCGCAGATCGGCGGGATCGAGCGTGGAAACGTGCATCGAACCGATTGTATCGCCGGTTTTCATGCAATGTCACCGGGTGGAAACCTCCTCCCGCGCACCATCGTTCCCGTACGTCATCCCTGTGTGAGGAGTCACATGTCATCGCCGACCGAACCCGCGACCACCGTCACGACCACGTTGAAGGGCCGCGTGGCCGAGGAGCTCGCCGCACGACGCGAGCAGCTCCTGGCGCTCAGCCACGCCATCCACGCCGATCCCGAGCTCTCATGGCAGGAACACCGTGCCGCCGCCCGGGTCGCCGACATCCTGCGGGAGGCCGGGTTCGCCGTCGAGGTCGGTGCCTACGGTGTCGAGACCGCGGTCGAGGCGGTGATCGGCGACGGTGACCTCTCGGTCGTCATCTGCGCCGAGTACGACGCCCTCCCCGGGGTCGGACACGCCTGCGGCCACAATGTCATCGCGAGCGCCGGCGTCGGCGCGGCCCTCGCCCTCGCTCCGGTGGCGGAGGAGGCCGGCCTGCGGGTCACTCTGCTCGGAACGCCCGCTGAGGAGCACGGCGGCGGCAAGGTCTCGCTGCTGCAGGCGGGCGCGTGGGAGCACGCCGACTTCTCGATGATGGTCCACGGGATGACCGGTCCGGATCGCGGCGCGGCCAGCTTCCGCTCGACCGCCGTCGACCGTTTCGAGGTCGAGTTCACCGGGGTGGCCGCCCACGCCGCCGGAGCACCGGAGCACGCGGTGAACGCGGGTGCGGCCGCCTCCCTCGCCATCACGGCGATCGCGATGCTGCGCCAGCACATCGTGTCGACATCGAACCTGAATGCCTTCATCTCCTTCGGCGGTGAGGCCACGAATGTGATCGCCGATCGTGCCGTCCTCCAGGTCGAGGTCCGCGCCGCCGAGCTCGACGAGTGGGCCGAGCTGAGGCGACGTGCGCTGGCCTGCTTCGAGGGCGCGGCGATCGCCACCGGCTGCTCCTGGAGCCACCGGCCGACCGAGCATGCCTACGCACCGATGCGACCCGACGAGACCCTCGCCGGGCTGTGGGACGCCAACCTCGAAGCACGCGGACGGACCATCGTCCACGAGGAGGGCATCGGCGGCGGATCCACGGACATGGGCAATGTGTCCTGGGTCGTGCCGACGATCCACCCCGTCATCTCCTTCATCGGGGAGGAGACGGTGCCGCATCATCCCGACTTCGCGGCCTCCGCCGTCACCCCCGCGGCCGATGACGCCGTCATGGACGGCGCGGCGGCCCTCGCCTGGACTACCCTCGACATCGCCCTCGACCCGGTCGTGCGCGAGGACTTCCGCCAGCACACCGCGCAGCGTCCCGCGGGTGCGACCACCCAGCCGCTTCCCGGTGCTCCCGCCACCCTCACCCATGCCGACATGGAGGCCCTGCGATGAGCGACTCGACCAAGCCACAGCCGGCCACCACGCCGATGTCATCGCGGACTCATCGGCTGGTGCCTGCCGCCCGTCCGCTCGGGGTGCTGATCGCTCTCATCGCGCTGATCTCGGTGGGAGCCCAGCTCATCGGCCCGCTGGTGATCCCCGTCGGAGTCGCCGCGATCACCTTCCTGCCGATGATCTGGGGGCTGTTGACCGGCATCCTGGTCTCGGCCCAGCGGGTCCGTCCGATGCCGGTCTACCTGCAGGACGCCGCCGGTGTCATCATGAGCGTCGCCGTCCTGGTGCTCTGCGCCCGTCTCGCGTTCACCATCGGGCCGAACATCCCGCTCGTGCTCGACGCCGGCCCGGCGCTTCTCCTGCAGGAGGTCGGTCACCTCTTCGGCACGATCCTGCTCGCGCTGCCGCTCGCGGTCCTGCTGAAGATGGGACCGGCGACGATCGGCGCCACCTTCTCGATCGATCGCGAAGGCTCCTTCGCGATGGTCAGCGAGCGCTACGGCCCGTCGTCGCCGCAGTATCGCGGCGTGTTGTCGATGTACGTCTTCGGCACCGTGTTCGGTGCGCTGCTGGTCAGCCTCATCGCCTCGCTGGCGTCCTCGCTGGGGATCTTCGATGCCCGGGCGCTCGCCATGGGGGCCGGCGTCGGCTCCGGGTCGATGATGGCCGCCGCGGCCGCGGCGGTGGTGGCACAGCATCCGGACCTGAGCGACCAGGTGCTCGCACTCGCCGCCACCTCGAATCTCATCACCGGCTTCCTCGGCCTCTACGTGGGTGTCTGGATCGCCCTGCCGTTGGCCGAGAAGTTCTACCGCTTGCTGGCCCGTGACCACGGCGATCTGTCCGATGACGAGGGGACGGCCACCACGCCCGAGCCCACGCAGACGGCGGTCGTCGCCCCTCCGCGCGTGCACGTTCCGCTGCTGACCACGATGGCGGTGCTGATCGGGATCGGCTTCATCGTCTCCTCGGTGGCGGCAGGCCGGATCTCGCTGTCGATCCTGGTGGGCTATCTGGTCATGGCGGCCCTGGTGGCCGTCGGCATCGGGGTCGCGCGGGTCACCCGCGGCAAGCTGCCCGCCATCATCGTCGTCGTCACCGTCGGAGCCCTGCTCAGTTCGCCGGCCTCGCCCGTCGACACCTGGATGATCGGGCAACTGGAGAGCATCGACTTCCTGTCGGTGTGCACTCTGCTGCTCAGCGTCGCAGGCCTGAGCCTCGGCAAGGAGCTGCCGATGCTGCGCAAGATCGGCTGGAAGATCATCCCGGTGGGCGTCGTCTCGATCACCGCGTCCTTCCTGCTCTCGGCGGTGGTCGCCGAGTTCGCGCTCGGGCTGTGGGGCTGACGGCCACCCAGGTCGGGCACGGGGTCTACGTCTCCGTGCTCGACCTGTTCTCCATCGGCATCGGCCCGTCGAGCTCGCACACGGTGGGGCCCATGCGGGCAGCGGCCCGCTTCCGGCAGGTGCTGGGCGATCGGCCGGTGGACGCTCTCCAGTGCACTCTGCACGGCTCCCTCGGTGCGACGGGCCACGGACACGGCACGCCCGCGGCGGTCGTCGCGGGACTGGCGGGGGCTGCCCCAGAGTCGGTCGACCCCGACACGGTCCTGGAGCGCTGGACACGGCTGCAGGCCGGTGGCGTCGAGACGATCCTCGGCGCGCGACTCACCGCCCGCGACATCGTGTTCGCTCCGCGCGAGCGGCCCTTCGGTCACCCCAACTCGATGACCTTCGAGGCGTGGGCAGGGGAACGGCTGATCGAGAGCCGGTCGTATCTGTCGGTCGGGGGCGGGTTCATCGAGGAGATCGGCGCGGAGAACGCGGCTCCGGAGGGACCGGCATCCTCGTACTCGTCCATGACGGAGCTGCTCGTGCTCTGCGCGGAGGCGAGCATCCACGAGATCGCGTGGGCGGACGAGATCGGTCTGCGCGACGCCGAGACGCTGCGATCAGGCATCGCCGAGATCTGGTCGACGATGTGCGGCTGCATCGAGGAGGGCCTGAGTCTGCGCGGAGAGCTGCCGGGTCCGTTGCGGGTCCGTCGTCGTGCCGCGGAGGGATGGGCGACGCTTCCGTCGGAGGCTGTGGAGGAGCGGCTGGCGCTCTACGCGATGGCCGTGAACGAGCAGAACGCGGCGGGCCGCCGGGTGGTGACCGCCCCGACGAACGGCGCGGCGGGAGTGATCCCGGCCGTCATGTACCACGCCCTGGGCGGTGGGGCCGCGCCGCGGAAGCACGTGGAGACCTTCCTGCTCACGGCGACCGCGGTCGGCTCCATCATCAAGGCGCGAGCCTCGATCTCGGGAGCTGAGGCAGGGTGCCAGGCCGAGGTCGGGAGCGCCTGCGCGATGGCCGCGGCGGGGCTGACCGCTGTCCGCGGCGGCACCCCGGCGCAGGTGGAGAATGCCGCCGAGATCGCGATCGAGCATCACCTGGGCCTGACCTGCGATCCCGTCGGTGGGCTCGTGCAGATCCCGTGTATCGAGCGCAATGCGGTGGCGGCGTCGACCGCGCTCACCGCCTCGCGGCTCGCACTGCTCGGCGACGGATCCCACGTGGTGCCTCTGGACACCGCGCTGGAGACGATGCGCCAGACCGGCGCGGACATGTCGAGCCGGTACAAGGAGACCAGCCTCGGCGGCCTGGCGGTCAACGTCGTCGAATGCTGACGGGTCAGACGTAGAAGCCCTCGCGCAGGTTGATGCCGTGCTCGACCCAGGCCTTGAGCGCGGCGAGCATCCCGGTCCAGCCCTGGCAGTTGCCCATCGCCGCACCGAGCCCCTCGGGAGTGACGGTCCAGGAGGACTCGGTGATGGTCACGAGGGTGCGGGTGTCCCCGTCGAGGGGTTCGAGCTCGAATACGACGGTCGTGGTGCCGGAGGCTTCGACCGCGCCCTCGCTGTCCCAGGCGATGACGATGCGTCGCGGCGGTGTCGCCTCGACGACGCGCACCGGGAAGGCTCCGGGGAAGTCGGCGAAGTCCCACGTCACGGTGGCACCGGATTCGAGACGGCCACGCGCTCCGGCCGTCGTGAAGTACTGCGAAAGCTGGGCGGGGTCCGCGATCGCCTCGTAGACCTCTGCGCAGGGACGGGCGACGCGCCCGGACACCGTGAAGGTGATCTCATCGAGTTCAGACATGTTGTAAAATTACAACATGTCTTCGACGAAGGCCAGCGATGCCGAGGACGACCGTGTGTTCAAGGCTCTCGCCTCGGCGACCCGGCGTCGCATGCTCGATGCTCTCCGTGCGTCGTCCTGCACGACGGGGGAGTTGTGCGGGCAGTTCCCCGAGCTGGATCGCACCACCGTGCTGCAGCACCTCCGAGTCCTGGAGGATGCCGAGCTGGTCACCGGGCGCAAGGTGGGCCGCGAGCGGCACCTGGCGCTCGCTCCGTTGCCCATCCGGCGCATCCATGACCGGTGGATCGGCGAGTATGCTCGGGCAGCGGTCGACCTGCTCGACCGACTCGACCAGGAGGGTGCATGAGCGATGTGGAGGGGATCGACCCCGATCTCCCGTCTCCACGCCCCGCGTACCACGCCCCTTCGTCGATCGCTCTGGTGTTCGCCGGCGGCGTGCTGGGCACCGGTGGGCGAGAGGCGTTGAGCCTCGCCATCCCACCCGTGGACGGTGTGCCGCTCACGATCCTGGGTATCAACGTGGCGGGCGCCTTCTGTCTGGGTCTGCTGCTCGAGGGACTGCACCGCCGCGGACCGGACCACGGTCGCCGGCGGCGGTTGCGGTTGCTGGCGGGCACCGGCTTCCTCGGTGGGTTCACGACCTATAGCGCGCTCGCTGCCGACACCGCGATGCTCCTCGGCGACCGCCCGTCCGGCGTGGGCCTGGCCTATGCGCTGGGGACCCTCGTCCTCGGCGCTGCCGCGACGTGGGCGGGGATCGCCGCCGCCTCCGCCCGCACGGGAGGTCGAGCGCGATGACCGCCCTGGTCTTCACGGCCACGGCCCTGGCCGGCGGCCTTGGCGCGGTCTGCCGGCTGTTGCTCGACGGACTGATCCAGGGCCGTGCCTCCGGGCGCTTCCCGTGGGGCACGATCGCGATCAACCTCACCGGATCCTTCGCGCTCGGATGCGCGATGGGATGGGCGGGCGGAGAACTGGTCCCCGGCGGGATCGCCTTCGTGGTCGGCACCGGCTTCCTCGGCGGCTACACCACCTTCTCGACGGCGAGCCATGAGACCGTGCGGCTCGCCCGGGAGGGGCGCTGGGCGGCGAGTGTCGCGAACGGACTCGGCGTGCTCGTCCTCGCGGTGCTCGCCGCCGGCTGCGGCCTGGCCATCACCAGCTGATCGTGCGGGGATGAGGCGTCACGCCGCCGGCGAGGCCGCTCAACTCGTGTTGTGGGCGCCTGGCCCCCGAGTGCGGCTCCTTCACGAGGTCGCGCATGACGTCAGGGGAGAACTCCACGATCGGCCAGACATAGACGCCCTCTGGTGCCTTGAACTGCAGCGTCACCAGTGCCGGATTGCCATCGTGCTCGGTGTAGAAGTACAAGAAGCGGCAGAGCGTGAACGCCGAGCAAAGCTGATCTCGTGGCTAGGTGGTGAGCGTCACGCCGCCTGCGGGTCGAGTTCGCCGCGGAGCCGGTCGAGGATCCGGCGGAGCCGTCGGCAGACCTGCATCTGACTGCACCCGATCGCCGTCGCGATCTCACGTTGACTGAGCTCCTGGCCGAAACGCATCTGCAGCAGACGGGCGTCTTCCGGTTCCAGGTAGCGCAAGGCGCGGCGGAGCTCGACGCGGTCGACCACGCGGTCGAGGGCGTCGTCCTCCCTCCCGAGCTGTTCGATCGCCTGCTCGCCGTCCGATGTGGTGGGGGAGGTCGGCGCGAAGCAGTAGTGGAGCGAGGCCGCGCGCCGGACCTCGTCGACCGGCTCGCCCAGCCGCTGCGCCAGCAGGGCGGTGGACACCTCGTCGCCGTGACGGCTCTCGATCTCCTCGCGGAGCGAGTTCAATCGTGTCTGGAGCTCCTGCAGGCGGCGGGGCGGACGGATCGTCCAGCCGGAGTCACGGAAGTAGTGCTTGATCTCGCCGTGGATCGTCGCGGTGGCGAACGGCGCGAAGACGCCCTGGTCGGCGTCGAAGCGCTGCGCCGCGCGCACGAGCCCGGTCAGCGCCACCTGTTCGAGGTCCGCGAGCTCGACTCCGCGCTGACGGTAACGCCGTGCGAGAGCCAGGGCGAGATGGTGGTGGTCGTGGACGAGAGCGTCCACATCGTCACGATGAGTCAGGGTGCGCATGGCACTCCTCGGATACGTGATCGGAAGGCCGCGTCCTGACCTGCTCTCACTGTGCCCCGCCTCGGCGTCCCTCGCAACGTCGTGGATCGCGGATCCCTGGATATACCCGCGTTACGAGCGAAAGAGAGGAGTGGCCGACATCGCCACCGGTGAGACCGGATTCGACGGCGCCACCCGGGAGATCGCCGACCTCTTCGAGCGGGTACGTGAACCGGCGACGGGTCCGCTCAGCCCGCCGGCGTCCCCCGCGAGGACATCGCGGTCCCAGCGGAGATGCCCGCCCAGCAGCTCGAGATCTCGGTCGCCACCCCAAAAACCCGGCGCCTTCGCGTGCCGGTAGGCCTCGGCGATCATGGGGCGTGCCGACTTACCCCTCGGGTGGTGGTGAGACGGCGTCCGGTTGGGCGTCGACCTCACGCCCTGTCGCGGTCCGAGGCCCGGGAGCGCTCTGGTCGGGCTTCGGATAGGGCTTCTCGTCACCTGGTTCGGTCGGCTGCTCGCGTGGAGGGGGCACGGCCCCGGGAGCGCCGGGCGGCCGCATCGGTTCTTGGCTCATGATCGGTTCCTCTCTCGCGATGTCATCGCTCGCCTGGCGTGACGTGGCGATGTGCTGCGAGTGCCCGGTTGGGGGCCGAGGTGAATCAGCCGGCCGCCTCTGGGGCGGACACCGATGAGCCGTCGACCGGTCGTGGATCCCCGGGCCGTTGCGCCGGACCGGACAGGCCGTCGACGCTGCCGCTGGTGACCAGCTCGTCGGCGAGGTCGGCGAGCTTCACATTGCGGTGCTGGGAGATGCGACGGAGGACGGCGAAGGCGGGCTCCGGCCGCAATCCGAATCGCTCCATGGTGATGCCTTGGGCCTGCCCGACCACCGTCCGCGTGGTGAGGGCTCGCATCAGATGCTCGTGCCGCCGGACCAGCGCGAAATGCGCCGCGACGTGCGCGGGCAGCGTGCGCGGCAAGTGGGCGGCGTCCTCCGGCCGGTCCGTCCAGAGCTCCAGGACGCCGACGATGGACGTTCCGTGGTGCAACGGGAAGGCCCGCACCGCGCCGGCGTCACGGACATCCGCCCACGTGGCCGCCGACCATCGCGGCCAGCGGTGGCGGAGATCGATCGCGCTCGCGCTGACGGTCGCCTCACGCTCGAAGGCCTCCATGGAGGGACCCTCGCGGAGCCGGAACTGCTCCTGCCAGGGGGTCGGGTCGAGGCGACCCGCGGCCCGCAGGGGAGTGAGCCGGCCTTTGCGTCCGGCCTGGCTGAGCCCGGCGAGCACCCCGCCGGAGATCTCGACACAGAATCGGACACAGTCGTGGGCGAAGCTCGCCAGGTCGTCGTGGTGCGACCAGTGGGCAACAGCGGAGGCGAGCTTCTCGGCGAAGCTGTCGTTCAACGCGCGCCTAACGTCTCGACGCCCGATGGCCACGTTCTGACCGATGCGTCGAGTGAAGGTTACGCGTCTCGTAGAGTGGAAGAGTCGGCAGGCCAGGATGTCGCCGGCGTCGCGGCGGACGGAGGAGGGGCCATGGAGTTCGAGATGCGCGATCTGACCGGCCTCGTCATGGAGCTCGCCGACTTTCCCGGGTTGGACAAGTCGGTGGCACGGATCACCGAGACCGCCCGTTGGCTCTTCGAGGCGGACGATGCCGGCATCACCCTGATTCGCGGCAAGCGTCTCGAGACGGTCGGGCCGACCCAGCTGGTCGCCCTCCGCGCCGATGAGCTGCAATACGAATGGCGCGAGGGCCCCTGCGTCGACGCGGCCACCGAGCAGCAGCTGGTGATGTCGGATGACCCGGCCGGTGACAGCCGCTGGCCGCGATGGGGTCCCGCGATCAGCGGGCTCGGCATCCGCAGCGTGCTCGCTGCCGATCTGACGACCGAGAACCGTCGCTTCGGTGCACTCAACCTCTACGGGCACCGGCACGAGCAGTTCGCCCACCTCGATCATGACGAGCTGCGTCTCTTCGCCCACCATGTCACCGCCTCGCTGGCGGCGGCGAAGGCGATCGACTCACTGGAGACCGCGCTCGTCCAGCGCACGGTGATCGGACGCGCCGAGGGGATCTTGATGGAGCGCTTCTCGATCGACGCGGTGGCGGCGTTCGCCGTCCTGAAGCGGGCATCCCAGCAGTCGAACGTCAAGATCGGCGAGATCGCCCGGCTGCTCGCCGATGAGGGCGATGACTCGTACATCCGCGGCGACGATCGCTGAGCCGACGCCGCGCACGCGCGCGTAACAGCACCCCGCCGGCTCCGTGGTGGGCGGTGATCCTCCGGCGCTCGTTCCGGTCTCGTTAGCGTGGCATCACTCAGATTCGCCTCCCGAGACGAAGGAGTCACCGCCATGAACGACACCCATCCGATCCTCGCGCGGCTCTACGCGCTGAAGGACGCCGACGAGGCCCGCGAGGTGTACGACGCCTGGGCCGCCGACTACGACCACGACACCGTCGACGACATGGGATACGTCGCCCCGGCGCTGGCCGCCGAGGCGCTGGCCGAGCGCATCTCCGACGGCGCCACGGTGCTCGATGCGGGCTGCGGTACCGGCCTGGTCGGAGCCGAGCTCTCCCAGCGCCGTGAGGTGGCCCTCGACGGCATGGACCTCTCCCCGGGAATGCTGGAACGGGCTCGCGCGCGTGAGGTCTACCGCACCCTGGAGACCGCCGACCTGACACGAGAGCTCGCTGTAACTGACGATGCCTACGATGCGGTGATCTGTGTCGGCACGCTCACCGGCGGTCACGTGGGCCCAGGCGTGCTGGCCGAGTTCGTGCGCATCACCGCCCCGGGCGGGGCGATCGTCGCGACAGTGCACTCCCACGTCTGGGAGGACGGCGGTTACCGGGCGGAGATCGAACGCCTCGCTGGGGAGGGACTGGTGAGCGCCGAGGTGTGGGAGCGGCCGTATCACGTGCGTGAGCAGATGAGCTGCCGGCTGTGCGTGCTGACCCCGCAGTGATATGACATTGCTAATGTCACATTGCTGTTGACAGCGAGTCGGCGGTGGCCGAGGATGGCGATAAGTGCCAGCACCCGGCGGGCGACCAGGACCGGGGGACGAGGAGACGGCCATGACCACCGACGCCACCGATCGACTGCTGCTCGACCAGATCGACTGGGACGCCCCGGAGATCCCCGAGGGCCTCAGCGATGCCGAGTACGATGACGTGCTCCACCGGCTGTCCGTGGCATCCGTGGAGCGGCATTTCGACGCTTTCATCGACATCGACTGGGACCACCCGGACTTCGAGATCCATCACGACGACCCGCGCTGGCGTCTGCCGGAAGTCGACCCTCTCGGCGGCAGCGCCTGGTACCGGGCCCAGCCCCTGGACAAGCAGATCGCGATGGGGCTGTGGCGCCAGGCCAATATCTTCAAGGTCGGCTGGCAGTTCGAGAGCATCCTCATCCGCGGCATCCTGCAGTACAACTTCAGCCTGCCGAATCAGTCGACCGAATACCGCTACCTCATGCACGAGGCGACCGAGGAATGCCACCACATCCAGATGTTTCAGGAGACGGTGAACAGGATCGGCATCGACGTCTCGGGGATGCCGCGCTGGATCCGGGCCGTCAGCCCCTTCCTGCCCCTGGTCGCCAACCGGCTGCCGGTGCTCTTCTTCACCGGTGTCCTCGCCGGTGAGGAGCCGATCGACCACATGCAGAAGGCCGTGCTGCGAGGCCGCCGCGAGCTGCATCCGGTGATGGGCCGCGTCATGGAGATCCACGTCGCCGAGGAGGCGCGTCACATCTCCTTCGCCCATGAGTTCATCAAGCGCCATGCTCCCCGACTGAACCGGGTCGAGCGGTTCCTGGTGTCGCTGCTCTATCCGATCATCATGCGGATCCTGGGCGACGCCATCCTGCTGCCCCCGAAGGAGTTCGAGCGCCGATTCGACATCCCCGAGGGCCTCATCAAGGAGCTCTACTGGGAGTCGGAGGCCTCGGAGCGGTTCCTCGGCGACACCTTCGCCGACGTGCGCATGCTGGCCGAGGAGTCGGGCCTGATGAACCCCGTCAGCCGCCGGCTCTGGAAGCGCCTGCGGATGCTGGGCCGCCGCCCGTCGCGCTTCCGCAGCGAGCCTCCGACCGCCTTCGCCGCCTGAGCGCCGTCGATGCCCCACGTCGTCACCCGGTCCTGTTGCGGCGACGCTTCCTGCGTCTACGCCTGCCCGGTCAACTGCATCCACCCCACCCCGGACGAGCCCGGCTTCGCGACGGCGGAGATGCTCTACATCGACCCGGCATCGTGCGTCGACTGCGGCGCCTGCGTGAGCGCCTGCCCGGTCGGGGCGATCAAGCACCACACCAAGCTCACCGAGGCCGAGCTGCCCTTCCTGGAGATCAACCAGCTGTTCCACGCCGATCCCGCGCCGCGTCCAGCGCAGGCACCCACGCCCGTGCACGAGCCGTTGCGCACCGGCGGAGCCACCCTGCGCGTCGCGGTCGTCGGTGCGGGGCCGGCGGGACTCTACGCGGCCGATGAGCTGCTGAAGCACGATGCCGTCGAGGTCACGGTCATCGATCGCCTGCCGACCCCGCATGGGCTCGTCCGCGCGGGCGTCGCGCCTGATCACCCCGATACCAAGGCGGTGGCCAAGCTCTTCGCGAAGATCGAGGAACAGCCCGGCTTCTCGTATGCCCTCGGCGTCGAGGTCGGCACGGATGTCACGCACGAGGCCCTGCTGCGTCACTGCGATGCGATCGTGTATGCCACGGGAGCCTCCGCTGACGCGCGACTCGGCATCCCCGGCGAGGAGCTCCCCGGCAGCCGTCCGGCGACGAGCTTCGTCGGGTGGATCAACGGCCATCCCGAGCACGCCGGGGCGCAGGTCTCGCTGCCCGATCGGGTCGTGATCGTCGGCAACGGCAATGTCGCCCTGGACATCGCCCGTCTGCTGGCGACCGACCCGGGCCGGCTCGCCCCCACCGACATCTCCGATCGCGCCCTGTCGGCGCTGCGCGCGTCGCGGGTGCGCGAGATCGACATCGTCGCGCGGCGCGGGGTGGCGCAGGCGGCGTGCACTTTGCCCGAGCTGACCAGTCTGGCGCAGCGCGAGGACCTCGTCGTGGCGGTCGAGGGCGATCTGCATCTCGACGACGAGACCGAGAGGGCCCGCCGTGGCGGCCTGCTCGATCCGCTCGTGGAGCACAAGATCGCCGCCTTCGAACGTCTGGCCGCTCGTCCGGACCCTGGTGACGATCGCCCACGTATCGTGTTCCGGTTCGGGCTCACTCCGCTGGAACTGCAGGGGGCCGGGCAGGTCGAGCGGATCGTGCTGTCGGAGAACTCGGTCCGTCACATCGACGGCCGGGTCACCGCCGAACCGACCGGCGAGCAGCTCTCGATCGAGACCTCACTGGTGCTCAGATCGGTCGGCTATCGCGGGGTGCGGCTGGCGGACCTGCCTTTCGATCCGGTGAGCGGCACGGTGCCGCACGAGGCCGGCCGGGTGCGACACGACGACGCGGTGGCTCCGCGGACCTATGTCACCGGCTGGATCAAGCGCGGGCCTTCGGGCTATATCGGCACCAACAAAACCGACGCGCAGGAGACGGTCGCGAGTCTCGTCGCGGATGTCAACGCCGGGCGTCTGCAGGTCGGCGGGTCGTCACGTGAGCGCCTGACGGCCTTCCTCACCCGGACGATCCCCGGTGTGGTGGACCTGCGCACCTGGCGCGCGATCGAGCGATTCGAGCGCGCCCGAGGCGCTGCGGTCCAACGCTCGCGCCGCAAGATCGCCGAACCGGAGCTGATCGCCGCGGTGGCGGAGCGGGTAAGCCGACCGGCAGAGATGAGATCGCGTCGGCCGGTGCGATGACGGTAGGGTGACGCCCACGCTCGAGAAAGGCCGGGGGCCATGTCCGATCAGACCTGGGAGATCGCCGCACTGGGCATCTACTTCGCCCTGATGCTCGCCATCGGTTTCTACGCCTACCGGCGGACCACCGATCACGAGGATTACATGCTGGCCGGGCGCAACCTGCCGCCTTGGGCGGCAGCGCTTAGTGCCGGCGCCTCAGACATGTCCGGATGGCTCATGATGGGCCTTCCCGGGGCGATCTACGTCGCCGGGCTCATCGAGGCGTGGATCGCCATCGGTCTCACCGTCGGCGCGTATCTCAACTGGCTGATCGTCGCGCCGCGACTACGGGCCTACACCGAGGTCTCGCGAAACTCGATCACCATCCCGAGCTTCCTGGAGAACCGGCTGCGTGACACCACGCGACTCCTGCGCATCGCCGCGGGGCTGGTGATTCTGGTGTTCTTCACCTTCTATGTGTCGTCGGGCATGGTCGCCGGAGGGGTGTTCTTCGAGAGCTCGTTCGGCTCGACCTACCTGCTCGGCATGCTCCTCGTTGCGGGGGTCACCCTGATCTACACCCTGTTCGGCGGATTCCTGGGCGCCTCGCTCACCGACGTGGTCCAGGGGTTGATGATGATGGTGGCCCTGCTCATCGTCCCCGTCATGGCGATCATCGCGGTCGGCGGACCGGCCGAGGCATGGTCGATGGTGCGCGAGCTGGAGCCCGACCACCTGTCCTTCGTCGGGGGCGGCGCCTTGACGGGAGCGGCGGTCGTGAGCATCATCTCCGCCCTCGGCTGGGGCCTCGGGTACTTCGGCCAGCCGCACATCATCGTGCGCTTCATGGCGCTGCCGGATCCCTCCGGCGCGCGGAGCGCCCGCCGGATCGGCATCACCTGGATGATCCTGTCCCTCCTCGGGGCGGTCACCGGCGGCCTGGTGGGTGTCGCCTACTTCGCGCAGTCCGATGTCGATCTCGGCGATCCCGAGACGGTCATGCTGACCATGTCGCAGATCCTGTTGCACCCGATTGTCGCCGGATTCGTTCTGGCCGCGGTCCTGGCGGCCGTGATGAGCACCGTCTCGAGCCAGCTGCTGGTGTGCTCCTCCGCCCTCGTCGAGGACCTGTACAAGGTGGTGGCCAAGCGGCCGCCGGAGCCGGGAATCCTCGTGCTGCTCGGCCGCGGCGGGGTCCTCGTCGTCGCGGTGCTGGCCGCGCTGCTCGCCCTCGATCCGAATGGCAGCATCCTCGAGCTGGTCTCCTTCGCATGGGCCGGTTTCGGTGCCTCCTTCGGTCCGATCATCCTGCTGAGCCTCTTCTGGCGACGGCTCACCAACTGGGGAGCTCTCGCCGGTCTCGTCGTCGGAGCGGTGACGGTGTTCTCGTGGAACGCCTGGGGCACCGAGCTCTACGAGATCATCCCCGGTTTCATCGCCAATGTCGTGGTCGCGGTGATCGTGAGCCTGGCCACCTACCGCCGCGATGAAGAAATCGAGGAGGAGTTCGATCGCGCGACCGGTCTCGCCAAGGTGCGCGCCGTCGCCGCCTGAGCGACCTCAGCGGCCCCGGAACCAGTCGAGGTCCCGGCGCTCTTTCTTGGTGGGTCGACCTGTGCCCGGGTCTCGGCGCGGCATCGCGAGTCGCCACTCCCGTGGCTCGGGGGCAGGGGAGTGATCCGCGTAGCACTCGCGGGCGATCGCCGCCCCGACGCGCTTGTCGAGCAGTCGCTTCACGACCACCACGCGCTCGCCGGAGGGAGCGGTCGCCTCGATCCGGTCGCCGACCGCGATCCGCTGTGCCGGCTTGGCCCGCTTGCCGTTGACCTGCACCTTGCCGCCCTTGCACGCAGTAGAGGCCGCCGAACGACTCGGGAACAGGCGCACGGCCCAGACCCAGACATCGGCTCGCACGCTGCTCGGCTCCATGACCCGAGAATAGGCGGTCGGAAGAGGGGTGACGACCGCGCGCGGGCCGGCTCCCGACGGATCGGGCACAGTGGTGTCATGCCCGAATCCGAAGACATCGCCATCACCTCGGACGTCATCCGGCTGGGACAGCTGCTGAAATTCGCCGGACTGGCCGAATCCGGGGCCCACGCCGCGGCGATCATCGCCGACGGCGAGGTACGGGTGAACGACCAGACGGAGACGCGCCGGGGCCGGCAACTGCGTCCCGGCGATGTCGTGAGCATCGCGACACCCGTCGGCGCCCTCGAACTACGGGTGACGGCCGACGAACCGGTGTGACGACCCGGCCCCAGCGGTACGTCGTCAACCCCATCGTCGAGCGGAAGGGTTGACCACGTACCTCCACCGCTGCGGAAGGGTTGACGAGGTACCGCTCCTCAGGTGAGGCGCTGTCGCCAGGACTCGGCGTCGGGGACGACGAAGGCCGCCGCATCGCCCATGCCCTGCGCGTCCCAGGTCACGACGAGCAGGGGGCGTGAGGCGGCCCGGCCCATGAAGCTGGTGTCCACCTGCGCGGAGGTGATCTCCTCGCGTGGCACGCGCACCTCGCGTTGAGGAGCGACCTGCACGAAGATCAGCGTCTCGTCGCCGAGGCCGAGGGTGCCCGGCCCCGGCCGCTGGGACCGTCGATCCGAGGCCACGCCGAAGAGCGTGGCCGCCGTGGACTCGCTCACCCCGGCGGCGGCGAGCGCTCGCCGATGCCCGCGGCGCATCCGGGCGACACGCAGCGCACCGACGATCATCAGCGTCACGACGACCAGGCCGAGGGCAGCGAGCACGTACAGCACGACATCGAGCATGCGGTCATCTTGCCGCATCGGCGATGCCGGCCCGTACGATGCCGGGGTGCCTCCTCGTTCCCCGCTGCCGTCACGACACGGTCTGGACGCCGCCTGGCTGCGCACGCCCGATCGTGATCGCACCGCACCGGCACCGTGGCCCACGATGGGGGACTGGCTGAGGGAGCGGCTGCCGGACCGGCTGGACATCGAGGGCATGCTCGCGGATCGGCGTTTCGTCTACGACAGCGGCCGGCCGGTCGGCGATGACGACCCCTATCTGCCGCACACCTTCGTGTGGTTCCATCGGGACCTCCGCGACGAGATGCCGGTGCCGGGTGCCCTGCCGATCCTGTATCGCGACGATCGGATCGTCGTCGTGGACAAGCCGCCGTTCCTGGCGACCATTCCCCGTGGGCGGCACATCCGCGAGAGCGTCGTGGTCAAGCTACGGGCGCAGCTGGGGCTGCCAGAGCTCACACCCGCCCACCGGCTCGACCGGATCACCTCGGGCATCCTCGTGCTGGTCGCCGAGCGACGGTGGCGCGGGGCCTATCAGACCTTGTTCCAGCAGCGCCGCGTCGAGAAGGTCTACCGAGCGCTCGCGCCCCTGGACGAGAGCCTCGTGACCCCTCGAACCGTGCGCAACCACATCCAGAAGACGCGCGGCGACTGGCGCGCGTACGTGGTGGACGGGGCGCCGGTGAACGCCGAGACCGAGCTGATGCTGGAATCGCGGGTCGACGGGCAGGGCGTCTACCGGCTCCTCCCGCGGACGGGGCGCACTCACCAGTTGCGGCTGCACCTCGCCGGTCTCGGGCTGCCGATCGTCGACGACCCGCTCTATCCGAGCATCACCCGCACCGACCCGGACGACTTCTCCCGGCCCCTGCAACTGCTGGCCAGCGAGCTGTCCTTCGACGACCCGGTCGACGGCTCGCCCCGCCACTATGCGAGTGCCCGTCGGCTCCCGCTGCGGTCCGAACAGTAGAGCTTCGACGACGGATCTGAAAAAGTTGTCACGACGATGTCGATCCGGTGTCACGTCGTTCGACGTCTGAGTAGAGGACGCTGACAGGCGGCGTCCCGATGAAGGGACCACACCCATGAAGTACATGCTGATCATGCGTTCGACCGCCGAGGCCGCAGCCAGCTTCGAGGAGATGGACTTCGAGGAGATCATCAACCAGATGGGCCGCTACAACGAGGAGCTGATGAACGCGGGCGTCCTCGTGGCAGGCGAGGGTCTCAGCGATGCCGGTGAGGGCTTCGTCGTGGACTTCTCGGCCGAGACGCCGATCGTGTCCGACGGACCCTACGGGGAGATCCACGAGCTGTTCAACGGCTTCTGGATCCTGCAGGTCGCGAGCCGCGAGGAGGCGGTCGAGTGGGCCAAGCGCGCCCCGCTGGGAGCGGGCGCCAAGCTCGAGGTGCGCCGTGTGACCGACGAATCGGACTTCGCCGACTACGCCGACAACGAGTACGTGCAGAAGGAGGAGGGCTGGCGCGAGCAGCTCGGCACCCAGTGAGCGAGCGGAGCGAGCGAGTCGTTGGGGCTGGTTCATGCCGGTGGCCGCGTAGCGTGTGTTGTTTCCTGCGGGTACCGGCATGAGCGAGCGGAGCGAGCGAGTCGTTGGGGCTGGTTCATGCCGGTGGCCGCGTAGCGTGTGTTGTTTCCTGCGGGTACCGGCATGAGCGAGCGGAGCGAGACCCGCCGCACCCTCGACGCCATCTGGCGGATCGAGGGTGCGCAGGTCGTCGCCACGGTGGCCCGCGTGGTCGGCGACCTCGGCCTCGCCGAGGATCTCGCCCAGGACGCGCTCGCTGAGGCACTCGATCAGTGGCCGGGTTCCGGGATACCCCGGAACCCGGGGGCCTGGCTCACCTCCGTCGCCAAGCGGCGCGCGATCGACGGATGGCGTCGCCGCGAGCGGCTGGACGATCGTTACCGCGCTATCGGCCGCGATCTGAGCGAGACCGTGGAGCACGACTGGGAGCCCATCCGCGATGACGTGCTCAAGCTCGTCTTCGCCGCCTGCCATCCGGTGCTGAGCCGCGATGCGCGGGTGGTGCTGACGCTGCGGGTCGTGGCCGGGTTGTCGAGCGAGGAGATCTCCCGGCTGCTGTTGGTGCCCGTCTCGACCGTCCAGCAGCGGGTGGTGCGGGCCAAGCGCTCGCTCGCGGCGGCCCGGGTGCCGTTCGAGATCCCCGAGACCGGGGAGTGGCCCGAACGACTCGGGGCGGTGACCTCCGTCGTGTATCTGATGTTCACCGAGGGCTATGCCGCCAGCAGCGGCGAGGAATGGGTGCGCCGCGACATCGCCGACGAGACCTTGCGCCTCGGGCGGATCCTGGTCTCGCTGGTGCCGCGCGAGGCGGAGGTCCACGCACTGCTCGCACTGATGGAACTGCAGGCATCGCGGTTCGCAGCACGTCGAGGTGTCGATGGCGCGCCGGTCCTGTTGGAGGACCAGGATCGGCGCCGCTGGGATCGGGGCCAGATCGACCGTGGCGTGCGGGCCTTGGAACGCGCCGATGCGCTCGGCCGGGGACGCGGACCGTACGCCCTGCAGGCCGCCATCGCCGCCTGTCATGCGCGAGCGTCGAGTGTCGAGGAGACCGACTGGCACGAGATCGTCGCGCTGTACGAGGCCTTGGAACAGGTGACGCGCAATCCCGTCGTGACCGTGAATCGGGCGGTCGCGATGGCGATGGCGAGCGGCCCGCTGGTGGGACTGCGGTTCCTGGACGATGCGGATCTCTCAGCCCTGCGGTCCTCGTATCTGGTTCCGAGCGTGCGCGGTGAGCTGCTGCGGCGCGCGGGACGACGAGGCGAGGCCGCCGAGGAACTGCGCCGGGCCGTCGAGCTCCTGCGGGACGGCCCGCAGAGGCGCGTGATCGAGGCCAAGCTCGCCGCCCTCGCCCCCACGTGACCCGTACCCCTCGGACAGCGCGAGCGGTGACCTACGCACCTCTCGACCCGCCCGAGGGGTGCGTAGGTCGCCGCTGCCCGGGCGAGGCCGCCATGAGAGGTGCGTAAGTCACCGCTCCCGGGGTGAGTCGAGGGCGGTGCGAGACTGAGGACATGAGCGATGACGTGCGCGACTTCTGGGACCAGCGGTACGGCGAGCGGGAGCAGTCCTGGTCCGGACGGCCGAATGCGGCTCTCATCGACACAGCAGAGGACATGCCGCCCGGGCGGGCCCTCGACCTCGGCGCGGGGGAGGGAGGTGACGCGATCTGGCTGGCCCGCCAAGGCTGGCAGGTGACCGCCGTGGATATCTCCCGGGTCGCCCTGGACCGAGCCGCGCGGGCCGCCGCCGAGGCAGGGATCGATGCGGAGCGCATCGAATGGGTGCCCGCCGATCTCGCCACCTGGGAGCCGGCCGGACAGGTCGACTTGATCTCGGCCTGCTTCTTCCAGTCCCCGGTCGAGCTCCCACGCGACGAGGTGCTGCGCCGTCTCAGCGGCAGTATCGCACCGGGCGGACACCTTCTCGTGGTGTCGCACGCGTCGCCGCCGCCCTGGGCCAGGGATCACGAGGGGCACGGCCCGGCTCTGCGCAGCGCCGAGGAGGAGGTGGCCGCGCTCGACCTGCCGTCCCGGGACTGGGAGGTCTTGGTCGCGGAGGATCGGCCCCGTGCGGTGACCGGTCCGGACGGGCAGGAAGCGACGATCGACGATGCCGTGGTCCTGTTCGGGCGTCGCTGAACGCGTCTCGCCCGGCGGAGACCGGCTGGACCGGCGTGCTTCGATGGAGACATGCTCGTCGCCTTCAGTATCTCGCCCATGACCCCCGATGACTCCGGCAGCGTGTCCAGTGCCGTCGCCGAGGCGGTCCGCATCGTCCGTGCCTCGGGCCTGCCCCACGAGACCAATGCGATGTTCACCAATCTCGAGGGGGAGTGGGACGAGGTGATGGGGGTGGTCAAGTCCTGCGTCGACGCCCTCACCGCACAGCACCCGCGGGTGAGCCTCGTGCTGAAGGCCGACATCCGTCCTGGTCACGACGGCCAGCTGACGGCCAAGGTCGACCGGCTCGAGCAGCAGCTGGCGGGGGACGCCGATGACTGACGACGCTCGGCTGGCAGCCTCGCTCGTCACGGAGGCTGCCGGTCTCGCCGCCCGGATGCGGTCGGAGACCGATCTGCGCATCGCGCAGAAGACGTCGATCTCCGACATCGTCACCTCCGCCGACACCGCGGCCGAACGTCACATCGTCGAGACTCTGGCCGCCGTGCGACCTGAGGACGGCATCCTGGGCGAGGAGGGCGCCGCTGCCGAGGGCACGAGCGGGCGCCGGTGGATCATCGATCCGGTCGACGGCACCTATAACTTCGCCTCCGGCTCGGACTACTGGTGCTCGGCGATCGCGCTCGTCGACGGTGACGAGCTCGTCCTCGGGGCGGTGGCACACGCGTCGACCGGAGACGTCTACGTCGGCGGCCCGAAGTACCCCACCACCGTGAACGGCGCACCCGCCGGCCCGATGCCCGACCTTCCGCTCGCCGGCATCAGCGCCGCCACCTATCTGCACCCTCCACGTCTGCGTGAGCCGGAGATCGCCGATGCCTTCGCGCGCGCGGCGTCCCTGCCCGCCACGCTTCGGATGCTGGGATCGGGCTCGATGGACCTCGTCGGGGTCGCCACCGGGCTGCTCGGCTGCTGGTTCCAGCACAGCGTCGCGACCTGGGACTGGTTACCCGGTGCGGCCCTCGTCGCCGGGGTCGGCGGAGCCACCCGTCAGGTCGATGTGGGATCGGTCACATGGTCCGTCGCTGGGCCTCCCACGGCCGTCGAAGAGGTCGTCTCGGCGCTCGGCTCTGAGGTCTGAGTACGCTCCGTCACATCCCGGCATCTGGTGGCCCCGAGCGTCGGGTAGTGTGCCCACCAAGTAGAACGCCGATCACAGTCGAGACTGGAGCGACTGGGGCGGTGGGTGTTCGTACGAGAGGACAGAGACAAGCCGATGGTCGATGTGGACAAGGTCCTGGACGAAGCCGGTCTGACGAACCCACACGTGCGCGAGTACGTGAAGGAGTGGGCGGCAGTCACGACGCCCGAGCGGATCGAGGTCGTCAGCGCCGCCGATGATGCGCGGCTGGTCGCCGAAGCCCTGGAGTCGGGCGAGTTCAAGCCGGCGGGAGAGGGTCTGTACTACTCGCAGTCCTATTACAAGGACACGGCACGCTCCGAGGAGCGCACGATCGTCGCGACGAACGATCCGGCGGACAAGGGTATCTACAACAACTGGCGCCCGGCGAGCGAGATGAAGCCGAAGCTCATCGAGCTGATGACCGGCGCTTCAGCGGGCAAGACGATGTACGTGATCCCGTACCTGATGTCCCCCAAGGGCTCGCCGCTCGCGGAGTTCGCGGCCGGTGTCGAGATCACCGACAACCGTTCGGTCGTCATGCAGATGATCCGCATGGCGCGCGTGGGCGCGGAGTACATCAACGATCTGGGTGACTCGTTCGTGCGGGCCGTGCATGTCACCGGCGACCTGCCGAACCTCGGCCAGGGCACGCCCGATGACAAGCGTTACTTCGTGACGGTCGCCGACGAGCGCACGATCCTGCACTTCGGCTCGTCCTACGGCGGCAACGCGCTGCTGGGCAAGATCGCCCACGGTCTGCGCCAGGGCTCCTACGACGGCTGGAAGAACGGCTTCCTCGTCGAGCAGTTCATGCTGCTGGGCATCACCGACAAGCAGACCGGCGAGAAGTACAACATCTGCGGTGGCTTCCCGAGCGCCTCGGGCAAGACCAATCTCGCGATGACGCTCGCCCCCGATGCGCTGGGCGACCGGTACTACGTCGAGTTCTACGGCGACGACATCGCCTGGCTGTGGGTCGGCGAGGACGGCAAGCTCTACGGGATGAACCCGGAGAACGGCGTCTTCGGCGTGGCCAAGGACACCAACGAGGCCACCAACCCGACCGCGCTGGACTCGATCCAGCCCGGCAGCGGTGCGATCTTCACGAATGTGGCCTACAACGTCAGGACGCAGGAGGTCTGGTGGGAGGGCAAGACCAAGAACCCGCCGGAGGACCTCGACGGCTGGCATGACTGGAAGGGCGAGGCGATCGCCGATCGCACGCCCGAGCAGGCCGGCGAGCCGTGGGCGCACCCCAACAGCCGCTTCACCACGACGATGGGCAATGTCCCGAATGTCGCCAAGGACTACGAGGACCCCAAGGGCGTCGAGATCCACGGCATCATCTTCGGCGGCCGCACCCGTGACCGTGAGCCGCTGATCCGTGCGATCGACGATGTCGCCGAGGGCGTCTACGACGGCCTCACGCTCGGTGCCGAGGCGACCTTCGCCGCTGACGGGCTCGACGGCCAGCTGCGCTACGACCCGATGTCGATGCGTCCGTTCATGTCCTACCCGGAGGCCGACTACGCGGCCCACTGGCTCGAGGTCATCGGCCGGGCGTCCGAGAAGCCGGTCTTCGCGCACGTCAACTGGTTCCAGCGCGATGCCGAGGACGGCCACTTCCTGTGGCCCGGCTACCGCGAGAACCTGCGGGCGCTGCTGTGGCTCATGCAGTACAAGAACGGCCAGGTCGAGGGCCGCCGCACCGCGGTCGGCGTCCTGCCCACCGAGGAGGAACTGAACCTCGAGGGCCTCGACCTCCCGCGGGAGGATCTGGACCGGATCCTGACGATCGACGTCGATCGCTGGCGTCAGGAGATGGGCTTCCGCGAGGAGCACCTCAACCAGTTCTCGGGTCTGCCCGAGGAGATCTGGGAGGCCCATCGCCGCGTCGCCAAGGCACTCGACGACGAGTCCTGATCGGTCAGAGCGAAGGGGCGGGGACGCGTGTCCCCGCCCCTTCGCCATGTGCCCCTGCCCCCTTGGGCGGTGGGTCAGCGTCCGTTCTCAGCGCGGGGCGGTGCATGAGCGCCCAAATGCTTCGGGTGAACGGACGCTAGCTCACCTTTGTTCCGTGATGACTGTTCCGCGATGACGGAGGATGTGCCTCTGTGGTTGTCATGGCAACCGCCGAAGCACATCCTCCGTGCGGGCTCGGGAGACGATGTGCCTCTGTGGCAGCGGGAGCGACCCTGAAGGCACATCCTCCGTCATCGGCTCCTCGCGGTGGGGGAGCCGGACGGGTGGGCGGTGGGTCAGCGTCCGTTTTCGGGGTGGGGTGGTGCGTCAGCGTCGGTTGGCCCGAGGCGATGGACGCTAGCTCACCGCTATACCTGGCCGCGATCGCTACGGCCGCTCCCACGTGTCGTGACCGCGAGCGGTGATGGGATGCTCGGGGAGTGGAGCAACATGTTGTCCGAGTCGCCGCGGCGATCATCCTCGACGAACAGGACCGGGTGCTCACCGTCCGCAAGCGCGGCACTTCGGTGTTCATGCAGCCCGGAGGCAAGCCGGACCCGGGGGAGACGGCGATGGACACGATTCGCCGCGAGCTGGCTGAGGAGCTGTCCCTCGAACTGGCGCCCGATGAGCTGAGCTATCTCGGCCGCTTCGTCGCCGATGCCGCCAATGAGCCAGACCACCAGGTCGAGGCGGAGGCCTTCTGGGTGCACGTTCGCGCACCCGAGGTCGCGATCGCCGCCGAGATCGAGGAGCTGCGCTGGATCGAGCCGGCCGACCTCGGCCACCTCCCGATCGCCCCGCTCAGCATCGACCATCTGCTCCCGCTCGCCTGGCCCACCTGACCGTCCGGGTTCGACCTTTGCCGGGTTGTCGCCCTTTCTCGGCACTGGAAAGGGCCACAACCCGGCAAAAGGTGGGCCGGAGGCCTCAGAGGCCGAGGGTGCGCTGGGTGGCGAGCAGGGCCTCGGCCGAGGCGTGGAGGGAACGCTCCTCCGCGGCCGACATCGTCAGGTCGAGGACGTGCTCGACCCCACGCGCGGTTACCACGCTGGGTACGGACAGGGCGACACCGTCGAGTCCGCGATACCCGCGGTGGACCGTGCTGACCGGCAGCACGGCGTGCTCGTCGTGCAAGATCGCCTGAGCGATCCGCGCTCCGGCGAGTCCGATCGCATAGTTGGTCGCTCCCTTGCCCTCGATGACCCGATAAGCCGCCCCGCGCACCGCTTCAGTGAGCTGTTCCAGCTCGCCGTAGGAGAAATGGTCGCCCTCCGGCGAGGTCCAGTCCAGGATCGGCACCGGGCCGATCCGGGCCTGCGACCACAGGGCGAACTCCGAGTCCCCGTGCTCGCCGACGATGTCCGCGTGCACGCTGGCGGTCGACACCCCGGCTCGATCGGCGAGCAGCCGTCGCAGCCGGGACGTGTCGAGGACGGTGCCCGAGGAGAAGATGCGCTCGGTGGGCAGACCGCTGATCTGCTGGGCGGCCACCGTGAGCACATCGCACGGATTGGTGACGATGCAGTAGATCGCCTCGGGCGCGTGTTCGAGCAGCGCCGGCAGCAGCGTGCGCAGGATGCCCACATTCGTCTCGGCGAGATCGAGGCGGGTCTGCCCCGGCTTCTGCTTGGCTCCCGCCGTGATGACGATCAGATGCGATCCGGCGGCCACCGCCGGATCGGCCCCACCGCTGATCTGGCTGGCCCCGGTGAACTGCGTACCGTGCGCCAGATCGAGCACCTCGGCCTCGACCTTCGGTCCGTCGATGTCGTAGAGCGCGACCTCCCGCGCCACACCGCGGATGAGCGCGGCATAGGCCAGGCTGGTGCCGACACTCCCCGCCCCGACGACGGTGAGCTTCGCATTCCGGCGTGCCAGCGCTCCCGGGCTACTCACTGAGCGCCTCCGCGAGGGCGGCGAGGGCCTGATCGATCTCCTCGCGCTCGATCACCAGCGGGGGAGCCATGCGCAACGTGCGCTCGTGGGTCTCCTTGCAGAGCACGCCGCGATCCCGCAGCAGCATGGAGACCTCGCGGCCGGTCTTGGCCCGCGGATCGATGTCGACGCCGGCCCACAATCCGCGCCCGCGCACTGCCGCGATGCCGTGTCCCTCCAGCTCTCTCAGCCCGGCGTGCAGATGCTCGCCGAGCTCCTTGGCGCGCTGTTGGAACTCGCCGGTCGAGAGCAGGTCCACCACGGCCCGGCCCACCGCGCAGGCGACCGGATAGCCGCCGAAGGTCGAACCGTGCTGGCCCGGCTTGAGGACGCCCAGCACATCGGAGCGCCCGACGACCGCCGAGATCGGCACGATGCCGCCGCCGAGGGCCTTGCCGAGGGTGTAGAGATCGGCGCGCACGCCCTCGTGGTCGAGGGCGAACAGCGTTCCCGTCCGGGCCAGCCCGGACTGGATCTCGTCGGCGATGAGCAGGACATTGTTCTCATCGCACGCGCGCCGGACATCGGACCAGAAGCCGGCGGGCGGGACGATGACCCCGGCCTCGCCCTGGATGGGCTCCATCAGCACTGCCGCGGTGTTCGGCCCGATAGCGGCGCGCACGGCATCGGGGTCGCCGTACGGGACGGTCACGAAGCCGGGAGTGAAGGGACCGTAGTTGTCGTGGGCGGCCGGGTCGTCGGAGAAGGACACGATGGTGGTCGTACGCCCGTGGAAGTTGTTGGTGGCGACGATGATCTCGGCACGATCGGTCTCCACCCCCTTGACCTCATAGGCCCACTTGCGGGCCACCTTGATCGCCGACTCGACTGCCTCGGCGCCGGTGTTCATGGTCAGGACCATCTCGGTGCCGGTAAGTGCGGCGAGCTCCTCGCAGAAGAGACCGAACTGGTCGTTGTGGAAGGCCCGGGAAGTGAGGGTGAGCCGGTCGAGCTGCTGATGCGCGGCGTCGACGAGTCGGCGGTTGCGGTGGCCGAAGTTCAGTGCGGAGTACCCGGAGAGGAAGTCCAGATAGCGGCGTCCGTCGACATCGGTGACCCAGGCGCCCTCTGCCTCGGAGATCACCACGGGCAGCGGGTGGTAGTTGTGCGCCCCCCAGCGCTCGTCGCGCGCGATGTACTCGGCCGTCTGCTGCTGCGTGTCGGTCATGACCCCACACTAGGCAGCCTGATCGGCGCGCACCAGCACGCCGGTATCCTCGAGGTGCCCCTACCTCTTCCTCTGGAGTCGTCATGTCCGCGGCGCGTCGTCGTCTGTTGATCCTGTCGTTCGCCGCGACGGTGCTGCTGCTCGGCGCACCGGCGGCAGCCACGTCCGAGGGACCTGTGTCCGTCGATCCCGCCGATGGTGCCGAGCTGGACGAGGTGCCCGCCGCCGTCAGCTTCACCTTCGACGAGCCGGTCAGTGATCCCGCCTATGCGAGTGTCATCGTTGACGGGCATCCGGTGACCCTGCCGGCAGGTGATCCGATCGTCGACGGCGAACGTGTCGTCGTGGACCTCTCGGGTGTCGAGACCGCGGGGCGCGACTGGCTCGTGGCCTACCGGGTCCCGGCGCAGAGCGGTGTCCTGGACGGCAGCACCCGTTTCTCCGTACCCACCGCGGAGGTCAACGACGAGCCGATCGCGCAGGGAGTGCAGGAGGACGAGAGCGTCTGGGGGACGCCGTGGCCCTGGGCCGGGGTCGTCGCGCTGGTGCTCGTGCTCGCGGTCGTCCTCGCCCGCGGCGGACGCCGGGAGAGGAACGCCCGATGAAGCAGACCGTCCGGCTCGCGTCCGCGGGCCTGATCGTGGCGCTGGCCGTGGTGGCACTGGCATTGGTGATCCCGGGCAACGCCCCGGAACCGGCACCGCCGGGGATCCCTGACCCGGGTCAGTTGGTCGGCTGGGGACTCCCCGTCGCCCGACTGGTCGCCGATCTCGGATCCCTCGCCACCATCGGCTTCCTCCTGGCCGCCGTCGTCCTGCTGCCGTCCGGTCCACGTCTGGAGGGACTCGCGGTCCAGGCGGTACGGATCGCCTCGTGGTTCGCGATCGCCTGGGGGATGGCCGCGGCAGCGCTGCTCGTCCTCAATGTCGCCGATGTCTTCGCCCGGCCCCTCGGCGATCTGAACATCGACCTCATCGCCTCCTTCGTGCTGGACTTCGGACCCGGCCGGGCGCTCGCTCTGCAATCCATCGGCGCCTTCACCGTCGCCGTGGCGTGTCGCTGGACCCTCGGCATCCGTCCGCTCGCGGTGACGCTCGGGATCGCGCTGGCGGCCGTCGTCCCCGTCGCGCTCGCCGGTCACGCCGCCAATGCGGGTTCGCACACGCTGGCCGTGTTCAGCCTGATGCTGCACCTGCTCGGCGTGATGGTGTGGGTCGGCGGGCTGCTCGCCCTCGGATGGGTCGCTCTGCGTGGCAGCAAGCGGCTCGACGAGGCAGTGACGCGATATTCCACGATCGCGCTGTGGGCTTTCGTCACCGTGGGCGTGTCCGGCGTCGTCAACGCCTCGATCCGTCTCGGCAGCTGGAGCGAGATCGCCAGCGACTACGGCGCGCTCGTGGCGGTCAAGGCCGTCGCCTTCGCGGCCCTCGGCGTGTTCGGCTGGGCCCAGCGGCGACGCATCGTCGCCCGTGGGGCCGGGTTCGCGCGGCTCGCGGTGACCGAGGTGTTCATCATGGTCGCGACGATCGCCGTGGCCGTCGTCCTGTCGCGGACACCGACTCCTGTCGGCGAGGACGTCCTGCAGACCCCCGCCGAGCGGCTGCTCGGCGGCCCGATGCCGCCCGCGCCCAGCGTGCGCGAGATCTTCCTGGGGTTCAGCCCGAACGGGTTCGGTCTGGCCTTCGCCGCCTTCGCGGTCTCCCTGTACGCCTGGGGGCTCATCGTGCTGCATCGGCGTGGCGACCGCTGGCCGATCGCCCGCACGGCCTCGTGGTTCACCGGGGTCGTCATCGTGGCATGGGCGACCTTCGGCGGCATCGGCCAGTACTCGCACGTCATGTTCAGCTGGCACATGGTCTCGCACATGATGTTGTCGATGATCGCGCCGATCTTCCTGGTGCTCGCGGCGCCCATGACGCTCGCGCTGCGGACGCTCCCGGGTGCCCGGCGGCCGGGGGAGCAGTCGCCGCGCTCCCTGCTGATGGCCTTCCTGCACTCGCGGGTCGCGCGCTTCTTCACCCATCCGGTGGTCTCGGCCGCGATCTTCATGGGCAGTCTCTACGTGCTCTACTTCAGCAACCTGTTCGGCACGCTCATGCAGTCGCACTCCGGGCACGTCTTCATGGAGTTGCACTTCCTGCTCGCGGGCGTGCTCTTCTACTACGTCGTGATCGGCGTCGACCCCTCGCCGCGCTCTGTGCCTCCGCTCGTGCGCTTCGGGCTTTTGATGGTCTCGATCCCGTTCCACGCCTTCTTCTCCGTGGCGGTCATGAGCGCCAGCTATGTGATCGCCGAGAGCTTCTACCAGGTGCTCGACCGGCCGTATGCGACCGATCTGCTGCACGACCAGTACGTCGGCGGGGGGATCGCCTGGGCGACCGGCGAGATCCCGCTGGTCCTGGTGCTGATCGCGATCTTCGCGCAGTGGGTCCGCTCGGACGCGCGGGAGGCCAGCCGTCACGACCGCCAGGCCGACCGCGACGCCGATGCCGAGCTCGAGAAGTACAACGCCTACCTGGAATCACTCGACCGGGAGTGACGACGGCGCTCGCCCCGGCAGGGGCG
>NZ_JAERWM010000030.1:0-23341 GCF_016918125.1 Aeromicrobium sp. YIM 150415 | reverse complement strand
CGAGCAGGAGTGCCGCCGCGGCGGCAGCGAGGGTGGGAAGGGTACGGACGACCATGACAGGTCCCTTTCGTCCGAGGCTCAAACGCGAAGCCTGCAACTGGATGGATCACACACGCGAACGTGCGACCAGCAGGTCTTCGGACTCGGGATCAATCAGACGGAGCGCCTTCCCGGACAATCGTCCAGTGGCATCAAGCTCCGCCCGTCACCCTCACCGCTGCGCGTCAGTCCCGGACTCACACCGGGTTCCCTGGCTCAAACGAGCACGACTGGCGCTCGCACTCTAGCAGCGCCTCAACGCCGTGGACGAGGGCGTGCTAGAAATCACCCACGACCAGCCGTGTCCGCCCGGTCACGGGGTGGCGGACATGCGCCGCGGGCACCCCGAAGACCGACTCCACGAGGTCCGGCCGCAGCACCTCGGCCGCGGGGCCGGTTGCCACCACCTGGCCGTCGCTCACCATCACCACGCGGTCGGCGTAGACGAGGGCCGTGTCGAGGTCGTGCAGGGCAGCGACGACGGTACGGCCGAGCGTGCGTACTCGCCGGAGCAGCGCGTGCTGGTGCCGGATATCGAGGTGATTCGTCGGCTCGTCGAGGACGATCAGCTCGGTGTCCTGAGCCAGTGCCCGCGCGAGCAGCGCTCTGCGTCGCTCGCCGCCGGACAGCTGACTCATCGAGCGATCGGCATGCTCGGTGAGATCGACCGCGGCGAGCGCGTGGGACACGGCCGCTGCCTCGCCGGCCCCGGCCGAGCGCCACGGCGGATGAGCCGGTAGCCGGCCCAGGGCGACGAGCTCACTGACCAGCAGGTCGGCGAAGCCGGACGACTCCTGTTCGACGAAGGCGACTCGCCGGGCTCGTTGTCGGGCGGACCAGGCGCGCAGCCCTCGACCGTCGACCTCGACCTCGCCTCCGGAGGCGCGCTGCAATCCCACGAGCACCCGCAGCAGCGTCGACTTGCCCGCCCCGTTCGGCCCGACCACGGCGACGAACTCGCCACGGGCGACCTCGATGTCGACCGCGTCCAGCACCTGTCGGCCGCCGATGGACGCCGAGAGCGCTCTACCGCGCAGGTAGATCTCGGCCGTCATGTGGCGTCCCCGAAGCGGTAGCGGCGCCGGCCCAGGACGGCGAGGAACACCGGAGCGCCGATCAGGCCCGTGACGACGCTGAGCGGGATTTCCATCGGCGGCGCCAGCACGCGCGCCGCCACATCGACCCAGACGAGGAACAACGCCCCGGCGAGCATCGCGACCGGGATGAGGACACGGTGCCGCGCGCCCACGAGCATGCGGGCCAGATGAGGCACGACCAGTCCCACGAAGCCGATGCCGCCCGCCACCGACACCAGGACGCCCACGAGGATGGCCTGCGCGATGAAGAGCCCGATCCTCAGCGCGACGACCGGCACGCCGAGGGATGCGGCGGCGTCCGCTCCCATCGCCAGCGCGTCGAGCCAGCCCGCCAGGATCCACACCACGATGCCGACGAGGAGGACGACCGCCAGAGGCCCGACGAGCTTGATCCACGACGCACCGGCGAGACTGCCGAGCAGCCAGAACAGCACCGACTGCGCGGCCTGCGGCTCAGCGCTGCGGAACACCAGGAAGCTCGCCACCGCCGAGAAGGCAGCGCTCAGGACCGTGCCGGTGAGCACCAATCGCAGTGGCGTCAATCCCCCTTGGGCGATGCTGATGCCGAACACCAGGACCGCCGCGCCGAGGGCGCCGAGCAGGGCACCTCCGGTGAGGGCCCAGAGTCCCGCGGAGGACAGCACTCCCAGCGTGATGACCGCGGTCGCCCCGACACTCGCCCCCGAGGAGATGCCCAGCAGATAAGGGTCGGCCAATGGGTTGCGCACCAGGGTCTGGATCATCGCTCCGGCGAGCGCGAGGCCGGCACCGACGATGGCGGCCAGCAGGACGCGAGGGGTGCGGATGTCCCAGACGATGGTCGAGGCCACCGAGGAGCCGGACTCGCCGGAGAGGCGGTCGGCGAAGACACCGGCGATCTCGTCGACCGGGACCTCGGTCGCTCCGAACCCCGTCGCGAGCACCATGCTGAGCGGCAACGCCAGGAGCAGGCACAGGACGATCGTCCGGCGCCGCCACACACGAGCGCCCACCCCGACTGTCGTGGTCATCGGGCTAGCTCTTCGAGTCGCTCGCGCCAGCGCACGCGGTCGTCCGCCGGATCCACCCGTGAGCATCCGGGGCAGAACCGGTGTCCGTCCCCCAGGTGAATCAGACAGCAGGTGTCCCGACGATAGGTCCATGCGCCATCGCAGGTCCGTGGCTCGACGGCCAGCGACACCAGCCAGGGTCCGGCGAGCAGTCGCTCTCCGTGTTGGCGCACGACCTCGGCATCGCTCGCGATCCGGTGCGCCGCGCCGAGGGCCCCGGCACACGACGCACCGACATTGCCCCACAGCACCCGTTCGGTGAGCGCGAAGGTCTCCCGGATCGCCTCGACGAGCGGATGGATCACAGTCGCCAGCGATGTCACGAGCTCATCGGCGTGAAGCGGCGTCGTCCGGGTGACGCTGTAGCGCACGCCCGTCGTACGGCCGGCGCGAACGAGCACCTCCACCTCGACATCCGCCAGGCGAGGGACCGGATGCCCGAGCGCCCAGCCCACGAGCACCGGCCCCATCACCCGCGAGGCGAGACCCTGCAGGGCACACGAGGCTCCGACGACCGCAGAGCGCGCACTGATGCCGTCGGCGTAGTCGCGGGCGATCGACGGCCAGGCACGGGAGTCGGCCAACGAGCGCAGTGGTGTCCACGCGCCAGGATCTCTCTCCCTCATCCCGAGCTCGATCCGCTGGCCCGGCAACGCCTGCCGGGCCAGCACGATCCAGCTCGGGTCAGCGGCCATAACCGGCGAAGCGGCCCTCGATGCCCGACTCGGGCGTGAGGCCCAGGTCGTCGAAGGAGGTGCGCAGCGCCTCGGCCGCCTCGATATTGGGATGTCCGCTGGTGAAGAGGGCGAGCGGGAGGACAACGATGCGGTCCTCCGCCACGGCAGGAAGGTCGCGCAGCGCGGGCTGTTGGCGGATGGTGTCGATCTTCGTCGCGACCTCGTTCTCATCGCCGCTGCGGTAGTCGAGCACCACGATCACATCGGGCTGACGGCTGGCGACAGCCTCCCAGCTGGCTCGGAACCAGGTGGTGTCCTCGTCGGCAAAGACATTCTCGCCTCCGGCGGCATCGATGATGCCCTGCGGCGGGCCGTTGTGGCCCGACGTGTAGAGGTCATCGGTGCCGCTGTCGAAGAGGAGGACCTTCGGCGCGGCGTCAGGACGCGGTGCGTCCTCCAGGGCACCGAGTCGCTCATCGAGATCCTCGATGGCCTCGGAGGCCTCGTCCTCGTGTCCGGTCAGCGCGCCGTAGTTCTCCAGATCGGTCCGCACCGCCGTCCACGGATCCATCGTCCCGAGGGCCGAGGAGGTGTCATCGGGGTCCTGCCGGCAGCTGTCGGAGATCACATAGGTGTCGATATCTCGCTCGGCGGCGACCTCCTCGGTGACACCGGAGGATCCCGCGAACAGGCCGCTGTACGAACCGATCAGCAGGTCGGGGGTCTGGGCGACGATGGCCTCGAGCGAGATCGGCGATTCGAGGCGCGGCACGTCCTCGATACCGGAGCCGTACAGCTCGGTCATGATCTCGTCGTTGTCGGGGTTGAGGGCCACTGCGGCGAGCTGGTCGACGGCGCCGACCCGCAGCAGCGTGCCGATATTCGCCGAGTTGCTCGTCGCGACGATCCGCTCGACGGGGGCCGCGTAGGTCTTCTCGATATCGCAGTTGGTGAGTGAGACGCCGTCGGTGTCGTCGCTCGCGGAGTCGCCCGAGGCGTCGGCTCCGCAGCCGGCGAGCAGGAGTGCCGCCGCGGCGGCAGCGAGGGTGGGAAGGGTACGGACGACCATGACAGGTCCCTTTCGTCCGAGGCTCAAACGCGAAGCCTGCAACTGGATGGATCACACACGCGAACGTGCGACCAGCAGGTCTTCGGACTCGGGATCAATCAGACGGAGCGCCTTCCCGGACAATCGTCCAGTGGCATCAAGCTCCGCCCGTCACCCTCACCGCTGCGCGTCAGTCCCGGACTCACACCGGGTTCCCTGGCTCAAACGAGCACGACTGGCGCTCGCACTCTAGCAGCGGCTCAACGGGCGGCGAGCACGCAGTCGCCGCAATAGCCGCCACCGGGCAACCGGTAGTACAGGCAGCACGAGGCGCGGACGAAGCCGCCGTCGACCGTGCCGGTGCCGCGCAGCGGGCCCTCGGAGAGGCTGCCCAGGGCGGCCCCGGTGGCCCGGTCGGCATCGGCGGCGCCCAGACGGCGCAGCATCGTCACGGCTCCGAAGACCGCTGAGGCGATATTGCCGTCGAGGATGGTGCGCGAGACGGAGTAGTCGGCTCCGATGCGCTCAGCGAGGGGGCCGACGACCTCGGTGGTCACCTCGTCGAGCGTGCGCGGCTCGCCGGGCTCGACCGCGATCGGCCAGGGCCCGGAGTCGACGGGGCGCCAGCGGGTCGTCGACAGGTCGATGCGCGGCGCCAGCACCCCTGCCGCGAGCGATCCGAGCACCGGGGAGACGAGACGTGCGAACAGTCCGAGGGACATGATCGAGGCGGCGACCCGGTCCTCGACGTCCGCGCGAGCGCGCTCGGCGAGAGCGTCGCGGGTGTGGGCGACGCGCTCGGCAAGGACCTCGCCGTGGAGCTGGTCCAGCGTCAGCCAGCCCTCACCCACCGTCCCGCGCTCGACCGCGAAGTACGGGCCGAGTCCGGCGAGCGGGTCCATGCCCGCAGGCTACGCGAACGTGGTTTCGCTCCAGCGACCTCCACTACTCGACCACCGAGGCGAGGGATCGGTGGTTGAGTAGGAAGCTCGTTCAGCGAGCGACCGTATCGAAACCCACCCCAGCCCAAACCTGGCCTCGCTCCAGCGCGGCTACGCCCCCGATGCGCTGGCTCCACGGCGTCGGCCGCGGACGGCCTTGGGCTACTCGACCACCAAGGACCCAGATCGGTGATCGAGTAACGACGGCGAGCGCAGCGACACCGCTCCACCTGGACGTGGCATCGCTAGTGGACCGTCGAGGGGTGGCGGTGGAGGCGGCCGTCAACGAGGGTGACGACCTGATCGCTCGCCTCCGCGGCCTCGGCATCGTGCGTGGCCTGGACCACGACCCGGCCGGAGGCCGCGACCCGGCGCAGCACATCGCTCAGCTCTCGCCGTACCCCGATGTCGAGCCCCGACATCGGCTCGTCGAGGACCATCACCGGGGCGTCGCAGACGATCGCCCGGGCCACGAGGCTCCGCTGGACCTGTCCGCCGGAGAGCTCATCGAGCCGTCGCCGCGCGAGATGGGCGATGCCGAGATCGTCCATCGCGCTCTCCACCGCCCGGCGATCATCACGGCTCACCCGGCGCCACGGGCCACGCCGTTGCCAGGCTCCCATCGTCACGACATCGCGCACCGTGAGGGGCAGGCGTGGATCGATGTGCGTGCGCTGCGGGACATAGGCCACCCCGCCGGGAGGACGGCTGACGGTGCCTCGCGCCGGGGGCCTGATCCCCGCCATGACATCGAGCAACGTCGTCTTGCCCGAGCCGTTCGAGCCGCGCAGCGCCGTCACCCGCCCGGCAGCGAAACACCAGGTCACGCCCCGCAACACCTCGTGCCGCCCGTAGCCCGCGTGCACCTCACACACGTCGATCATCCGACCCCCTAATAAGAATGGTTCTCATTGCATTGTAGAGTCCTCGCCGATGAACCTTCTGACCGACCCCTTCGCCGTGAGCTTCGTCACCCGCGCCGCGATCGCGGGACTCCTCGTCGCCGTCGCCTGCGCCTGCGCCGGCACCTGGGTGGTGCTGCGCGGCATGGCCTTCCTCGGCGACGCGATGTCCCACGGGATGCTCCCCGGCGTCGCGCTCGCGTCCCTGGCCGGTGTGAGTCTCAGCCTCGGCGCGGGGATCGCCGCCGCCCTCATGGCCCTGGGGGTATCGGCGCTGCAACGGAACCGCCGCCTCGGAACCGACACCACCATCGGCCTGCTGTTCGTCGGGATGCTCGCGGCCGGCGTGATCATCGTCTCCGCCTCGGGCTCGTTCGCCGTCGACATCACCGCCTTCCTCTTCGGCGAGGTACTCGCCGTGCAACAGGGCGATCTCGTGACGCTGGCGGTGACGACAGCGGTCATCGTCGCGATGACCGCTCTCGGCCACCGAGCCTTCCTGGTCAGCGCCCTCGACCGCCGGATCGCCCGCACCAGCGGGCTGCGTCCCGAGATCGCCCAGCTCGCGCTGCTGACCATGCTGACCCTCGCGATCGTCGCCACGTTCAGCATCGTCGGAACGCTGCTGGTCTTCGGCATGCTCATCGCGCCTCCCGCCGCGGCGGTGCTGTGGACCTCCCGCGTATCCCTCGCCATCGCCCTCGCGGCCGCGCTCGGCGCCGTGGCCGTCGTCGTCGGGCTGCTCGTCTCCTGGCACGCGGGCACGGCGGCGGGAGCCACGATCACCGCCTGCGCCGTCGCGATCTTCGTCCTGGCACTCGGACTGCGCTCCGTCGTGCCCTCCACTGCCCGCACCCTCGAAAGGACCGCATGAGACCCCTTCGCCCCCTCCTCGCCGTCACCAGCATCGTCCTGGTCGCCGCCTGCTCGTCCTCCGGTGACGACGACACCGCCGGGGACCAGCACGGCCACGGGCACGTCGAGGGCGCCGTCGAGGAGGCCGAGGCACAGCACCGGCTCGTGGTCGCCGATGGCGAACGAGCCTCGGTCATCGATCTCCTCGACGGCAGCGCCGAGACCTTCGACCTGCCTGCCGACTCCGTGCAGACCGATGGGCGCTTCGTCTTCGGAAGCAAGGACGGCACGGCGACGGTGCTCGACGCGGGCAGCTGGACCTGGCCGCACGGCGACCACAACCACTACTACCGCCAGGACGCCGCACAGCTCGGCGACACCGAGCTGGCCGACGGCACGATCGTCGGCGCGTTCGGCTCCGACACGCTCGCCATCGATGCAGACGGCGCGGTCACGACCGTCGACCGCGACGCCCTGGAGGACGGTGAGCTGACGACAGCCGCGGACGACGACATCGACAGCTCCTGTGACGACCCCGACGGTGCCGTGCGGACCGGCGAGCAGCTCGTCATCGCGTGCGCCGACGGCGTCCTCGTGACGGAGGACGGCGAGAACGATCTCGTGCCCTATCCCGGTGAGGAGCGGGCCCGCGAGCTCGGTCAGCGCCCCCGCGCCACCGAGCTCGCCGCGGTTCTCGGCGATGAGGTCGCGGTGCTCGATCTCGGCGGCCGGACCTGGACGACCATGGAGTCCCCCTCGCCCCTCGCGGCGGTCGCGCTCGGCGCCGACCTCGGCGTGCTCGTGCTCGGCGAGGACGGCACGCTGCGGCACTACGACGCCACGGGCGAGCAGGTGGCCGAGCGCCCCCTCCTGGAGAATCCGGACCTCGAGAACCCGCCGTCCCTCGTCGCCGACACGTCACGGGCCTATGTGAACGATGCCGAGGCCTCGGTCGTCCACGAGATCGACTACGCCGACAGTCTGCGCATCGCCCGCGGGATCCAGACCGGCGACGTCACCCCGCTCCACCTGGTGGAGACGGGATGGTGACCCGGCGGCTGGCCGCGCTCGCCGGCGGCATCGCCCTGTCGGCGGCCGCACTCACCGCCTGCTCGGGTGGCCCGTCCGACGGAGGTGTCGTCGTCACGACCAATATCCTCGGCGATGTCGTGCAGGAGGTGGCCGGCGGCGATGTCGAGGTCACCGTGCTCATGCCGGCCGGGGCCGACCCGCACTCCTTCGAGATCTCCGCCCAGCAGGCGGCCGCCGTCGAGAACGCCGACCTCGTGGTCAGCAACGGACTCGGCCTCGAGGAGGGCGTCCAACACGTCGTCGACGCCGCCGAGGCCGACGGCGTGCCGGTGCTCGCCGTCGGCGACCTCGTCGACCCCCTGGAATATCGCGAGGGAGCCTCCGCGGGCCAGCTCGATCCGCACTTCTGGACCGATCCCGCCCGCATGAGCCTCGCGGTCGAGCACGTGACCGAGGCACTGGAGGAGCACGCGGGCATAGAGCCCGGCGAGGGGGCCGTGGCCTACCTCGACGAGCTCACCGACCTGGATCGGCACATGAGGGAGGCCTTCGACGCGATACCGGCCGATCGCCGCAGTCTGGTCACGAATCACCACGTCCTCGGCTACCTCGCCGACCGCTACGACTTCGAGGTCGTCGGCGCCGTGATCCCGAGCGGCACCACGCTCGCGTCGCCCAGCGCCGCCGACCTCGACTCCCTCGCCACCGCGATCACCGAGAACGGCGTGCCCGCGGTCTTCGCCGACTCGTCGCAACCGGACCGTCTCGCGCAGGTACTCGCCGACACGGCAGGCATCGACGTGCAGGTGGTCTCGCTGTACTCCGAGTCGCTCACCGCCGACGGCGAGGCGGCCACCTACCTGGGGATGATGCGCGCCAATACCGATGCCATCGCCTCCGCACTGTCCTGACACACCCACCCATTGAAGGAGAACACCCATGACCAGACGACACGCGATCCTGCCACTCGCGCTCGCCGCGACGCTGACGCTCGCCGCCTGCGGCAGCGACTCGGAGTCTGACGAGGCCGGCGACCACGGACACGACCACGGCAGCGGATCCATCGACCATCCGGTCGCCGTCACCTATGACGGCGGCGTCCTGCTGCTCGACGGAGAGACCCTGGAGGTAGAGAAGGACATCGAGCTCGACGGCTTCAACCGCCTCAACCCCGCCGGCACCGATGACCACATCCTGGTCTCGACCTCCGAGGGATTCCAGGTCCTCGACGCGACCGCGGGCGAGCTCACCGACCTGGTGTTCGAGGCCGATACGCCCGGCCACGTGGTCCGGCACGCGGACAAGGCCGTGCTGTTCGCCGACGGCACCGGCGAGATCACGGTCTTCGATCCACACGGCCTCGACCACGGCGAGATGCCCGAGACCGAGACCTACTCGACTCCCGAGGCGCACCACGGCGTCGCGATCGTGCTGGAGAACGGCGACCTGCTGACCTCCCTCGGCGACAGCGAGACCCGCGTGGGCGCGCGGGTGGTCGACGCCGACGGCGAGGAGGTCGCCCGCTCCGAGGAGTGCCCGGGGGTGCACGGCGAGGCGACGGCACGCGACGAGGTCGTCGTGATCGGCTGCGAGGACGGCCTGCTGACGTATGCCGACGGCGAGTTCACCAAGATCGACAGCCCGACCGAGTACGGCCGCATCGGCAACCAGGCCGGCACGGACGCATCCTCGGTGGTGCTCGGCGACTACAAGCAGGACCCCGACGCCGAGCTCGAGCGTCCGACGCAGGTCTCCCTGACCGACACCGCCACGAACGAGCTGACCCTGGTGGACCTGCCGGCCAGCTACACCTTCCGTTCGCTGGCCCGCGGCCACGACGGCGAGGCGCTCGTGCTCGGCACCGACGGCGCGATCCACGTGATCGATCCGGAGACCGCCGAGATCACCGACTCGATCCAGGTACTGGAGGACGAGTGGACCGAGCCGATCGACTGGCAGCAGCCGCGGCCGGCGATCTTCGTCCGCGAGCACACCGCCTATGTGAGCGATCCGGAGAACCAGCAGCTCCACGCGGTCGACCTGGACTCCGGTGAGATCACGGCCACCGTCGATCTCGACGTCGCCCCCAACGAGCTCAGCGGCGTGCTCCACTCGCACTGAGCCGCGCCCCGCCGGCGGCGGTAGGTCATCAACCTCACCTCCCCAGCGGAGGTAGCTGGTCAACCTCATGGGACTCGGATGAGGTTGACCAGCTACCGCTACGACCGAGCGATCACGGCTCCGGCGATCGGCTCCGGGCGACGTGGCACCATGAACCGGTGACCTCCCGCACCCGATCGGACCGATGTCCCGGTGTTTTCCGGCCGTGGATCGCCGATGACGGCGCGCTCGTCAGGCTCCGCCTGGCGGGCGCGCCGATGCGTCGACTCCATGACCTCATCGCGATCGCCGAGCGCTGGGGCGACGGTGCGGTGCATCTGACCTCGCGCGCCAATGTCCAGATCCGGGGCGTCTCTCACCACGACGGATGCGTGCCGGCCGGATTCGTCGAGGCGATCATCGAGGTCGGGCTGCTGCCGTCGCCGGCGCACGAGCTGATCCGCAATATCGAGATCTCCCCGATGTCGGGTCGGGCAGCCGGCCGCGCGGATGTGCGTCCGATCGCCGCGGAGCTCGACCGGCTGCTCTGCTCCGACCCCACCCTCGCCGCGCTTCCCGGCCGTTTCCTCTTCGTGCTCGACGACGGCCGAGGCGATGTCGCGTGGCGTCCCCTCGACCTGGGGCTCATGGCGCTCGATCCCACCAGCGTCCAGCTCAGACTCGGCAGTGAGGGATGGGGGCCGGTGGTGGACATGAACGGTGCGGCGGCTGCCCTGGCTGGCCTCGCTCGCGAGTTCATCGGGGCACAGGGCGGCGGCCCGGACGCTCCCTGGCATGTCGATGAGCTCGATCGTCCGATCGGCGAGGCCGTCGATCGCGATCCGCGGACCCGGGTGTCGGCCGAGCCGTGGCCGCCCGGCATCATCGAGCAGCGTGACGGACGCGTGGCCCGGCACGTCCCGATCCCCGACGGACGTCTCGACCGCGCCGCCGCGCAGCCGCTGCCCGATGAGGTCCTCGTGACCCCGTGGCGCAGTGTGATCGTCCCCGACCAGGAGTCCGCATGAGCGAGCGGAGCGAGCGAACAATGAGGAATCTCATGCCGGCAGCTGCCCACCATCAACGCTCTCCTCGGCAGGTGCCGGCATGAGCGACGAGCCCCGCCGCCCGAGTCGGCATTACGACTACATCGACGACGGACCGGCGATCTACGTCGACTCCTTCGCCACGATCCGCTCCGAGTCCGATCTGTCCCGGATCCCGGCGGACGCCGAGAAGATCGCCGTGCGGATGATCCACGGCACCGGCCAGACCGATCTCACCCGGGACCTGGAGATCCATCCCCGGCTCGTCGGCGCGGCGCGAGGCGCGCTGGAGAACGGCGCACCGATCCTCACCGACGCGCACATGGTCGCCTCGGGCGTGACACGCGCGCGTCTCCCCCGCGACAACGAGGTCGTCTGCCTGCTGCGCGATGCCTCGGTTCCCGGTCTCGCTCGCGAGTTCAGCACCACCCGCTCGGCGGCGGCCGTATCGCTGTGGGAGCCCCGTCTGGAGGGTGCCGTCGTGGCCATCGGCAACGCCCCGACCGCGCTCTTCCATCTGCTGGAGATGCTGATCGACGGCGCGCCCAGGCCCGCCGCCATCGTCGGCGTCCCCGTCGGCTTCATCGGGGCTGCCGAGTCCAAGCAAGCGCTCTCGGACCTCGCGGCCGATCACGGCATCGACATCCCCTACGTGACGGTGCACGGCCGTCGCGGAGGGTCGGCCATGGCCGCCTCGGCCCTCAATGCCCTCGCCCAGGAGCGCGAATGAGCGGGCGGTTGTGGGGCGTGGGACTCGGGCCCGGGGACCCCGAGCTCATCACCCGCAAGGCCGCGCGGCTCATCCAGGCCGCCGATGTCATCGCCTACCACCAGGGACCGGGCAAGCGCTCCAATGCCCGCCGGATCGCCGATGAGCTGATCCCCGCCGGCGTCACCGAGGAGGTGCTCGAGTACCCGGTCACCACCGGCGCGACCGAGCATCCCGGCGGCTATGCGGGCGCGATGGCCGACTTCTACGAGGACTGCGCCGCACGGCTCGCGACACACCTCGAAGCCGGCCGCGATGTCGTCGTGCTCGCGGAGGGTGATCCGCTGTTCTACGGCTCCTATATGTACGTGCACGACCGGCTGTCGGATCGTTTCGCGACCGAGGTCGTGCCCGGCGTGCCGGCGTTCGCCGCGGCCACCGCGCTCGCGGCGACCCCGCTCGTGCGGCAGACCGATGTGCTCACCGTCCTGCCCGGGACCCTGCCCACCCCTGAGCTCGCCCGCCGGCTGGCCGACACCGACGGTGCGATCATCATGAAGCTCGGGCGCACCTTCGGCTCGGTCGTCGAGGCACTGCGCCAGGCCGGCCGCCTCGACGACGCCCTCTATGTCGAGCGGGCGTCGATGCCCGAGCAACGCTGGTTGCCGGTGCGGGACGTCGACCCGTCCGCCGTGCCCTACTTCTCTCTCATCGTGGTGCCCGGCGATTCTGTCGGCGCCCGGTATGACGCGCCCGCGCCCGTCGGGACCTCCTCGGTACCGACGGCGGAACTGCTCGTGGTCGGGCTGGGCCCGGGGCCGGACCGCTGGATCACGCCCGAGGTCACGTCCGCACTCTCGGAGGTCGGCCATGTGGTCGGCTACGGGCCGTATGTCGAGCGAGTGCCGCAGCGCGAGGGGCTCACCCGACATGTCTCGGGCAACACGGTCGAGGTCGACCGGGCCCGGCTGGCACTGGACCTCGCCGCGAGCGGCGAACGGGTGGCCGTCGTCTCCGGTGGCGATGCCGGTGTCTTCGGCATGGCATCGGCGGTCTTCGAGGCGGCCGAGGATCCCGCCTATGCCGACGTGCCGATCCGAGTTCTGCCCGGTGTCTCGGCGGTGCAGGCGGTGGCGGCCAGGGCAGGTGCACCCGTGGGAGCGGACTTCGCGGTGGTCAGCCTCTCCGACCGGCTCAAGCCGTGGGACGTGGTGGCAGAACGTCTCGACCACATCGCCCGGGCCGATCTCGTGCTCGCGGTCTACAACCCGGCGTCGCGGTCCCGCATGACGCAGGTGAGCGAGTTGCGCGACATCATGCTGCGGCACCGCGCGCCGGAGACGGTCGTGGTGGTCGGCCGCGATGTGGGACGGGCGGAGGAGTCACTGACCGTGACCACCCTCGGAGACTTCGACCCGACGACGATCGACATGAAGTGCCTCGTCATCGTCGGCGCCTCCGGCACTCGCGTGACCGAAGCGGGTCAGGTGTGGTCCCCTCGCTTCGTCCGCTGAGCTGAACCCTGTAGCGGTAGGTCATCAACCTTTCGGGCCGCGTGGCGGTAGACCATCAACCTTTTGCGTGCGCGATGACGTTGATGACCTACCCCTGCGCTGAGCGGGGCTCGGCACTCGGCAGCGGTAGACCATCAACCCGACCAAACACGAATAACGTTGACCAGCTACCCCCACCCGAGGCGAAAGGTTGACCAGATACCGCCACCCCGGAGGAAAGGTTGATGGCGTACCGCCGCCGGGCGGGGTCAGCGCCGCTTGAGGGAACGATCTCGGGTGGCGGCGTAGAGGAAGGATTCGCCGTCGCCGTGCCGGGCGAGTGCCGGACCGACGAGGATGACGGCCGCCTGCCGCAAACCGGCCGAGGCGACTTGGTCGCCGATATCCGTGAGCGTGCCGCGGAGCACGAGCTCATCGGGCTGGCTCGCGCGGAAGACGACGACCACGGGGCACTCCGCCCCGTAGTACGGCGCGAGCCGGTCGGCCAGCTCGCCCGCCCGAGTGATCGCCAGATGCAGCACGAGCGTCGCGCCGGTAGCCGCGAAGTTCTCCAATGCCTCGCCATCGGGCATGACGGTCGAGCGCGCCTGAGCACGGGTCAGCACGACGGACTGCACGAGCTCGGGCACCGTCAGCTCCGCACCGACGAGCGCCGCGGCCGCCGCGTAGGCCGGCACACCGGGGGTCACGTCCCACGGGACACCCACGGCATCGAGACGTCGCGTCTGCTCCGCGAGAGCCGAGTACACCGAGGGGTCTCCCGAGCACAGCCGGACCACCGTGGAGCCGGCGCGGTGCGCCTCGACGATCTCGTCGATGATCTGGTCGAGATCGAGGTCCTGGGTGTCCACCCGGCGAGCATCGGCGCGGCAGTGCTCCAGGACGGCGTCGAGATAGGTGCCCGCGTACAGGCAGACATCGGCCTCCGCGAGGAGGCGAGCGGCGCGTACCGTCAGCAGGTCCGCCGCGCCCGGTCCGGCCCCGACGAAATGAACCGTCACCGCTTGATCGCCGACCACTGGGTGACCGCCCGGGAGGGGGTCCACCCGGTGAAGCCGCCGATCGGCTCGGCGTGCTCGACGCTGATGCGGGTCAGCTCACCGCCCTCGTGGCGGTCGTGCCAGGAGGCGAGCAGCGACTCGGTCTCGATCGTGACACCGTGCGCCACGAAGCGTCCGGCCGGCACCAGCGCCTCCCAGGCCGCGTCGAGCACACCCTCGCGCGTCGCACCCCCGCCGACGAAGACCGCATCCGGCCGCGGCAGGTCGCCCAACGCCTCCGGAGCCGTGCCCTCGACGATCTCGAGCTCGGGTACGCCGAGACGTTCGGCATTACGGCGGATGCGGGCAGCACGCTCGGGGTGACGTTCGATCGCCACCGCCCGGTTGCGGGGGTGCGCGCGCATCCACTCGATCGCGACGGAGCCGGCGCCAGCACCGACATCCCACAGCAGCTCACCGGCACGCGGCGCGAGCCGGGCGAGGGCGCTGGCGCGCACGTCGCGCTTGGTGAGCTGGCCGTCGTTCTCGAAGGCATCGTCATCGAGTCCGGCGGTGCGGGACCACCATGGACCCGGGCCGTCGCACTCGATCGCGAGCACCGTCAGCGGCGGGGTCTTGCCGTGCCACATCCGCGCGAGAGCGTCACGGCGCGACTCCTCGGCGGATCCGAGGTCCGACAGCGCGGTGATGCGGCTCTCGCCGAAGCCCGCGGCCGTGAGGATGGCGGCGACATGGGTCGCGGTCGTCGTGTCGGAGACAAGGACCAGCAGGCGTGCTCCGGGCTCCAGGTGGCGCAACAGCCGGTAGGCGTCGCGACCGACGAGGCTCACCCACGAGGTGCTCTCGGCCGCCCAGCGCATCGCCGCCCGCGCGAGGGTGACCGACGAGACCGCCGGCACGACGTCCTCGATCGCGTCGGCACCGAGCACGTCGAGGAGGGTGGAGCCGATACCGGACAGGAAGGGATCGCCGGACGCGAGCACCACCGCGGGGCGCGAGCCGGCTTCCTGCGCGAAGGATGCGAGCCCTTCGCGCAAGGGCGAGGGGAGCTCGCGTCGCTCGGCCTCGATACCGGACGGCAGCAGCCCGAGCTGACGGGGGCTTCCCAGCACGAGCTCGGCACGCTCCACCGCCGTCCGCGCGCGAGGCGACAACCCGTCCCATCCGTCGGCTCCGATGCCGATCACGGTCACAGTCATGGCCGCCACTGTAACGAGGGGGCGCAGAGTCCTCGGTTCCCGGCGGTGGGTGAGCGTCCGTTCTCTCTGACGGAGGGACGCGTACTCACCGCCCTCACTCGAGAACGGACGCTGAGGCACCGCTCGGCGCCCTGATCGACCATGCCCCGGCCCCCGCCGACGGATCGGCTACGCTGGCGCACGCAGCCCGAGGTGCCTCCACGCGAGGAGAATCTGGGAATCCGGTGCAAGTCCGGAACAGGGCCCGCTGCGGTAACCCGTCGAAGGACGGGAAGTCCGAAGACCGGCCTCGTGCTGCGGGGCGACGCGACCGCGTCGCCGACCCGAATGGCACGACGAGCGGGAGCCCCACATGCCAGCACGTTTTCCTTTCTGTGCCGTCGCCGGAGCCGACGACATGGCACTCGCCCTCACCCTCGCCGCGATCGCCCCGGACCTCGGTGGCGTCCTCGTGCGCGGAGAGAAGGGCACAGCCAAGTCCACGATGGTCCGTGCCCTCGCCGATGTCCTGCCGCCGATCGAGGTGGTCAGCGGCGACCGGTTCAGCAGCGACCCGCGCGACCCGTCGAGCCCCGACGGCCCCTTCGACCCGGATCCGGCCACCGAGCAACGGCCGGTACGGCTGGTCGAGCTGCCCGTCGGTGCGACCGATGACCGCGTCCTCGGGTCGCTCCACCTGCACACCGCGCTCGCCGAGGGACGCGCCGAGTTCGAGCCCGGCCTGCTCGCCAAGGCTCATCGCGGCATCCTCTACGTCGACGAGGTCAACCTGTTGCACGACCATCTCGTCGACCTGCTGCTCGATGCCGCCGCCATGGGCCGGGCCACCGTCGAGCGCGACGGCATGTCGGTGGAGTACGCGGCACGTTTCGTCCTCGTCGGCACGATGAACCCCGAGGAGGGCGAGCTGCGGCCGCAGCTGCTGGACCGGTTCGGCCTGACCGTCGACGTCGCCGCTCCCCGCGATCCCGGGCTGCGCGCCGAGATCGTGCGCCGTCGGCTCGCCTTCGATGCCGACCCCGAGGGCTTCGCGGCGCGCTACGCCGACGACGAGCAGGAGCTCCGCGAGCGCATCACCACAGCTCAGAAGCTGCTGCCGGAGGTCGAGCTCACCGACGCGGTGCTCACCCGCATCGCGGAGATCTGCGCCGCCTTCGACGTCGACGGCATGCGCGCGGACATCGTCACCGCCAAGGCCGCCGCCGCGCACGCCGCCTGGCAGGGGCGCACCACGATCGACCGCGACGACATCGCCGTGGCGGCACGCCTCGCACTGCCCCACCGCCGTCGGCGCAATCCCTTCGACGCCCCGGGCATCGACGAGCAGGAGCTCGAGGACCTCCTCGGTGACGACGAGCCGGACGATCCGCAAGGCCCCGACGACGACACCGATCCCGGAGGAGGCGGCGGCACGCCGGATCCCGGCCAGAACGACGACGGGCCCGGCGACGATGCGGCTGCTCCCCCGCCACCGCAGAGCGGCCAGGGCGACGAGCAGGCTCCCGCACCCACGTCCCAGGTGCGCGCCGGAGAGGCCCAGCGGACCAAGACCTTCCGCGTCGCGGGCGTGGGACGCGGTCAGGCCGGTCGCCGTTCGCGCGCCATCACCGACACCGGTCGCCGGATCGCTGCCTCCCCCGCCGCGGACGGCGGCGCCGTCGATCTCGGCGCCACCATCCGCGCTGCCATCCCCCACCAGGGCGCCCGCGGCCGCACCACCGGACGCCTGCGCCTCGCCGGTGACGATCTACGTGTCGCCGTGAAGGAGGGCCGCGAGAGCAACCTCGTCCTGCTGTGCGTCGACGCCTCCGGCTCGATGGCCGCCCGCAAGCGGATGGCCCAGGTGAAGACCGCCGTCGTCTCCCTCCTGCTCGACGCCTACCAGCGCCGCGACAAGGTCGCGCTCGTGACCTTCCGCGGCGACGCCGGCGAGCTCGTGCTGCCCCCGACCGGCTCGGTCGACGTGGCCAAGGCCCGCCTCGACGACGTACCGGCGGGCGGTCGCACCCCGCTCGCCGAAGGCCTCACCCAGGCGGCCGAGGTGATCCGCCGCGAGCGGCTCCGCGATCCACGGCGTCGTCCGCTGCTCGTCGTCGTCACCGACGGCAGGGCCACCCACGGCGCCGACGCGATCGCGCGCGCCCGCCGCGTGGCTCAGCGCCTGGCCGCCACCGATGTCCACGCGCTGGTCGTGGACTGCGAGACCGGCCGCTTCACCCTCGGCCTCGCCCGCGAGCTCGCCGGGCACCTCGGTGCCGACTACGTTCCGCTCGGCGAGGTGACGGCCGATGGCCTCACCTCGGCCATCTCCGCCCATCTGCCCGAGAAGGTGGCCTGACATGCCCCAGGGACAGCCGCTCGTCGTGCCCGATGACGGGCTCACCACACGCCAGCGCCGCAACCGGCCGCTCGTGATCGTGCACACCGGCCCGGGCAAGGGCAAGTCCACGGCCGCCTTCGGCATCGGCATGCGTGGCTGGAACCAGGGCTGGCGCGTCGGCGTCTTCCAATTCGTCAAGTCCGCCAAATGGCGCGTCGGCGAGCAGAGCGTGCTCGAGACCCTCGACGAGGTGCACCGCGAGACCGGCAAGGGCGGGCCCGTCGAGTGGCACAAGATGGGCTCGGGCTGGTCCTGGTCCCGCAAGCAGGGCACCGAGGACGATCACGCCGCGGACGCCGCCGAGGGCTGGGCCGAGATCGCGCGTCGGCTCGAACGCGAGGAGCACGACCTCTACATCCTTGACGAGTTCACCTACCCGCTGAAGTGGGGGTGGGTCGACGTCGACGAGGTCGTCGAGACGCTGCGGAACCGTCCCGGACGCCAGCACGTCGTCATCACCGGCCGCGATGCCGATCCCCGACTGATCGAGGCCGCCGATCTGGTGACCGAGATGACCAAGGTCAAGCATCCGATGGATGCTGGCCAGAAGGGCCAGCGGGGCATCGAATGGTGACGTCCCTGCCGCGAGTCGTCATTGCCGCGCCCGCCTCGGGGCACGGCAAGACGACCGTGGCGACGGGCCTCATGGCCGCGCTCCGGCGCTCGGGCCGGGTGGTCAGCGGCCACAAGGTCGGTCCCGACTACATCGATCCGGGCTACCACTCCCTCGCCACCGGCCGACCCGGACGCAATCTGGATCCCCGGATGGTCGGGGAGGAACGGATCGTGCCGCTGCTGCTGCACGGCGCCGCGGGCGCCGACCTGGCCGTGATCGAGGGTGTCATGGGCCTGTTCGACGGGCAGATCGGCGGCCAGGGCTTCGCCTCGACCGCCCACGTCGCCGCGCTGACCGACTCGCCCATCGTCCTGGTGGTCGACGCCTCGCACGCCTCCCGCTCGATCGGTGCGCTCGTCGCCGGCATGCGGGCCTTCGATCCCGCCGTCACGATCGCGGGCGTCATCGTCAACAAGGTGGGCTCTGACCGCCACGCCGGCGAAGTGGTGGACGCGATCGATGCCCCCGTGCTCGGCGTCATCTCCCGCGATGACGGGATCGTCGCGCCGTCGCGCCACCTCGGTCTCGTGCCGATGGCCGAACGAGACGACGCCGCCGCGGCCCTTGACCGGCTCAGCGAACGCATCGCGCGCACCGTCGACCTCTCGGCGGTCGCCGATATCGCCCGGGCCGCTCCGCCGCTGGAGGCCGAGCCTTGGACACCGCCAGCCCACACGCCGAGTCGTCGGCCTCGTATCGCTGTCGCGGGCGGACGAGCGTTCACCTTCCGGTATGCCGAGACCGAGGAGCTGCTCGCGGCGGCGGGGGCCGAGCTCGTGGGCTTCGACCCGCTCGAGGACCGGGACCTGCCGGCCGGCATCGACGGCCTCTACCTCGGTGGCGGATTCCCCGAGGTGCACGCCGGTGCGATCGCGGCCAATGCCCCGATAAGGGCGGCCGTCCGCACCGCGGTGCGCGACGGGGTGCCGACGGTCGCCGAGTGCGCCGGTCTGCTCTACCTGTGCCGGACGCTCGACGGTGCGCCGATGGCCGGGGCGATCGACGCCGATGCTCAGATGACCGGTCGGCTGACCCTGGCCTACCGGCAGGCGGTCGCTCCGCACGTCTCGGTGCTGGGGCCGGCGGGCACCACGGTGGTCGGCCACGAGTTCCATCGCACGCAGGTGACGCCGGGTCACGGCGAGCAGGCCGCCTGGACCTTCGACGATCGTCCCGCCGGCTTCGCCTCGACGACCCTGCACGCCTCGTATCTGCACACCCACTGGGCCGGCACCCCCGACCTCGCCCGCGCCTTCGTCGCCGCCGCCTCCCACACCACCGAGATGCCGGTGATCGAGTTCGATGCGAGCTCTGCGAGCGAGAGTATCGAGATCACCACCCCCCACCCCTCCGGACCGGTGATCGAGTTCGATGCGAGCTCTGCGAGCGAGAGTATCGAGATCACCACCCCACTCGATCCGTTACGGCATCACGGGGACGTGGAGGCGGTGGACGGCGCGATCGACTTCGCGGTCAACGTCTCGACCGACCCGCGGCCCGAGTGGTTGACCGATGCCCTCGTCCTGGGCGTCACCCGCTCGGACCGCTATCCCGATGCACGGCCCGCCGCCCGGGCGATCGCGCATCACCTCGCCCGGCCCGTCGAGGAGGTCCTCCCCAGTGCGGGAGCGGCGGAGGTCTTCGGACTCGTCGCCCGCTTGCGGCCCTGGCGGCAGCCGGTGATCGTGCACCCCCAGTTCACCGAGCCCGATGTCGCCCTGCGGATGGCCGGCCACGAGCCGACCCACGTCCTGCTGCCCGGCCCGGACTTCGCGCTGGCGACCGATGCGGTCCCCGAGGACGCCGATCTCGTCCTCATCGGCAATCCGACCAATCCCACCGGCCGCCTGCATCGCATCGTCGACCTGGAGCGTCTGCGACGTCCGGGACGTCTGGTGGTCGTCGACGAAGCCTTCATGGACGCGCTACCCGGTGAACCGGAGTCGCTGGCGGGTCGCTCGCTGCCGGGAGTGCTCGTCGTGCGCAGTCTCACCAAACTGTGGGCCATGCCCGGCATCCGCGCCGGCTTCGCCACCGGCCCGGCGGAGGTCATCGCGGCCCTGCGGGACCTGCAGGCTCCGTGGTCGGTGTCCTCGCCGGCGGTGGAGGCGATGATCGCGTGTCACACGCCCGAGGCCGCGGCCGAGGCGCGCGCCCGAGCGTCACGGATCGCTCGCGATCGCGCGGTGCTGACCGACGGACTGAGCGAGCTCGGCGTGCCGTTCAGCCCCTCGGACGCACCGTTCGTGCTCGCCCGGGTGGGGACCGGGGTGCGCGGTCGTCTCGCCGCCGCCGGTTACGCTGTCCGCCGCGCCGACACCTTCCCGGGTCTGGACGGCCAGTGGGTGCGCATCGCCGTGCGCCCACCTGCCCTCACCCGCAAGCTCCTGACCGCCCTGAGGATCGAACTGTCATGACCTATGAGCTCAACGTCGCCGAACGTCACGTGGTGATCGTCGGTGCCGGACCGCGCACCGCCGCCACGATCTCCGGCCTGCTCGGCGAACGCGCCACCGTCACCCTCGTCGCCGACCGCCTCGATGCGACGGTGGAGGACCTCGTGGCGCGTGGGCTCGTACGTCGGGCGACGGTCCTCGACGAGGCTCTCCTCGACGATGCCGACATCGTCCTGCGGGAGAACACCGCCGAGCACGCCGATCGTCCGGCGTCGTCGGCGCTCGGCACCGTCACGCTCGTCGGTGGCGGGCCCGGGGATCCGGGACTGATGTCACTCGCCGGACGCGAGGCGATCGAGAAGGCCGAGGTCATCGTGACCGACCGGCTCGTCCCCCATGCGGTGCTCTCGTGGGCCGCGCCCGACACCGAGGTCATCGATGTCGCCAAGATCCCGCACGGGCGGTTCACACCGCAGGAGGAGATCAACCGCATCCTGGTAGAGGCCGCACAGAGTGGCCGCGCCGTCGTGCGTCTCAAGGGTGGCGACAACTTCGTCTTCGGTCGCGGTGGTGAGGAGCTCATCGCGTGCGCCGAGGCCGGCGTCCCCACCCAGGTAGTGCCCGGACTCAGCTCCGCGCTCGCCGTGCCCGGCGCGGCCGGCATCCCCTTGACGCACCGGGGCCTGACCCAGGGCTTCGCCGTGGTCTCGGGCCATGTCGCTCCCGATGATCCCGCGTCCACCGTCGACTGGGAGGCGCTGGCCTCAAGCAACCTGACGATCGTGGTGCTCATGGGAGTGCGCCAGCTCGGCGCCATCGCCACCCGTCTGGTGAGTGCCGGACTGGCCTCCACGACGCCTGCGGCCGTGATCGCCGACGGCACGCTCCCCTCACAACGGGTGGTTCGCGCAACCCTCGACGACATCGCCGAACGCGCGACCGAGGAGGGGATCGGCGCTCCCGCGGTCACCGTCATCGGTCACGTCGCGGGCCTGGAGCTCGGATGATCGTCTGGCTCCGGCACGGCGAGTCCACCTGGAATGCCGTGGGACGGATGCAGTACGACGTGCTGCATCCCGAGCTGACCGAACGCGGGCGGGCTCAGGCCGCCACCGCCGGTGCGCTGCTCGCCGATCGGGGGATCGCCCAGGTGTGGGCGTCGCCCGCCGTCCGAGCCCAGCAGACAGGCGAGATCGTGGCCGGACAGCTCGGCCTGGACCTGCGCACCAGTCCTCTGCTGGTGGAGCAGTCGGCCGAGGAGACCGGTGACGATGTCGCCGACCGCGTGCGCCGCTTCGCGGACGAGTTCGCCGGTCGCGGGCCCGTCCTGGCGGTCAGCCACGGCGATACGATCGCCGTGGCCGCCGCGCTGCTCGCGGACCGACGGATCGGCATCATCGCCAATACCGAATGGATCGAGACACCGTGACCGACAGCCGAACGCACTACGGCGTCCTCGGGGTGGGAACGCTCGCCGAGGCGATCGTCACCGGCCTGTGCGAGGACGTCGCGGAACCTCCGACGATCGCGCTCTCCCCACGCAGCGCGAGCCGGAGCGAAGCCCTCGCGAAGCGGTTCGCCACCGTGCGAGTCGAGACCGACAATCAGGCGGTCGTCGACGCCTCGGATGTCGTCATCGTGAGCGTCCGTCCGCAGGACGCCGCCGAGGTGCTGGAATCCCTGAGCTTCCGTCCCGAGCAGTCCGTGGTGAGCGTCATGGCCGGGCTCGCGCTGGAGGACCTGGCACCGCTGGTGTCGCCCGCCGCCGATCTCGCGCGCTCAGCTCCCATGCCCGCGGTCGCCGGCCGACAGTCCACCACGCCCGTGCATCCCCGGACCGACGCCGCTGAGGCCTTGTTCGGCCGGCTCGGCGGGGCACTGGACGTCCCGACCGAGGCCCTACTCGAGCGCATCTTCACCGCATCGGCCACCGTCGCCGCGCACTATGCCTATCTCGCGACCATCGCCGGCTGGCTCGCCGACGATGGCTTGTCGTCCGGCGAGGCGGATCACTATGTGAAAGGCCTCTTCGGCGAGATCGCGGCGAGCTTGCGGTCGCCGCGGGAGCTGACCGTGCTGGCCGACTCGCACGCGACCGCCGGGGGCATCAACGAAGCCTTCCGGGACTTCCTCACCGAGGCCGGCGTCTACACGACCGTGACCGAGTCCCTGGATCGCCTCCACGCGCACGGGCGTCGACTCGGCTGACCGCTGCTGCGGATCGGACGATGAGGTGACATGCTCTATGTGGACCACCGTCACCGACTTCGGGAAGACCATGCGTACTCGATCCCTCATCCTGGCCACCGCCGCACTCGCCTTCACCCTCACCGCCTGCAGTTCCGGTCCGCCCGAGGAGGATCCGGACAAGATCGCCGAGGTCGCCGTCGGTGCGCTCGAGGAGGAGGTCGGGCAGCGTCCTGACGACTTCGACTGCGGCGACGACCCGGTCGTCATCGAAGAGGGCAACACGGTCGACTGCCTGCTGACCGCGGGCGGCGACACCATCGACGCCACCGTCACCATCTCCGACGTGGACGGCAACGACTACCGGGTCAACGTCGAGGTCGCTCAGACCGTCAATCCCTGACGGCCGCACCGCTCCGGCGTACTCGGGCGGTGAACTATCACCCACCGCCCAGGCACACGGCTCGTTCGCGCCCGTGGCCGTGGGGGGGGGGGGGGGGGGGGGGGGGGGGGGGGGGGGGGGGGCGGGCGGGGCGCCCCCCCGCCCCGGAGC
>NZ_JAERWM010000029.1:0-114084 GCF_016918125.1 Aeromicrobium sp. YIM 150415 | reverse complement strand
CCCTGGCACCGGGCGGTGTCGCGCCCGGGGCCGTGGATCGTCAACGTCATCCGGCTGTCATGACGTTGACGATCCACCGCCACCACATCTGAACCGAGCAGTGCGGTGAGTCAACGCCCGCCCGGTCCTCCGCTATGACCCACGCCTCATCGGCTCCCTGGACGGATCTCTACCCAGATACGTGCCGGTGGCCTACGATGAGCGAGTCCGTGCTGCGGAAGACCGGTGAGAATCCGGCGCAGTCGCGCTACTGTGACACCTCCTCGAGGTGGAGCCAGACCCAACGCGCGGACATCCATCCGTTCGATGGGGACGCAGGTATCCCCGAGGAGGTTCCATGAGCCAGTCCGTCGTGCCCGCATCCGCGGCCACCCCCACACCCCTGTCATTGCGCCAGATCGCCCCGTGGGCACTCTTCAGCCTTCTGCTCGCTGTCGTGGTGCTCTACTTCGTCGGCGCGGAGCAGGGCGCCTTTGCCCTCCTGTCCGGCGACTCCGTGCACGAATGGGTGCACGACGGCCGTCATCTGCTCGGCTTCCCCTGCCACTGAGGGGCCGACGATGACTGACGCACGCACCTTCCTGATCCATGGCCTCATCGCCGGCCTGCTGGCCGGCATCGCGGCCTTCGCCGTCGCCGCCACCCTCGGCGAGCCGCCCATCGACGCCGCCATCGCCGTCGAAGAGGCCCAGTCCGAGCAGTCCCACGACCACGCCGGGGACGAAGCAGCCGACGGCCACTCCCATGACGATGAGGAGGGTGGCATCACTCGGGGCCAGCAGGCCGGACCTGGCCTGGCCACCGCGACCATCGCCCTGAGCACCGTCATCGGCGGAGTCGTCGGCATCGGTGCCGCCGTCGCCGCGGGACGCATCGGCCGGATCGGCATCGTCGGCTCGACCACCCTCGTGGCCGCGGTCGGCTTCGTCTCCTTCGCGCTGGTGCCCTGGATCGCCTACCCGCCGAACCCCCCGGCCACCGGCAGCGGCGACACGATCGGCGAGCGCACCGCCATGTACTTCTCCTTCGTGATCGTCTCGGTCGTGGCCGCGTACGGGGCGGTGGCGCTGGCGAAGACGCTCGCCCGTCGCGGCTCCCTGTGGGTAGCGGTAGTGCTTCCCGCCGTGGGATACATCGCGGTGGTCGCGCTGGCCTTCGCGGTGCTCGGTCCGATCGACGAGGTGCCCGATGAGTTCCCCGCCAACACGCTGTTCTCCTTCCGCATGGGGGCGCTGGCGACACAGGCCACGCTCTGGGCCGTCCTGACGATCGCGCTCACCGGCCTGATCCAGCGCACCACGAGTCGCAAGGCGGTGGCGGCATGACCGTCGCTCCTCCGTCCCCGGCGGCGCGTGCGGCTGCCCGCGAGCATGTCGATGCCCTCGCCGTGCCGCAGGGCGCGCTCGGCCAGCTGGCGGAGCTCGGTGTGTGGCTGGCGAGCGTGCAGGACCGCGTGCCGCCCGCGCCTCCGAAGCATGTCCACGCGGTGGTCTTCGCCGGCGACCACGGGGTCGCGGAGCATGCCGTGTCGGCGTATCCCCGCGAGATCACGCCGATGATGGTGCACGCTTTCGTCGCCGGCACGGCGGGGGTGGCGGTGCTCGCGCGTCAGCACGACGTGCGGTTGCGGGTCCTCGACATCGCGGTCGATGCCGATCTCTCCGATCTCGGCGTGGACTCCTATAAGGTGCGCCGGAGCAGCCGGCCACTGCATCTGGAGGATGCGCTCAGCGCTGACGAGCTGGAACAGAGCCTCGCGGCGGGACGGACGGTCGCGGCGGAGGAGATCGCCGCCGGCGCAGAGCTTCTCATCAGCGGCGACATGGGTATCGGGAACACCACCCCGGCCGCCGCGCTGATCGCGGCGGCGCTCGGCTTGCCCGCCGAGGAGGTGGCCGGACGCGGCACCGGTGTGGACGATGAGGGCTTGGCGCACAAGACCGAGGTGATCGACACCGCGTTGCGCCGCGTCGGCCATGTCGACGATCCGCACGCGCTGCTCGCCGCACTCGGGTCGGCCGATATCGCGGCGTCCGCCGGCTTCATGGCCGCTGCGGCGGAGTCGGGTGTGCCGGTGGTCGTGGACGGACTCATCGCCGTCGCCGCCGGCCTGCTCGCCGATCGTCTCAGCCCCGGCGCGAGCGCGTGGTTCGTCGCCGGCCACCGGTCGACCGAGCCCGCGCAGTCGCTCGCGCTGGACAAGCTCGGTCTCGTGCCCGTCCTCGACCTCGGGCTGCGGCTCGGCGAGGGCAGTGGCGCGGTGGCAGCCGTGCCGCTGCTGCGCTCGGCGGCCCTGCTGATGAACGAGGTCGCCCGCCTCGATGAGCTCTGACCTTCCCCGCCCCGACGCAAGATGTGACTCCATGGTCGTCCCCGCGACCCTAGAGTCACCTCGTCGGTCCGGTCAGGACGGAGGATGTGACTCGACGGTCGCCATGGCAACCGCGGAGTCACATCCTGCGTCCGCCCCACCCGCCGCCGACGCAAGATGTGACTCCATGGCTGCTCCAGCGACCCTAGAGTCACATTGTCGGTCCGGGCACGACACAGGATGTGACTCGACGGCCGCCATGGCAACCGCGGAGTCACATCCTGCGTCCCCGGCGAGTCAGAGGGTCAGGGTGCGGCCGGAGATCACGAGGGTGACGTCATCGCAGATCGCGGCGAAGCGCTGGTTGGTCCAGCCGAGCGCATCGCGGAAGACCCGACCGGATCGATGCTCGGGCACCACCCCCAGGCCGACCTCGTTGGTCACCAGCACGAGGTCGCCGAGATGACGCTCCGCTGCCGCGACCGCCGCGTCCAGCGCCTCTCCGAAGGGCTGCTGCCAGTCGCGGCGCTCCCACAGCTCGAGATCGTCGAATCTCGCCGTCAGCCAGGTGCCCAGGCAGTCGACGAGCGCGGCGCCGGACACCCCGGCGAGAGCGCGCGGCAGGTCGGTGTCCTCGATCGTGGTCCAGCTCGCAGGCCGGCGGCTCCGATGCTCGGCGATGCGGTCGGCCCAGTCGGCATCGTCGTAACGCGGCCCGGGAGCGATGTAGGCGACCTCCGGCGCATCGACGAGCAGCGATTCGGCGTGCGCCGACTTGCCCGAGCGCACGCCACCGGTCACGAGGGTCCTCATGGATCGTCAGCGTACTGGCGGTGGGTGCGATGATCGCGCGGGCGGCCGGCCTGCTCACCGGCTACGCGCTCGACCGGTTGCTCGGCGACCCACGTCGCTGGCACCCGGTGGCGGGCTTCGGGCGCACGGCAGCCGCTCTCGAACGTCGCCTCTACGCCGACTCCGTGCCCCGGGGCACGGCCCATGTCGCCGTGCTCGTGGGCGGCGCGGCCCTCGTCGGCGCGCTGGGCGAACGCGGCAACCGATTCCTCACCACGACGATCGCGACGTGGGCCGTGCTCGGCGGTCGATCGCTCGATCACGAGGCATCGGTCATCGCCAGACTCCTCGCCGACGACGACCTCCCCGGTGCCCGGCAGCGCCTCACGCACCTCGTCGGGCGCGACCCGTCGACCCTCGACGAGGGGGAGGTGGCGCGCGCCGTGGTCGAGTCGGTCGCCGAGAACACCTCCGATGCTGTCGTCGCACCGTTGTTCTGGGGTGCCGTGGCCGGAGTCCCCGGGCTCCTCGGCTACCGTGCCGCCAACACCCTCGACGCCATGGTGGGGCACCGCAACCCCCGGTACGAGCGCTTCGGCAAGCCCGCGGCGCGGCTGGACGACGCCGCCAACCTGCTTCCCGCGCGGCTCGCGGCAGCGCTCGCGGTGGCCGCCGGACCCGATCGGCGCGGGGCGCGTCGTGCCTGGCGAGACGACGCCGCGGGCCATCCGAGTCCCAACGCGGGGCCGGTCGAGTCGGCCTTCGCCGGTGCGCTGGGGGTTCGGCTCGGCGGCACCAATGTGTATGGAGAACGGGTCGAGAGCCGCCCGGTCATGGGCGACGGACGCCCGGTCACGCCGGCCGACATCGGTCCCGCTCGCCGGCTCGCCGCTCACGTCGGTCTCGGCGCGGCACTCACCGCCGCCGCGGTCGCCCTGCTGCCGCACCGGCACCGGCGATCCTCACCCGTGGGCGGTGCCTAGGCGTCCGTTCGCCATCGGCAGTCGGACGCTGACTCACCGCCCTGTCGGTCGGAACGGACGCCTACTCACCGCTCGGCGGGTCAGTCATCGTCATCGTCATCGTCATCGTCGAATTGGTCCATGACGACGCCGAGGATCACCCCGAAGGCCGGCCCCACGGCGATCCAGAAGGCATCGCCGGTGATGGCGAAGATCGTCGTACCGATTCCGGCACCGATGGCGATCCCCACTCCGAGCATGCCGCGACGATAACAGTCCTCAGCATGGGTCGAAGGCGGAGACGAGACGCTGACCAGCGGGCCCTGGGAGCCGTCCTGCGCCTCGGAACTCGAGGAGGCTCGCTCAGACGAGGTCGTCGATGACGACGGTCCGCCGGAGGTCGTCGCTGCGAACCACGGCATCGAGCACACCTTGCACGCGCAGCCCGTCCGCGAAGGACGGAGACGGGTCACGCCGCTCGGCGATCGCCTGCACGAACTCGGCCGCCTGGATTGTGAAGGTCGTGTCCCAGCCGAGCACGTGCCCCGGAGGCCACCAGGCAAAGAGATAGGGATGATCGGCCTCCGTGACGAGCGTGCGCCGCGGCCCCTTCCCCTCGTCGACCCACAGCTCGTTGAGGCGTTCGAGATCGAAGGACAGCGCGCCCCGGGATCCGTAGATCTCCAGCGACTGTCCGTTCTTGCGACCGAATGCCATCCGGCTGACCTCGATACTCGCCTCGGCGCCATCGCTCAATCCGAGCCACGCCCACGCGACATCGTCGACCGTCACCTCCTCGGGACCGTCCTCGCCGAGTCTCGATGCGACGAAGGTCCGCAATTGGCCGGTCACGCGCTGCACCTCTTGACCCAGGAGGAAACGCAGGAGATCGACGAGGTGGGAGCCGAGATCGCCCAGAACCCCTGACCCGGCCTGCTCCTGGCGCAGACGCCAGGTCATCGGGGCCCGCTCGTCGGCGAGCCAGTCCTGCAGATAGGCCGCGCGAACCTCCCGCACCTCTCCGATGGCCCCCTCGGCGATGAGTTCGCGAGCGAGCGCGAGCGCCGGGACCCGACGGTAGTTGAAGGCGACCATGGAGCGCACGCAGTCACGCTGCGCCGTGGCAGCGGCGGCGGCGAGGCCGCGTGCCTCATCGAGGGTGTTGGCGAGGGGCTTCTCCAGCAGCACATGCTTGCCGGCGGCGAGGGCAGCGAGGGCGATCTCCTCGTGGAGATGGCCGGGCGTGCAGATATCGACGATGTCCACGTCATCGCGTTCGAGGATCGCACGCCAGTCGGTGGCCGACTCCTGCCAGCCGTACTGGCGAGCTGCGGCATCCACCCGCTCGCGATCGCGCCCGACGATCACCCGCTGGGAGACCGCCGGCCCTCCCGGGTAGAAGGCGCCGACATTGCGCCAGCCATTCGAGTGGGCCTTGCCCATGAAGGAGTAGCCGATGACGGCGATGCCGAGTTCAGGTGATGCGGAGTCCATCGAGTCCCCCGATGCGTGAGAGGTGGTGTCGCGCGGGCTCCAATCCGACGTGGAGGTACGCCAGCAACCCTATCGGCGACTCGTGAGGTTGCTCGGCTACCGCCAGTCCTGGGGTGAGGTTGACCAGGTACCGCCGCCTGCGGGGTGTGGTCGATGGTGCACCGTCACTGGGTGATCGAGCTGCCGGGCAGTCGCCGCGCCGCTAGCGTGGGAGCATGACCTCCCCCCAGGCACTGCGTGAGTCCCTCGACGGCAAATGGCGCCATGTGCGTGAGCAGAGCCGCACCGAGCTCGCCGCGATGGACCTCGCCTATGACCACTCGCTCTCCCTGCACGAGGCTCGCGAACGGGTGCTCGGTCAGCTGAAGCAGCTCGTCGACACCGGCACCCCCGCCGCCGGCTTCCGTACCGAGAACGGGGGCACCGGGGACCCCGGCGGAGCAGTCACCGGCATCGAGATGCTCGCGCAGTTCGACCTCTCGCTCATGGTGAAGGCCGGAGTTCAGTGGGGCCTGTTCGGTGGAGCGATCGAGAACCTCGGCACCGAGCGCCACCACGCGATGATCCCGGGCATCATCGACCTCTCCCTGCTCGGCTGCTTCGCCATGACCGAGACCGGCCACGGCAGCGACGTGCAGAGTCTCGAGACCACCGCCACCTACGACCCGTCGACCGACGAGTTCGTGGTCCACTCCCCCACGCCGGGGTCTCGCAAGGACTACATCGGCGGGGCTGCCGAGCACGCGCGGGTCGCGGCGGTCTTCGCCCGCCTCATCACCCTCGGTGAGGATCATGGCGTGCACTGCTTCGTGGTGCCGATCCGCGACCAGAACGGCGACGACCTGACCGGCGTCACCACCTCGGACTGCGGCCACAAGGGCGGTCTCGGCGGGGTCGACAACGGCCGGATCATGTTCGACCAGGTCCGCATCCCGCGGGAGAACCTGCTCGACCGCTACGCCCAGGTCGACGACCAAGGCACGTACTCCTCGCTCATCGAGAGCCAGGGAGCGCGGTTCTTCACGATGATCGGCACGCTCGTGCGCGGCCGGGTCAGCGTCGGCGGCTCGGCGAGCGCGGCGACCGAGGTCGCGCTCAGCATCGCCGGTCGCTACGCGCTGCTGCGCCGGCAGTTCTCCGGGCCGTCCGGCGAAGTCGTCCTGATGGACTACCGCGTGCACCAGCGTCGGCTGCTTCCGCTGATCGCCCGGTCGTACGCCTTCCGCTTCGCGCAGAACCAGCTGGTCGCGCGCATGCACCGTATCCAGACCGAGAGCGATCCCGATCCGATCGCCCAGCGCGAGCTGGAGAGTCGCGCCGCCGGTCTCAAAGCGATGCAGACCGAGCACGCCACGCGCGCGATCCAGGAGGCTCGCGAGGCCTGCGGCGGAGCGGGCTACCTCGCGGAGAACCGGCTCACGACGCTCAAGGCTGACACCGACGTCTTCACGACCTTCGAGGGCGATAACCACGTGCTGCTGCAGCTGGTCGCCAAGGAGATGCTCACCTCCTATGCCAAGGAGGTCGACGGCCTCGATCCCCTCGGCATGGTGCGCTTCGCCGCCGCCTCGATGGCCGACATCGTCAAGGAGCGCACCGCGGCGGGCAATCTCATCCAACGGCTCATCGACGCCCGTCCGGGAGCTGACGAGGAGCACGACCTGCTCGACCGGGGCACCCAGCTCAGCCTGTTCGAGGATCGTGAGCAGCACGTCATCGAGACCGCAGCGCGCCGGCTCCAGAATGCTGACAACGCCGACCCGGCCGAGGCCTTCGAGATGTTCAACAATGCCCAGGACCATGTGCTGAAGATCGGCCGCGTGCACATCGAACGCGTGGTGCTGGAGGCCTTCACCGCCGGCATCGCCCGCTGCGAGGACGAGGAGATCGCCGACCTGCTCCGCGACATGTGCTCGCTCTACGCGCTGAGCGTCATCGAGGACGACAAGGCCTGGTTCATGGAGCACAACCGGCTCAGCGACGATCGCGCCAAGGCCGTGACGGCGGAGATCAACCATCTACTCACCAAACTGCGTCCGCACACCGAGCTGCTCATCGAGGGCTTCGGCGTCCCGGAGGACACGCTCGACGCCGCCATGCTCGACTGACCCGGGGCTCGTCTCCCCGCGGGCACGACGACACCGCTCGCGGGGCGGTCGAACCCGGTGCGAATCACCTCGCCTTCGGGTAATGTCCGCATCCATGAGCCAGGGACCGGATGAGCTCGCTCGCAGGGTGGACCGTCTCGAACGATGGCTGTTACGCCTGATAGCGGCCGGGGCGCTCACCGGACTCGTCGCCGGTTCCTTCCTGCCGTGGTTCCGAGCAGAGCGGAATGGAGAGGAGAGCATCGGTCGCCTGGGGCTCGTGCTCTTCCAAGGGCTGTCGCACCCGGGCGATCTCGCGGCCGAGGGACTGCTGTTCTTCGTCTACTTCCTGGTCTTCGACGTCACGACGATCCTCGCCGCGTGCCTGGTCGTCCACGCGACGACCAGATCGCGAGGACCGACGTGGATCGACACGGGCTGCGTCGTTCTTCTGGGAGGCTGCCTGCTGGGGGCATGGGTGCTGACCATCGGCGCCCAGAGTCAGACGGCCGACCCGGATGCCGATCTGACGGCGATGCACTGGAGCGCTCTGTTCGTGTGGAGCGCCGGGGCCTGCGCGACGACGTGGGTTCTCCGGCGGACGGCAGCTGGGACTCTCCCTCCTCCCGGGCCACCTGGGGAGCGGAGATCCTCCGGCGAGCCCGACTGAGCAAGGGCGCGTCAGGCCGCGTGGGTGGCGCAGGCGAGGTCGAGGTCCGCACAGGTGTCGCAGCGGGCGAACTGCGCGACACAGGCGATATCCGAGCAGTCGCGGGCGGTATTGGTCGGTTGGTCGCAGCGATCGCAGCGGCCGACCAGGGCCGTGTGATCGGAGAAGTCGGTGGCACCCCGCCCGTCAAAGACGTACATCGAGCCCTCCCACAGACCGTCGTCGCCGAAGGTCTCGCCATAGCGGGCGATGCCGCCGTCGAGCTGATAGACCTCGCGGAAACCGCGCTTCCTCATCAAGGGCGTCAGCACCTCACAGCGGATGCCTCCGGTGCAGTAGGTGACGACGGGCTTGTCTTTGAGGTGGTCGTAGGCTCCCGAGTCCAGCAGCCCGAGGAACTCGCGTGTGGTGTCGACCGGCGGGCGCACGGCATCGCGGAACCGCCCGATCTCGGACTCGATCCGGTTGCGACCGTCGAAGAAGACGACCTCCTCGCGTTCCACGAGCTCGTGCAGCTGCTCGGGCGTGAGCTTGGTACCGCCGTCGACCACTCCCTCACCGTCGACCTCGACCTCATCGGGAGCGCCGAAGGCGACGAGCTCGTCGCGGACCTTGACGCTGAGCTTGGGGAACAGGGCCGTGGTGCCGTCGGGCAGCGCCTCCCCCGCGCTCCACTTGATATCGGCATCCTTGAACGGTGCGTAGGAGCGCAGGCCGCGCGCATACTTCTTGAGCTCCACGACGTCTCCGCCGAGCGTCCCGTTGATGCCGTGCGACGAGACGATGACCCGCCCACGCAGACCGAGCGACTCCGCGAGCGTGTGCTGCCACAGGCGCACGGCCTCGGGATCGGCGAGCGGCGCGAAGGCGTAGTAGAGGATCACTTTCGGGGTGGCCACCGCACGATTGTAGGACGCGCGCCCTCGGCGGAGTCTCTCGCGGATCCGAGCATGCGAGCATGGAGTGATGTCCGAGGAGCAGGCGGCGTCCGTCGCACCCGAGCGCATCCCCTGGAGCATCCTCGTCGCCGTGGTCCTGGCGTGGTTCGGACTCTGGTACCTGACTCCCGGTCTACTCAGCGACGGCGCAGGCCGTCTCGTCACCGATGACGCGGCCCTCTCGACGCTGTTCGAGACAGTACTCGCGCTGATGCTCGCCATCGGCCTGGTCTTGGCCCACCGCGGCTATAGCCGCGAGCTCTTCGCTCGCTCGCGGACGTGTTGGTTCTACGCCCTCCCGATCGCGACGGCGATCGCACTGCCGTTCCACTATGGACTGGAGCTTCCGGTCGCGCTGTACCTGTTCTGGATGACCGTCTCGGTGTTCTGGCAGGACTATCTCACCTTCGGTCTGCTGCAGAAGTACCTCGCGGAGAGGCTCACGACCTCGATGGTGCTGATCGCCAGCGCGGTGATCTTCTGGGCAGGACATGCGATCTTCCTGCCCGACGCCTTCGCCCCGACACGAGGTCTCCCGAGCCTGGCGATCCTCGCGCTCGGACTGGTGCTGGCCTCGCTCCGCATCTGGCTCACGACCCTGCACGTCATCCTGGCCCTGCACCTCACGTTCTACTTCGTCTTCGCCTGAGGTGGCCGCGGCAGGGCCGGCTACTGCCTACCCTGGGAGCATGACGGAGCTGCACGACCTGGACGCCCACGAGCAAGCGGCCCTGCTGCGCGACCGGGAGATCACGAGCGCCGAACTCGTGCGACATCACCTCGACCGCATCGACGCGCAGAACGACGAGCTCGGCGCGTTCATCACCGTGACGGCGGACCAGGCGATCGAGGCCGCGGGCCGCGCCGACACGCTTCTGGCGGCCGGCGACGCCCCGCCCTTCTGCGGAGTTCCGACGGCGATCAAGGACCTCACCGCCACCGCCGGCATCCGCACGACGCTAGGGTCCCGGCTTCTCGCCGAGCAGATCCCCGAGACCGATGCCCACGTCGTCACCCGCGCGCGCGACGCCGGGTTCATCAGCCTCGGCAAGACCAACACCCCCGAGTTCGGGTTGTCGTCCTTCACCGACAACGATCTGATCGGTCCTGCCCTCACGCCCTGGGACACCACCCGGAACGCCGGCGGCTCGAGCGGGGGCGCGGCCGCGGCGGTCAGCGCCCGGATGGTGCCGCTGGCCCTCGGCAGCGACGGCGGCGGCTCGATCCGCATTCCCGCCAGCAGTTGCGGCATCTTCGGCTTCAAGCCGAGCCGCGGCGTGGTCGGTGTGGGGCCCGACGGGGTGCAGTGGAACGGACTGGCCATCGACGGTGCCCTCAGCCGCACGGTCCGCGACGCCGCGGCGCTGCTCGACATCATCGCGGGACCGATGCCGGGCGACTCGCGCGTCGCTCCCCCACCGGCCGAGCCGTATCGCGAACAGGCTCGGCGTGATCCGGGTCGTCTGCGCATCGCGCGGTGGAGCTCGCCGTACCTGGACTTCGCCGGGTCGTCGCCCGAGGCGATCGCCGCATGGGAGCGGGCCGGCGCGCTGCTCTCGGCGGCGGGGCACGAGATCGTCGATATCGACAACCCCTGGACGCCGGAGCTCGAGCCGCAGTTCAACATCGTGTGGTCTGCCGGCATGGCCGCTGCTCCGATCCCCGCGGAGGCCGACCCGCTCCTACGTCCGACGACCCGCTACTGGCGCGAACGCGGGGGCCGGGCGAGTGCTCCCGAGTTGGCGGCCGCGCTCGGCTTCCTGGAGCTCACCACCCGGGCCACGCTGGCATCGTTGGAGCAGTTCGATCTCTTCCTCACCCCGACGCTCGCGCTGCCGCCGCAACCGACCGAGTGGTTCACCGGACCCGAGGATCCCGTGGAGATCCATCGCCGCGAGCTGCTCTACACGCCGTTCACCGCGCTCATGAACATGAGCGGGCAGCCCGCGGCGAGCCTTCCGGTCCATGTCTCGGACGAAGGACTGCCGATCGGCGCGATGCTCGCGGCGCACCCCGGACGCGACGGCCTCCTGCTCGCGGTCTGCGCTCAGCTCGAGCAGGCCTTCCGCACCGACCCGGGGCGGTAGACCATCAACCTCGTCCCCGCGTGGGCGGTAGACCATCAACCTCATCCCCGCGTGAGCGGTAGACCATCAACCTCATCGAGTGGGCATAACGTTCGTGACGTACCGCCAGGTGAGGCCGGGGCCGCGAAGGGTTGATGGCGTACCGCTCGTGGTGGGGTGTGGCGGCGGTACGTCAGCAACGTTATCGAGCGGACATCAGGTTGAAGGCCTACCGCCACCGGACGCGAGAGGTTGAAGGCCTACCGCCACCGCGGCGAGGGATCAGTCGCGGGCGGTCATGATGATGGGGTCGCCATCGGTGATGGCGATGGTGTGCTCCGAATGCGCGCCGCGCGAGCCGTCGGCACTGCGGATCGTCCAGCCGTCCGGATCCATGACGATCTCATCGGTGCTCGTCAGCAGCCAGGGCTCGATCGCGATGACGAGGCCGGGCTTGAGCGGGAAGCCACGCCCGGGCCGAGCGTCATTGGGCACGTGAGGGTCGCCGTGCATCGTGCGTCCGACGCCGTGCCCACCGAACTGCGTGTTGACGGTGTACCCCGCCTCTCGGGCGATCTGGCCGATAGCGTGCCCGATATCACCGATCTTCTTACCCGGACGCGCGATCTCGATCGCAGCGGCGAGCGCTCGCTGCGTGGTGTCGATGAGCCGCAGATCGTCATCGGTGGGCGTGCCGACGACGACGCTGACGGCCGAGTCGCTCACCCAGCCGTCGACGCTCACGGCGAAGTCGAGGCTGAGGAGGTCGCCGTCCTTGAGCTTGTACGGGTGGGGCAGCCCGTGCAGGACGGCATCGTTCACCGAGGTGCAGAGCACCTTGCCGAAGGGGCCCCGGCCGAAGGACGGGGCGTAGTCGATGTAGCAGGACTCCGCGCCGCGATCCTTGATCATCTGATGCGCGAGGTCGTTCAGGTCGAGCAGGTCGACCCCGACATCCGCGGCCTCGGTGAGCGCGGTCAGCACCTCGCCGACGAAGCGACCGGCGGGCCGCATCTCGTCCAGCTGGGCAGGGGTCAACAACTCGATCGCCATGACCCCACCCTAGTACCGCCCCAGAACCCGTTGAGTGTGACGTTCGGACAGCAGTTTCGATGATTCTGCCGTCCGAACGTCACACTCAACGGGTATCCGCCCCGGGTTGGAGGTCAGGACTCGAGGGAGGTGCGATACCGCTGCATGCCGGCGAGCCAGCGGTCGGGGTCGGCCGCCTTCCGCGCGTACATCGTGGCGACATCGGCGTGCGGCAGCGCCAGGAAGCGCTTGGCATCGATCGCATCGAGCAGCACCTGCGCGACATCATCGGCCTCCATCACCTCGCCCGCCGTCGCGACGGCCTTGTGCCCCAGGCGGGCATCGCCGTCGTCGTGGGTCTGTCCACCCTCGACCATCGGCGTACGCACCCCCATCGGGCACAGGCAGCACACCTGAACGCCCCGATCGCCGTACGTGGCAGCGAGCCATTCGGCGAAGCCGACCGCAGCGTGCTTGCTCACCGAATAGGTCGGCGAGCCGAGCTGCGTCAACAGGCCCGCCGCCGACGCGGTCACCGCGAAGATCCCACCGTCGCCATCGACCCATCGCGGCACGAGGGCTCGCGCGGCGCGCACGTGCGCCATGGTGTTGACCTGCAGGGACGTCGCCCAGTCGTCCTCGGAGGACTCGAGGCCGAAGCCGCGGAAGACACCCGCATTGGCGACGTACATGTCGACCCCGCCCATCTCGAGATCGGCGAGTGCCACGAGGGCCTCGATGCCGTCATCCGTGGCCACATCCGCGGCCAGGTGCGGCTGACCGAGGTCGGCGGCCGCCTCGGCGAGCCGCCGCTCGTCGCGGTCGGCGAGCACGACCCGGTCGCCGCGAGCCACGAGGGCCCGAGCGACGGCCAGTCCGATCCCGCCGGCAGCGCCCGTGACGATCGCCCTGCGCGCCCCGCTCATGCCGGCACCTGCCGGAAGAACGCACGATAGGCCGATGCCGACATGAGATGCTCCTTCGTTCGCTCGCTCCGCTCGCTCATCGGTACTTCTTCAGCTCGGCGCGGGCGAGGGAGTTCTTGTGCACCTCGTCGGGTCCGTCGGCGAAGCGCAGCGTGCGGATGCCGGCGAACATCTCCGCGAGCGGGAAGTCCTGGCTGAGACCGCCGGCTCCGTGCACCTGGATCGCCTTGTCGAGGATCCACTCGACGGTCTGCGGCGTGGCGATCTTGATCGCCTGGATCTCGGTGTGCGCGCCCTTGTTGCCCACGGTGTCCATGAGCCACGCGGTCTTGAGCGTCAGCAGACGCAGCTGCTCCAGCTTGACCCGCGACTCGGCGATCCAGTCACGCACCACGCCCTGGTCGGCGATCGGCTTGCCGAAGGCGACCCGCTCGCTGGCGCGCTCGCACATCATCTGCACGGCGCGTTCGGCCACGCCGATCGAACGCATGCAGTGATGGATGCGACCCGGTCCGAGGCGGGCCTGCGCGACGGCGAAGCCCTCGCCCTCGTTGCCGATGAGGTTGCTCGCCGGCACCCGGACATCGGTGAAGCGCAGCTCGGCGTGACCACCGTGGTCGCGGTCGTGGAAGCCCATGACGTGCATGCCGCGCACGACCTCGAGCCCGGGGGTGTCACGAGGCACGAGGATCATCGACTGCTGGCGGTGGCGCTCGGCGGTCGGGTCCGTCTTGCCCATGACGATGAAGACCTTGCAGTTCGGGTTCATCGCCCCGGTGATCCACCACTTGCGGCCGTTGATGACGTACTCGTCACCGTCACGGACGATCGACAGCTCGATATTGGTGGCGTCCGACGAGGCGACATCGGGCTCGGTCATCGCGAAGGCCGAGCGGATCTCACCCGCGAGCAGCGGCTCGAGCCACTGCTTCTTCTGCTCGTCGGTGCCGAACATGCTCAGCACCTCCATGTTGCCGGTGTCCGGCGCGGCGCAGTTGATCGCCGGGGGCGCGAGCTGGATGCTGCGTCCGGAGATCTCGGCGAGCGGGGCGTACTGCAGGTTGGTCAGGCCGCCCTGCTCGGGATGTCCGGCGAGGAAGAAGTTCCAGAGGCCGCGCTTCTTCGCCTCGGCCTTGAGGTCCTCGATGACCGGCGGGATCTCCCAGCTGTCCTCGGCATAGTTGCGCTGGATCTGCTCGTGCGCGGTGGGCTCGGCCGGGTAGACGACCTCGTCCATGAACGCGTTCATGCGCTCCATGAGGTCGCGGGTGGTGGCGTCGAAGGCGAATTCCATGGTCTTAGTTCCCTTCCGCGGCCATGACGTAGACGACCTCGGCGATACAGGCCGGCTTGTCGACGCCCTCGATCTCGATGACGAAGGTGATGACGGCCTGGGTGCCGATCGCGATATCGGAGGTCTCCTTGAGCGTTCCGGTCGCCCGCACGCGCGAGTCGACCGGGACGGGGTGCGGGAAGCGCACCTTGTTGGTGCCGTAGTTGACGCCCATCGCCAGGCCCTTGACGTCGTAGATCTGGCTGGCGAGAGCGGGCAGCAGCGAGAGGGTGAGGTAGCCGTGCGCGATCGGGGTGCCGAACGGGCCCTTCGCGGCACGCTCGGGGTCGACGTGGATCCACTGGTGATCGCCTGTTGCGTCGGCGAAGGTGTTGATCTGCTGCTGGCTCACGGTGAGCCAGTCGCTGGTGCCGAGCTCCTCGCCGGCAACCGCCTTGAACTCGTCGAGACTCTCGAACACGCGGGGCATGGTGACTCCTTCGCCACGGATTAACTAAGCGCTTGCTTAGGACGAACGCTAGCCGATCCCCGGTGTCGCTGGCTACCCCGCGCCGCCCTACCGCCTCGTGGACGGCGGTCGGCACCGGCGCGGTGTCAGGGCCGGTGCCGGTGAGTAGGCGTCCTTTCCGGACGACGTTCGGGCGCTCACGCACCGACACGTCTGGAAAAGGGGCGCCTACTCACCGCCCACGGAGCGGAGGGGTGGGTCAGGGGGCGAAGGGGCCGACGGCGGTGACGGCGAGCACGGCCTCCCCGGCCTCATCGCTGGCCGCGAGATCGACCTCGGCCGAGAAGCCCCAGTCGTGATCGCCCTCGGGATCATCGAAGGTCTGACGCACGAGCCATCGCCCCGGCTCGGTCTGCACCCGGAAGTACACCGGTCCGCGGGCGCCGGGTCCGGTGCCGAGGTCGTCGTACTCGGCGAAGTAGTCCCCCATCGCGTCCTCCCAGCCCACGTCCGGGTCGAGGTCGGCGAGCGCGTCCCAGCGGCGCAGCGCCGCGAGCTCCACCCGGCGGAAGGCCGCATTGCGGACGAGCACCCGGAAGGCGCGCTCGTTGCGGGTGACCGGTCTGGGCATCTCCGCGCCCTCGGCCTGCGATCGCACGGCCTCGGGATCCTCCCCGCCGGCCACCAGTGCCTCCCACTCGTCGAGCAGGCTGGAGTCGGTCTGTCGCACCAGCTCACCGAGCCAGGCCACGAGATCGGCGAGCTCCTCGTCGACGACACCGGGGGGCACCGTGCGCACGAGCGCGCGATAGGCATCCGACAGGTAACGCAGAACGACCCCCTCCGAACGCGCGAGACCGTAGTCGGCGATCAGCTCGGCGAAGGTCATGGCGCGCTCGGCCATCTCGCGCACGACCGACTTGGGACGCAGCTCGTGCTCGCCCACCCACGGATGCCCGCCGCGGTAGGTCTCATAGGCGGGGTCCAGCAGATCGCGCAGCGGCTGCGGGTGCTCGACCTCCTCCAGCAGCTCCATCCGCTCCTCGTACTCGACCCCGTCGGCCTTGAGCTCGGCCACCGCCTCACCGCGAGCACGAAATCGCTGCGCCGAGATGATCGGCCGCGGATCCTCGAGCGTTGCCTCGATGATCGAGACGACATCGAGCGCATAGGTGGGCGACGTGCGGTCCAGCAGCTCGAAGCAGGCGACGGCGAAGGGCGAGAGCGGCTGGTTGAGCGCGAAGTTGTCCGGCAGCTCGACGGTCAGCGCGAGCCCGCCCTCGACGCGTTCCACGACGCCCCCGGCGAGCAGCGCCTCGATGATGCCGGCGGCCTCGCGGCGCAGCTTCTCCTTGCCGTCCTCGGACTCGTCGCTCTCGGCGATCAGGCTCTCGACGGCCTCCTCGGTGTCGCCGGGCCGGGCCAGCAGATCCAGCACCATCGAGTGCGTCATGCGCATCCGGGAGACCAGCGGCTCGGGGGTGCCGTGCACGAGCCGCTCGAACGTGCTGTCGTTCCAGGAGACGAAGCCCTCGGGGGCCTTCTTGCGCTGCACCTTGCGGCGCTTCTTGGGATCGTCGCCCGCCTTGGCGAGGGCCTTGAGGTTCTCGATCTCGTGCTCGGGGGCCTCGACGACGACATAGCCGACGGTGTCGTATCCCGCCCGGCCCGCGCGCCCGGCGATCTGCTGGAACTCGCGCACCTGCAAGGTGCGCTGGCGGACGCCGTCGAACTTGCTCAGCCCGCTGAACAGGACGGTGCGGATCGGCACGTTGATGCCCACGCCGAGGGTGTCGGTGCCGCAGACGACCTTGAGCAGACCGCGCTGCGCGAGTGTCTCCACGAGACGTCGATAGCGAGGCAGCATGCCCGCGTGGTGCACGCCGATGCCCATGCGCACGAGACGCGACAGGGTCTTGCCGAAGCCGGAGCGGAAGCGGAAGTCGCCGATCGCCTCGGCGATCTCGTCGCGTTCCTCGCGCGATGCGACCTTGACGCTCGTCAGCGCCTGGGCGCGTTCGAGTGCCGCCGCCTGGGTGAAGTGCACGACGTAGACGGGCGCCTGGCCCGAGGACACGAGCTCTTCGATGGTCTCCTGGATCGGCGTCGTCACGTACTCGCTGACCAACGGCACCGGACGTTCGGCCGCCGAGACGACGGCGGTCGCGCGGCCGGTGCGGCGGGCGAGCTCGGCCTCCAGCCGAGTCGTGTCGCCGAGCGTGGCCGACATGAGCAGGAACTGCGCGCGCGGCAGCTCCAGCAGCGGCACCTGCCACGCCCAACCGCGGTCGGGGTCGGCGTAGTAGTGGAACTCGTCCATGATGACGACGCCGATATCGGCATCGGCGCCGTCGCGCAGCGCCATATTGGCGAGCACCTCGGCAGTGGCGCAGATGATCGGCGCGTCGGCGTTGACCGCGGCGTCGCCGGTGACCATGCCGACATCGTCGGCGCCGAAGATCTCGCACAGATCGAAGAACTTCTCGCTGACGAGCGCCTTGATCGGCGCGGTGTAGACGGCGCACTCGTCGCGCGCGAGGGCCGCGGCCATCGCGGCGGTGGCGACGAGGCTCTTACCCGATCCGGTCGGGGTGGTGAGGACGACATTCGAGCCGCTGACCAGTTCCAGGATCGCCTCGTCCTGCGCCGGATAGAGCGCGATGCCGCGACTCTCGACCCAGGTGCCGAAGGCCTCGTAGACGGCGTCCTCGTCGAAGGTGCGGGGCAGGACGTCGGACAGGCGCATGCACCCAGTCTTCCAGGCGTCGTTCAGGCCACGTCGCGGTGGCGCAGGGCCGCGGCGCCCGTGCCGAGCAGCACGGCGGCGATCGCGGCGAGGACGACGACCGGGGTCCACGCGAAGGGCTCGGCTGGCAGCAGCGGAATGTGCTGATAGGGCGAGACCCCCAGGAGCCAGCCGGGCAGCTGGAGGGTACGGCCGACGATCATCGCGAACACGCAGAAACCGAGCGCGGCCCAGCCCAGCGGCGCCCAGCGGCGGCCGAGACCGTACAGGGTCCATGTCACAGCGAGCAGCACCAGCACCGGCAGCGCGTAGATGCCGACCGCGCCGGTGAACCGCGGGATCTGAGACGCGTCGCCGGTCACCAGCAGGTAGCCCAGCCCCATACCGAACCCACCGATGAGGGCACCGGCCACCCCTGCTGCCATCGCGATGGCCAGATGCCCCAGCGCCCAGCGCCCACGCGGCAGCGCCGTCGAGAGCACGAGCTCGGCTCGGCCGGCGTCTTCCTCGGCTCTAGCGTGGAGGGCCGCGGCGATCGCCGGACCGGCCGCGCCGAGCCCGACCATGAGCGCGACGGTGCCGTAGAGCTGATCGGTGAAGGCACCCGATCCGCCGGCCACGAGCAGGTCGCGCGCGAGCCCCTCGTCACCCACGAGTCCCTCGACATCGTCGCCGATGGTTCCCATCGCGAGGCCGACGAGCGCGAGGGCACCGAGCCAGCCGAGGACACCGGGGCGCTGGAGCCGCCAGGCAAGCCCCCAGCCACCGGCGCCGAGCGACCGCGAGGCACTCGACGGCCCGGGCCTGGCAGCACGAAGACCCGAACCGATGTCGCGGCGGCCGAGGAGAGCGAATGCGACGACCCCCAGCGCAGCGGCCGACCCGACGAGGAGCGCCGCAGGCCACCAGCGCTCGCCGGAGAACGCGCGCATCGCCTGGCCCCAGCCGAGCGGCGACGCCCACGACAGTCCGTTGCCGGCGACATCGCCGATCGCCCGCAGCACATAGGAGCCGCCCAGCGCGATCCCGACCGCGCCGTAGACCGCCCGTGTCGACGAGGTGATCTGAGCGGCCACCAGGGTGAGCGCGCCGAAGAACAGCCCGGCACCGGCCGCGCCCACGCCGAGGGCGACCGACCCCTTCCACGGCAGCATCGTCGACAGTGTCGCCGCGACGACCGCACCTGCCGCCACGCAGGCGAGGACCGCGACGAGACCGGCGGCGAGCAGCGGTGTCCGCCGGCCGATCGCACTCGCCCGGATGAGCTCGTCCCGGCCGCTCTCCTCCTCCGCGCGCGTGTGGCGACCGATGAGGAACATCGCCATGAGACCGGTCAGGATCATGCCGAAGGCGCCCGCCTGCCACGCCGTCTGACCACCGATCGTGTCGAGGGCGCGCGCCGGTCCCGCCATCGCGATGAAGGCGGCGTTCCCCTGCATCGCGGCGGCGGCCTCGTCCAGCTCGCCTTGCGTGGGATAGCTCGCCTCCGTCCCCCAGGCCTGCGACCAGTAGAAGACGGCGATGCCCGCGACCCACCACAGCAGCATCCACCGGTCACGACGCAGATGCAGCCGCAGCAGCGCTCCTCCACCGGTCATCTCGCGACCTCGGGATCGTCGCCATAGTGCCGCAGGAACAGTTCTTCGAGGGTCGGCGGCGTGCTCGTGAGCGTGCGGATACCGCCGCGGCCGAGCACCTCGACGACCGCGCCGATGCGGTCGCTGTCGGCCTGCAGACGCACCCGGTCTCCCTCGATGTCGAGATCGTGGACGCCGGGCAGCCCTCGCAGGTCGTCGGGGACGCGATCGAGCTCGGCGTGGATCGAGGTCCGGGTCAGGTGCCGCAGCTCGGCGAGCGTGCCCGACTCGACCGTCCGTCCCGCTCGCACGATGCTGACCCGGTCGCACAGGCGCTCGACCTCGGCGAGGATGTGACTGCTCAGCAGCACGGCTCCGCCGCCGGCACGGAACTCCTCGACGAGGTCGCCGAAGTGCGCCTCCATGAGCGGGTCGAGACCGGAGGTCGGCTCGTCGAGCAGCAGGAGCTCCACCGGACTCGCGAAGGCCGCGACGAGGGCGACCTTCTGCCGATTGCCCTTGGAATAGGTGCGCGCCTTCTTGGCCGGGTCGAGCTCGAGCCTCTCGATGAGCTCGGCGCGGCGGCCCGCGGCGAGGCCGCCGCGCAGCCGGCCGAGCTGATCGATGATCTCCCCGCCCGTGAGATTGGGCCACAGCGAGACATCGCCGGGCACGTAGGCGAGCCGGCGGTGCAGTCGTGCCGCGTCCTTCCAGGGGTCACCGTCCAACAGGCGCACCGTCCCGGTGTCCGCACGCAACAGTCCGAGGAGGACACGCAGCGTGGTGGACTTGCCGGCTCCGTTGGGGCCGAGGAAACCGTGCACCTCACCCCTCGCCACCTGCAGATCGAGGCCGTCGAGCGCGCGGACGGAGCCGAAGGTCTTGACGAGACCGTCGATCTGCACCGCCGGGGAGGTATCGGTCATGGTGGGAGCTCCTGTCACTCAGCGGGAGACCGGTCGGGGACCGTGAGCAGGTAGTCGTCGAGCAACCGGCTCGTCGTGAACACCCCTTGGGTGTAGAGCTCGAGCATGGGCAGGTAACTGGTGCTCATGAACTCGCGCACGAGCGCGGAGAGGTCGGCGGGATCGGCCGGTGGGCGCAGCTGGATCTCCAGGAGCAGCGCGCCCATCGCGGACAGGGTCAGGTAGCGAGCCCGCGCCGGCTCGTCGCGGCTCGGGTGCAGCAGGCCGGCCCGGACACCGTCGGCGCAGTAGGCGACGGCATCGGCGACCAGGTGCTCGATGAACGTGGCCGCGACGGGCCCGCCGTCCTGCAGCGAACGCACGATATAGCCGAGCAATGGCCCCTGTTCGTCAGCCGCGGCGAACCGATGCAGCAGGCTCTTTCCCGCGGTCACCTCGCGAATCGACTGCTGCTTGGTCTCCCGGATGATCGCCAGGACCTGGCTGTCGCAGGCCTCGCGCAGCGCCTGTTTGGAGCCGAAGTGATGGATGATCAGTCCAGCGCTCACGCCCGCCTCGGTCGCGATGGACCGCACCGAGGCGCCGAACCCGTCGCGAGCGAAGCACAGGATCGCGGCATCGCGCAGACGGGCGCGACTCGTCTTGTCGGCATCCTCCACGGGCCCTGTTGAACGCATGGTCAATAGACTAAACACACGTTCAGTCGATGGCAAGGGAGTCCGGCGGGCCTGGATGCCAGACTCCCCTGCCGATCGGAATCGTCAGCGTCTGCGGTGCTTGTGATGCGAATCCGGCGGCGCCTCGTGATCCTCGAGCTCGTCATCGGATCCGGACTCGATGCCCTCGACGACGAGCGCGAACTCGCCGTCATGACGCTCCTCGCCGGCGATGACCGCGGACTCCATCACCTCCTGCGCGGTACGGCGACGACGGATGAGCGTGTCCCGTTGCAGGTCCTTCACGAGGGAGAAGCACAACAGCACCATCACCAGCACGAACGGCACCGAGGCGACGATCGTGATGTTCTGCAAGCCGGTCAGGGCATCGTCGCCGCCGATCACCAGCATGATCGCCGCGACCGCCCCGGTGAGCGCGCCCCAGAAGATGACCGTCCGCCGGCTCGGCTCGATGTCGCCACGCTCGCTCAGCGTGCCCATGACGAGCGAGGCGGCGTCGGCGCCGGAGACGAAGAAGATGGCCACCAGGACCATGACCAGCACCGCCATGACCGAGGCCAGCGGGTAGTGGTGCAGCAGGTCGAAGAGCGCCTCGTCGGAGTTCACGATGCCGCTGCCCGGCACCATGTCGCCGTCGACGCGCTGCCGGTCGATCGCCGCCCCGCCGAAGATCGCGAACCACACGAGACTGACGAGCGATGGCACCAGCAGCACACCGGTGACGAACTGGCGGATCGTGCGGCCCCGGCTGATTCGGGCGATGAACATGCCGACGAACGGCGTCCAGGAGATCCACCAGGCCCAATAGAAGATGGTCCACGCCGACAGCCACTCCTGCATGGCCTCATCGCCGCTCGCGTCGGTCCGGGCGGCCATGTCGACGAACTGCGAGAGGTAGTCGCCGAGGGAGGTCGGCAGCAGGTTCAGGATGAAGAGCGTCGGGCCGACCACGAAGATGAAGACCGCCAGGATGACGGCGAGGACCATGTTGGTGTTCGCCAGCCACTGGATACCGCGCGCGACACCCGACACTGCGGAGATGATGAAGCAGATCGTCAGGACGACGATGATGAGCACGAGGGTGACCTTGCCGACCGAGTCGACCCAGCCGTTGAAGCGCAGGCCGGCCCCGATCTGCAGGGCGCCGAGTCCCAGCGACGCCGCCGAGCCGAAGAGGGTCGCGAAGATCGCGAGGATGTCGATGACGCGCCCCGCCGGCCCCGCGGCCGCCCGCTTGCCGAACAGCGGAATGAACGCCGCGCTCACGAGCTGTCGACGTTTACGACGGAAGGTGCCATAGGCGATGGCCAGCCCGACGACCGCGTAGATCGCCCAGGGATGGAGCGCCCAGTGGAACATGGTGGTGGCCATCGCGACCTGCAGGGCTTCGGCCGACTCGGCCTCCGCGGTGCCCGGGGGCGGATCGGCGTAGTGCGAGAGCGGTTCGGCGACCGCGAAGAACATCAGTCCGATGCCCATGCCGGCGCTGAACATCATCGCGATCCACGAGATGGTGCGGAACTCCGGCTCCTCGTCGTCGTCACCGAGCGGGATCTTGCCGAACTTGCCGGCCGCGAGCCAGAGCACGAAGACGACGAAGAAGCTCGCCGCCAGCACGAAGAACCATCCGCCGTGGGAGATGACCCAGGCCTCGGCGCTGCCTGATGCCGATGCCAGGCCGGGCGTACTGACGAGGCCCCAGATCACGAAACCCAACGCGAAGGCGCCGGTGACCGTGAAGACCACGGGATCGATGCGTTGCCGCCACGTACGCGGCTTTTCAGTTTTCACGAAGACAAGGTAGACCCGTTCGGCGTCCTCCGCCCGCCGACTTCACGGCTGCACCAGGGAACCGATGGTGATGCGTCATGGCTGTTCACGCCGCCGCAATGCATCATCATCGGGGCGAACCCGCTCGAAACACGATGCATTCAGGTCGCCATGGCAACCCCTACGCATCATCATCCGTCCGCCCCTGCCGCGCGTTGCCGTCACTAGACTGCCCCGCATGAGCGCCTGGGATGAGATCGTCGAGCGGGTGGAGCGGCACATCGCGGGCGAACCGACCCCGCACGAGCACTGGGTCGGCCTCTGTGAGGCAGGTATCGCCGAGCGATCGATCGACCCGGAGCTGCGTCCGGCCGACACCGCCCGGTGGATCGCGGGCCTGCTCGCTGCGTATCAATCGATCCGTGTCGCCAGCGATGCCCCGCGCGACACCGATATCGCCGACCTGCTCATGATCCTCACGCGCTGGCTGCATCCAGCGAGACCCCGCGGTATCGCGACACACTAGTGTTCGATTGACGATAGTGTGCAGCACACACTATCGTGTGGGGCATGGGCACCGATGAGACCGCTGTCGCGGGACACCTCCAGGAGCTGCGGCGCGGGACCGTCGTCCTCGCGTCACTCGCCGCGCTCCGCACGCCCGGTTACGGCTACGCACTGCTCGAGAGCCTCAACACCGCCGGGATCCACGTGGACGCCAATACCCTCTACCCGCTGCTGCGCCGCCTCGAGAAGCAGGGGCTGCTGACGAGCGAATGGAACACCGACGAGCCACGACCACGGAAGTTCTACCGCACGAGCGCCGACGGCGAGCAGCTCGCCGCGACCCTGACGGCCGAATGGCACCGGCTCGACGCGAGCCTGCGCGATCTCACCGAGGAGAGCTGACATGACCGAACTGACCGACCGTTACGTCTTCGCCGCGACCCGATTCGTGGCGGACCAGGACGAGCGCGAGCAGCTCGATCGCGAGTTGCGCGAACGTATCGCCGACACCGTCGACGATCATCGCTCCGCGGGCCTGGGCCCCGACGAGGCCGAGGTCCGCGCCCTCACCGAGCTGGGCGATCCGCTACGACTCTCCGCCGCCTATCGCGAACGCCCGATGTACCTGATCGGTCCGCGCTACTACTTCGCGTGGCAGCGGGTCATGGTGATCGTGCTGGCGACGGCACCGTGGGTCGTCGGCGTCATCGACCTCATCGTCGCGCTCAGCGAAGGCGAGCCCATCGGGACCGTCATCGCCGGCACGATCAGCACCATCGTGATCGTCGCCCTACACGTCGCCTTCTGGACCACCCTCGGTTTCGCGATAGCGGAGCGGGCGACGTCGCCCGACGACAGCCCCCACCTCTGGACCCCGGATCGCCTGCCACAGCTTCCCGAGAGCAACGGCCGCGGCAAGCTCGGCGATCTGATCGCGAGCCTCGTCTTCCTGGTGATCGTCGCGGGGCTGCTGGTCTGGCAGCAGTTCGGCTCGCTGGTGGTCGTCGATGGCGAGCGGATTCCGGTACTGGAACCCGCACTGTGGCGCTCGTGGATCCCGGTGATGTTCCTGCTGCTCGCCCTCGAAGCGGTTCATGCGGTCTGGGTCTACCGCACCGGATGGACCTGGCCCGCCGCGATCGTGAATCTTCCGATCTCCCTCGTCTGGGGTGCGTTGCTCGGCTGGCTCTTCGCCTCCGGTCGGCTACTCAATCCCGACTTCCTCGACCGCGTCGGCCTGACCCCGGATATCGTCGACCACTCGAAGCCCTATGTGCTGGCCGTCCTGGCGATCGTCATCGCCTGGGAGATCGGGGACGGGCTCTACAAGGCGTATCGACAGAGGCCGGGCGCACCGGATCAGCGGCGGACCGACCGCAGCTGAGCCAGATACACCAGCGCGGCGACCGTGCCGGCGAGGTTGAGGAGGCCGAGCGGCGACCCGGAGAAGAACACGAACTGGGCCACGACGGCGAGGGCGAGGATGATCAGCCAGGCGTTCTTCTGCAGGCTCCCGGCGATCTCGAAGTCGACCTGGGGACGCCGCAGGCAGTCGATCAGCGCGAAGACCTTCACCGCGAACAGCACGACGGCCAGGGCGAGCTGGACATAGCCGAAGGCATCGAGCATGCGGCCCAGCGTACCGACCGGACCGAGAACGACGACGCCGGCACGATCCCCTGGAGGATCGTGCCGGCGTCGTCGTGACGGCTCAGGAGAGCTGCGAGTCCTGGGCCTCCGCCGGGGACGACGGGGTCGCCGGAGTCGACGCGGGCGTGGTCGTGCTCGCCGAGGTCTTCTTGGCCGGAGCCGGAGTCGCCTTGCGTGGGGTGGTGTTCTGTCCGGCGGTCGTGGTCGACAAGGTCGACGAGGCCGCCTTCTTCGCGGTCGTCTTCTTCGCCGGAGCCTTCTTGGCGGTCGCCTTCTTGGCCGCCGGGGCGCTCTTCTTAGCCGGAGCGGACGTCTTCTTGGCGGCCGAGCCGGTGTTCGACGTCTTCGCCGGAGCCTTCTTGGCGGTCTTCTTCGCCGCCGTCGACGTGCTCGTGGACGAGGCCTTCTTCGCGGCGGTCTTCTTGGTCGCCGACGTCGTGGACGAGGCCTTCTTGGCCGTCGACTTCTTGGGGGCGGTCGCCGCACGGGTCGCCGCGCTCGCGGACGTGGCGGCGGCAGGAGCCTCCTCCTTGACCTCCTCGACGACCTCGGCAGCCTTGCCGGTCAGGGCATCGGCCTTCTCCTGCAGCTCCTCGATGAGATCCTCGGCGCGGTCCTTGAGATCCTCGACGAGGTCCTCCGCACGGTCGCGGAAGTCGTCGACCGCTCCGCGCAGGTCCTCGACCGTCACATCGTCGACCTTGCCGCGCACGGCGGTCACCAGATCGTCGGCGCGCTCGCTCAGGTCGTCGACAGCGGCCTTGAGGTCGTCGACGGTCAGCCCCTTGGCCTTCGTGGCGAGGTCATCGCTCTTCTTGACCAGGTCCGCGTAGACGGCCGTGGCCGAGCCGACCGCGGCCTGAGCGAGACCCTCGGCCTTCTTCTGCAGGTCGGCGACGTCGAATCCCTTGAGGGTGGTGGGCAGGTTCTTGATGTCCTCGACGAGGGACTTCAACTGGGCGTTCAGGGCGTCAGCGATACTCATACGTCCTCCTTGGCGTGGGTGAGCTTCTCGGTCAGTTCGTCGCTCGTCGTGTCGGCGACCCCGACGAACGAACGGTAGATGTCCAGCAGGGCGGACCTCTGCCGCTCGGTCAGACGAGGGTCGAGGGCGATCGCGTCCTCGACCATCCGCGGCCCGATGTCCTCGGTATCGAGGATCCCGGCCCGTACGTAGAGCGACTCGGCCGAGATGCGCAGCGCCTTCGCGATCTGCTGCAGCACATCCGCCGATGGCTTGCGCAGGCCCCGCTCGATCTGGCTGAGATACGGGTTCGAGACGTCCGCCAGCTCGGCGAGCTGACGCAAGGACATCTGGGCCTGCTGGCGCTGGGCACGCACGTAGTCGCCGAGAGAGTTCACGGCATCGGACATGCTCAGCTTCGCCATGTCTCCATGGTGCTAACAAAAGTTAGCGTTTGCAAGCTGACAGCTAAGTGACCTCGGCCACGCCTCCCGGATGTGGCCGGTTGCGGCCCGTTTCGCCGTCCCGGAACGGGCCACAGGTGGCCACAACCGGGACCGCGGAGGTCAGTGCTCGGGGGACTCGGTCGACGGGGCCTTCTTAGGCGCCTTCTTGGCGGCCTTCTTCACCGCCTTCTTCGTGGCACCCTGCGGCGTGGCCTCGATGACCCGCGGCTCGTGCGAGATCACATACGGGGTCTCGCCGACGATCGCATTGTGACTGCGCCACAGCAGGTACTTCAGGCTCAGATTGGTCATCGTGGCGAAACGGTTGCGGTTGCCGAGCAGCTGCTGCACGTGGATGGCCACCCAGATCAGCCACGCGATCCAGCCCTTGAGCCGGGGCAGCCCCTTGACCTGCGCGATCGCCGAGGCGCGGCCGATGGTGGCCATCGTGCCCTTGTCGAAATAGGAGAAGGGCTTCGGATCGTCCTTGCCGTCCACCTCGCGGCGGATCAGCTTGGCGACGTACTTGCCCTCCTGCAGGGCCGGCTGGGCCAGCTGCGGCAGCGGCTCATCGGGGTTGACCGCGATATCGCCGACCGCGAAGACATGGTGGAAGCCGCGCACCCGCTGTCGGTCGTCGACCTCGATGCGGCCACCACGCCCCTGCGGAACCCCCCACTCTCCGATCATCGAATGGGCCGTGATGCCCGATGCCCACACCACGATGCCGGCCTCGATGAACTCCTCGGTGCCATTGGTCTCCACCAGGACGCCGTCGGTGCGCACCTCCTTGACCGCGGTGCCGAGGCGCAGGTCGACCCCGCGCTTCTCCAGTGACTTCTTGGCATAGTCGCGCAGATTCGGGTGGAACGGCCCGAGGACGTGCGGCGCCATCTCCACCAGCGTGATGTGGATACGACTCTGATCCAGTTCCGGATAGGTCGTCGGCATGTCCTGATTGCGCATCTCGGCGAGAGCGCCGGCCGTCTCCACGCCCGTGGCGCCGCCGCCGACCACCACGACCCGCAGATCGCGGTCCTGGCCGTTGATCGCGGCATCCTCGAGATTGGCGAAGATCCGGTCGCGTAGGGCGAGCGCCTGCGACCGGCGGTACAGCGGCATCGAGAACTCCTCGGCCCCCGGAATGCCGAAGAAATTAGCTGTGACACCGACCGCGATGATCAGATAGTCGTACTTGACCGTGATGTTGCCGTCGAGCAGCATCGACTGCGCATCGTGATCCATCGCCACGACGGTGCCCTTCACGAAACGCACATTGTCCTGCTTGGCGCGCACAGCGCGCAGGAACCAGGTAATGTCGCCGGGATTCAGCGAGGCCGTGGCGACCTGGTACAGCAGCGGCTGGAAGGTGTTGTAGGTGTGCCGGTCGATGAGCGTGATGTCGACATCGGCGTCCTTGAGCTTCCGCACCGCCGCCAGGCCTCCGAATCCACCGCCGACGATGACGACATGAGGACGCTTCGAGGACGAAACCGGAGCCGAGGAGGACATGAGCCCAGACTAGTCCGGGACGGTAGGTGTCCGCCGGTCAGCGTGGGGGCCTGTGAGCCGCGCTACACGCCTCGGTACCAGGCTCGGGCCTCCTGGCGATGGGCCAGGACGATGACGACCACCGCGGCGGCCGTCCACGGCAGGCCGACGGGGAAGAACACGATGGACGCGGCGATCGTCAGCACGCAGACGACGACGAGCGCGATCCGCGCCACCGGCGAACGGTGCGCGAACGCCCACGCGGTGACGGCCATGCCCACCAGCGAGAGCAGCAGCCACCCGGCGGCACTCACCAGCATCAGCCGCATCAGGTCGTCGACCGTGAAACCGCTCTCGGCGATCATGTCGCTGAGCATCCCCTGGTCCTGCCAGGCGCGCTCCACCTCCGCGCGGCCGCCGACGAAGACGGTCAGGAGCAGCAGGGCGGCCACACCGGCGACCATCGCCGAGCCGATGCCGGTCACCAGCAGGGCCGCCGTCACCGGCTTCGGACGAGCCGCCCGCGCGGACGGCGCGGGTGCCACGGATTGCGCGTAGCCCTGCTGCGCGGAAGGGCGCTGCTCCTGGACCGGCGGCGGAGTCTGGGACTGGGGTGCGGTCACGCTCGGGGCAGCGCCCAGCTCGACGGGAGGCTCCTCCCCGGCGAAGTACCGCCGGGACTCGCGCTGCCAGAGCATCCCGACGCACATCGCGGCCAGGAGCGCCGGGAGGATGCCCACCAGCCCCATGGTCACGAAGAGCAGAGCCGCCAGGCTGCACAGCACCGTCAGCCCGATCCGTGAGCCACGATCGCCCCGGAACGCGAAGATGGCGAACACCATGGTCGCGATGGTGCCGACGACCCCGACGAGCACCATCCAGCGCAGCCATTCCATCGTCGTGTCGACGCTCAGCGAGGTGGCCGACAGCGGCGGCTCCGCGAGCAACTGCTCGATCTGCTCCTGCATCTGGATCGAGCCCCAGCTGCCGAGCTGGCTGACCAGGATGATGAAGGCGAAGGCCGCGCCGCACCCCGCATACAGACAGGCGAGGGTCACGGAACGGGGACGAGGCGCGGCCATGCCCTCTATCGAACCAGATCACCCCAGGGCAGCCCGCGTCCCCCGGTGAGCGGTGCCTCACGCACCCCTCACCGTCGCGGGCGGTGAGCGACGCACCCCTCAGCGGTGTCGAGAGGTGCGTAGGTCACCGCCCCGGGCGAGGATAGGTGCGTAGGTCACCGCCCCCGGTGCGATCGACTCAGCCCCGGACCGGGGCGACGCGGAGCTCGTCGGCGTCCTCGTCGCGGTCGACGGTGACCGTGTCGCCGTCGCGCACCTCGCCCGAGAGCAGCTCGCGCGCGAGCCGGTCGCCGATCGCCTGCTGCACCAGCCGCCGCAACGGGCGGGCACCGTACGCCGGATCCCAGCCAGTGAGCGCCAGCCACTCCTTGGCGGCATCGGACACCTCGAGGCTGATGCGGCGCGACTCCAGCCGCCGGGCCAGCGAATCCAACTGCAGATCGACGATCCGCGTGAGCTCCTCGGTGCCGAGCGCCTCGAACATGACCACTTCGTCGAGCCGGTTGAGGAACTCGGGCTTGAAGGACGCGCGCACGACGTTCATCACCGCATCGTTCTTGGCCTGATCGTCCAGCGACGGGTCCACGAGGAACTGCGAACCCAGATTCGACGTCAGGATCAGGATCACGTTGCGGAAGTCGACCGTGCGGCCCTGGCCATCGGTCAGACGGCCGTCGTCGAGCACCTGCAGGAGGATGTCGAAGACCTCCGGATGCGCCTTCTCGACCTCGTCGAGCAGCACGACCGAGTAGGGGCGCCGGCGTACGGCCTCGGTGAGCTGGCCGCCCTCGTCGTACCCGACATAGCCCGGAGGGGCGCCGACGAGCCGCGAGACGCTGTGCTTCTCGCCGTACTCGCTCATGTCGATGCGGATGATGGCGCGCTCGTCGTCGAACAGGAAGTCCGCGAGGCTCTTGGCGAGCTCGGTCTTGCCGACACCCGTGGGGCCGAGGAACAGGAACGATCCGGTCGGCCGGTCCGGATCGGAGATCCCGGCCCGGGCTCGCCGCACCGCATCGGACACGGCGCGGACGGCAGCCTTCTGGCCGATGAGCCGCTTGCCGAGCTCGTCCTCCATGTGCAGGAGCTTCTCGGTCTCACCCTCCAGCAGGCGCCCGGTGGGGATGCCCGTCCAGGACGCCACCACCTCGGCAATGTCGTCCGGCCCGACCTCCTCGTGCACCATCCGGTCGGCGGAAGCCGATGCCTCGGCCTGCTGGGCCGCGGCGAGCTGCTCCTCCATCTTGGGGAGCTCGCCGTAGGCCAGCCGCGCCGCGGTCTCGAAGTCGCCCTCGCGCTGGGCGCGGTCGGCGGCCGTGCGGACCTCGTCGATGCGCTCCTTGATCTCGCCGACGGCATTGAGGCTCTGCTTCTCGGACTCCCAGCGCTGCTCCAGGGCGCGCAGCTGCTCGGACTTGTCGGCCTTCTCGGCACGCAGCTTCGCGAGGCGCTCGACGCTGGCCTCGTCGGTCTCGTGCTCGAGGTGCAGCTCTTCCATCGTGAGCCGGTCGACGGCACGACGCAGCTCATCGATCTCGACCGGGCTGGAGTCGATCTCCATCCGCAGCCGGCTCGATGCCTCGTCAATGAGGTCGATGGCCTTGTCCGGCAGCTGACGGCCCGGAATGTAGCGATGCGAGAGGGTCGCGGCGGCTACGAGCGCAGCATCGGAGATCTCGACCTTGTGGTGCGCCTCGTACTTCTCCTTCAGGCCACGCAGGATCGCGATCGTGTCCTCGACGCTCGGCTCGCCGACGAAGACCTGCTGGAAGCGACGCTCGAGAGCCGGGTCCTTCTCGATCGACTCGCGGTACTCGTCGAGGGTCGTGGCACCGATCATGCGCAGCTCGCCGCGGGCCAGCATCGGCTTGAGCATGTTGCCGGCGTCCATCGCGCCCTCGCCGGTCGCGCCGGCGCCGACGACGGTGTGCAGCTCGTCGATGAACGTGACGATCTGCCCGTTCGACTCCTTGATCTCGTTCAGGACGCCCTTCAGGCGCTCCTCGAACTCACCGCGGTACTTCGCTCCGGCGACCATCGCGCCGAGGTCGAGGCTGACGAGCGTACGGCCACGCAGCGACTCGGGCACGTCGCCGTCGATGATGCGCTGGGCGAGACCCTCGACGACGGCCGTCTTGCCGACGCCGGGCTCGCCGATGAGGACGGGGTTGTTCTTGGTGCGGCGGCTGAGCACCTGCACGACACGACGGATCTCGGCATCGCGGCCGATGACGGGATCGAGCTTGCCGTCACGGGCCAGCGCCGTCAGATCGATGCCGTACTTCTCCAGCGCCTGGTAGGCGTCCTCGGCATCCTGACTGGTGACTTTCGCGCTGCCGCGGACCGCGGAGAAGGCGTCCTTCAACGCCTCGGGGGTGACACCGTGGCGTGCGAGAACGGCCTGCGCCGGAGACTGCACGGTGGCGATGCCCACGACGATCGGCTCGGTCGAGATGAACTCGTCCCCGAGTGCATCGGCCTCGTCGATGGCGCGCTGCAGCACCTCATGGGTGGAGCGCGCGAGATTCGGATTCTGGACACTCGAACCGCTGGCCGAAGGCAGTAGCTCGATGCTCTGCTTCGTCTCAGCGAGAACGGTGCGCGGGTCGGCCCCCGCGGCCGCGACGAGCGGCCCGGCGGTGCCACCTTCCTGCTCGAGCAGCGCCGCGAGCAGATGTGCCGGTTCCACCGCGGGATTGCCCGCAGCGGCTGCCGACGACATGGCCGCAGCGAGCGCCTGCTGGCTGCGGGTCGTGAGTTTCGAAAGGTCCATCGACGACTCCCCTGGTGATAACGATGTCTACACCTAGAACAACCTTGCCAAAGTTGAGTCCATTCCGCTCAACTTTAACCGGCGACGTGGCATTCGTCACGCGTCCCGCCAGTCGCCACTTGACGCAAACGACTTTGCCATGCAAACTGACTTTGCACGACAAACTAGTTGGCGATATCGGAGGTAGCCATGGGTGAGGACGAGAAGTCACCGACCCCGGCGGAGAGCTGGGCCATCATCGACGCGCAACGCCGTCAGGTGCGCGAGAGTCTCAGCTCCGACGACCGGATGCTCTACGGCATCTGGGGCCTCGCCTGGGGAATCGGCTATGTCGCGATGTTCTTCACCGTCGGCCCCGAGGGCGAGCCCCATCTCCTCGGCGGCAGCATCTTCGGCGGCCTGATCGTCGCCGCCCTGGTCTTCACCGTGGTGCACTCCGAGCGCCGGGCCAGCGGGCTCGGCGGCGCCGGCGGCCGGATGAACGCCCGCCTCGGCACCGCCTGGGGTGCCTCCTTCGGCGCCTCCTTCTTCATCTACGGCGGGATGTTCTCCGCCGGCCTCGAGGGCGAAGGTGTCGGCGTGGTCGCCAACGGCCTGCCCTGCCTCGTCGTCGCCTGCCTGTTCATGGCCAGCGGTGCCGCCTGGAACGACACGCGTCAGTACCGGCTCGGCATCTGGATCGCGGTCGTCGTGGCCATCGCCTCGGTGACCGGGGTCCCCTATCTGTACCTGGTGATGGCCGGCCTGGGCGGTGGCGGATTCCTCGTCGCGGCCCTCGCCGACTACCTCGACCGGCGGCGAGCATGAGCACCTCGACCGGGACCGAGATGTGCTCCCCATTCGTCAACCGGGAGCACATCTCGGTCCAGGGCGGGGGTCGCCATGAGTGAGCTGGATCCGGTCATCCATGCCCAGGCTCGGCTGCGGGTGGTGGCCTCCCTCGCCGCGATGCCGAACAACGCCAGCATCACCTTCCCGCGGCTGCAGAAGCTGCTCGAGATGACCGCGGGCAATCTCTCGACCCATCTGCGCAAGCTCGAGGACGCCGGCTACGTGCGGCAGTCCAAGACCATCGAGGGCCGAACCCCGGTGACCTATGTCGAGATCACCCCCACCGGGCTCGCCGCCTTCGAGCGCTACACCGCACAGATCCGATCCCTCATCGACCCGACAGGAGAGAGCTCATGACCGTCACACCCCTCGTCGTCGCCGAGGACGTGAGCCGCTCATTCGGCGACGTGCTCGCCGTCGACCATGTCTCTGTGACCATCCGGCCCGGAGAGCTGGTCGGACTGCTCGGCCCGAACGGTGCCGGCAAGTCGGTGCTGATCTCCCTGCTGACCGGCCTGCGCAAGCCATCGAGCGGCACTGTGCGGATCGCCGGCGGCGATCCCCGGCAGCCCGCCACACGCGTCGCGATCGGGGCGACCCCGCAGGAGACCGGTCTCCCCGCGACGATCAAGGTCAAGGAGGTGATCGAGTTCGTGTCGCGGCACTACCCCGACCCCCTCCCGGCCGAGAAGCTGCTGGATCGCTTCGGTCTCACCGACCTCGCCGGACGTCAGTGCGGTGCGCTGTCCGGGGGCCAGCAGCGCCGTCTCGCCGTGGCGCTCGCCATGGTGGGTCGGCCCGCGCTCGTCCTGCTGGACGAGCCCACCACCGGTCTCGACATCGAGGCCCGGCACAGCCTGTGGAATGCCATCGAGGACTACCAGGCCGATGGCGGCACCGTGGTGATCACCAGCCACTACCTCGAGGAGATCCAGCGCCTCGCCCGACGGGTCATCGTGATCGACCACGGCCGCGTCCTCGTCGATGACACGACCCAGTCGGTCATCGACCGCGTCGATGTCGATCGGGTGAGCCTCCACAGCACCGATACCCGCCTCGACGATCTGCCCGGCGTCGTCAGCCTGGAACGCGACGGCGACCAGGTCACATTGCTGACGCGCGATGCCGACGCCCTGGTGCACCGGCTGTGCGCCGACGACGTCGACTTCTCGCGACTCCGCGTCGCCGGCGCCTCACTGGAGGACGCCTTCGCCCAACTCACCCGTTCCGACGCCAGGAGGACAGCATGAGCACGCCGTCGTCGTTGAGCATCACCCGCGCGCACGCGAAACTGAACCTGCTGGAGGTCCTCCGCGAGCCGATCGCGATCATCGGCACCACGGTGTTCCCCTCGCTGGCACTCCTGTTCTTCGTCGTGCCGCAACGAGAGATCGCCGACGAACGCATCGCCGCGACCGGTGCCGCCGCCCAGCTCGCCGCGCTCGGGGTGATGTCGGTCTGCCTGTTCACCTTCGGCGCCGGCATCGCCGAGGACCGCGCGCGCCCCTTCGACACCTACGTGCGCACGCTGGCCGCCGGGCCCTTCCCGCAGGTGATCGGCCGGCTGCGCACCGGCATCATCCTGTCGGTGCTCGGTCTCATCCCGATCTGCGTCATCGCGTTCTTCCTCACCGAGGCCCGGCTTGCCCCGGACCGGCTGCTGCTCACCCTCGGAGCGCTGCTCGCCGGAGCGGTGCCGATGCTCCTGATCGGCTTCGCCATCGGCTACTGGCTACGACAGAAGTCCGCGATCGCCGTCGCCCAGCTGCTGTTCTTCGGGCTCGCCTTCGGCGGAGGCATGTTCATCCCACCCGATGTCTTCCCGTCCTGGCTGGACACCATCTCCGGGCTGCTGCCGAGTCGCGCCGAGCGCGATCTCGTCGTCTGGGCGGTCGGCAGCGGCGATGTGGCGGTCCGCACGGTGCTCGTGCTCATCGGCTGGAGCGTCCTCGGCGCCGCCTTCACCCTGTGGGGCTTCCGCCGCGACGAGGGCCGGCGCTTCCGCTGACCCTCAGGGTCCGACTTTTGCCGGGTTCTGGCCCTCGACACGCCGACGAGAAGGGCCAGAACCCGGCAAAAGTCGCGCGGGACTACTCGGGTGGGGGCGGGGGCGCGGGGGCTCCTGCCGGTGGGGCGATCTTGGGGTACTCCCCCGCCGTGCCCGTCGCTCCGGCAGCTGCCTCCTCGTCTCCCTTACCCGGTCCTTCCCTGCCCGCGGCCGGGTCCCAGCCGGTCTCGACCAGCTTCTTCTGCATGAGGATCGCGCCGCCGAGGATCAGCAAGCCGATCACCGCGATGACGACGACACCACCGACCGAGCCGAGCTTGGCGCCGTAGCCGATCAGGATGCCGAACCAGCCGAAGTCCGTATCGCCGAAGGTCGTGTTCGCGGTACCGAAGGTGCCGAGCACCTGCAACAGCAGCGCGGGAAGGAAGGTGATGAGCAGGCCGTTGACGAAGCCGCCCGCCACTGCCCCGCGGCGTCCGCCCGTCGCATTGCCGTACACGCCCGCGGCACCGCCGGTGAAGAAGTGCGGCACCAGGCCCGGCAGGATGAGCGCCAGCCCGAAGGCGGGGTTGAGCCAGACCGAGAGCACCGCCAGACCGAGCAGGCCGCCGACGAAGCTCGACAGGAAGCCGACGAGCACGGCGTTCTGCGCATAGGGGAAGACGATCGGCGCATCGAGCGCGGGGATCGCGCCAGGCACCACCTTGGCGGCGATGCCCTGGAAAGCCGGTACCAGCTCACCGAGGATCGTGCGGACGCCGAAGAGGATGACCGCCACCGCCACGCCGAACTGCAGCCCCTGCGTGACACCGAGCATGAGGAAATTGCCGATATCGCTCGCGCCGCCGAAGGCATCGAAGGCCTCTTCCTGGCCGACGCGCGCCAGGGCGAGGAGCGAGACGACGACGTACATGAGCACCATCGACAGCGCGGTCGCGACCATCGAGTCGCGCAGGAAGCGCAGCGACTCGGGGAGCTTCATGTCCTCGGTGGACTTGCTGCTCTTGCCGACGAGCCGTCCCGTCGCCCCCGCCGCGATGTAGCCGGCGGTGCCGAAGTGACCGATCGCGATGCTGTCGTCGCCGGTGATGCGTCGAGTCCACGGATGCGCGAAAGCCGGCAGCGACACCATCAGGATGCCGAGCAGGGCGCCTCCGAGGATCACCACGAGCGGCCCGGTGTAGTCGGCCGATGCCAGCACGATGGTGATGAGCGTGGCCATGAAGAGGATGTGATGGCCGGTCAGGAAGACATAGCTGAGCGGCGTGAACCGCGCCAGCAGGAGACTCACCGCGAAGCCGAGGATCATCAGCCAGGCCACCTGCGCCCCGTATTCGGCCTGGGCGATGCCGGCGATGGCCTCATTGGTGGGGATGACGCCCTGCGCACCCGCGGCGCTCTGAATGAGCGCGCCGAGCGGATCGAGGGACGCCACCACGAGCGTGGCGCCGGCGCCGATCAGCAGGAAGCCGAGCGTCGCCTTCATCGCCCCGCCGACCACCTGACCGGTGGACTTGCGCAACGCGACGAGGCCGACGGCGGTGATGATGCCGATGAGGAATGCGGGAACGCTGAGGATCTCGTTGACGAGGAACTCCGCGATGGCGACCAGCCAGTCCATGGGTCTCTCCTGATCAGACGTCGTACAGCTCGCGCATCGCCGCGTCGAGCTCGGTGGTGCTGGTGAAGTTGTCGATGACCTTGACCGGGATGCCGACATCGCCGAGGGTCCGGGCGATCTCCCCGGAGGTGAGGATGAGGTCGGCGTCCTTGGCCTTGCCGCGCGCCGAGATCGTGTCAGTGGCCTCGACCGTCAGGTACGGCGACCAGCCCCAGCGGTCCAAGACCTGCTCGAGGGTGTTCTTGAGGAACAGGCTCGTACCGAGGCCGTTGCCGCAGACCGTCAGGATGAGATTGCGCGACGATGCCGCGTCCGAGTGCTCGGCGTGGGCCGGCGCCTCCTCGGTGTCGCCGGCGATCGCCGCCTTCACCTCGGCGGGCGTGGCCGCGGCATCGAGGGCGGCCTTGGTGGACGGATCGCCGATGACCTTGGCGAGCTGCGCCATCGCCTGGGTGTGGGCATCGTCGTCCTTGGCGGCGAGCGCCACGACGAGGGTGACGGGATCGTTGCTGGGATGGCCGAACTCGACGGGCTCGGCGAGCCGCACCCACGACAGACCCGTGCGGTGCACCGCCTCGGACGGACGCGCGTGGGCGAAGGCGAAGCCCGGAGCGATGACGATGTACGGTCCGTTCTCCGTGACATTGTCGATCATCGACTGTGTATAGGGAGCATCGGCGACGCCCGTGTGTTCCAGCAGTCGTCCGGCGGCCGTGACGGCCTCCTGCCAGTCGGCGGCGCGGACGTCGAGGCCGATGGCCTCGTCACTCAGCAGTTCGACGAGAGCGGACATGCTCCGACGGTACCCCGCCACGAACCGGAGCGTCTCGGCGCGAGAGCCGGAATCGGCTCGGTCTCACTGACGGGTGAGGACGCGCAGGCTGCCGGTGACCGAGGACTCGACGAAGCCGTCCTCGAGCGCCCGCAGGTAGATGCGGTAGGGAGCCTGGCCGCCGTCGGCGGGATCGGGGAAGACGTCGTGGATCACGAGGGCACCGCCCGGACGCACCTGCGGCGCCCAGCCCGCGTAGTCGGCCTGAGCGGCCTCATCGGTGTGGCCACCATCGATGAATACGACGTCGACGGGAGTTCGCCAGAAGGCGCTCACTGTCGACGAGCGACCCACGATCGGCACGACCACGTCCTCCAATCCCGCCTCGAACAGCGCCCGGCGCAGGCTCGGCAGGGTGTCGAAGGCCCCGGTGGCGGGGTCGACGAGATCGGTGTCGTGGTACTCCCACCCGACCTGGTGCTCCTCGGAACCTCGGTGGTGGTCGACGGTGACGAGGGTTGCCCCCGCCTCACGAGCGACGTGCCCGAGATGGATCGTGGACTTGCCGCAGTAGGTGCCGATCTCGACGAGCACGCCGCCGGGAGTGGCGTGCTCGGAAGCGGCCCGACGCAGGGCCGCGGCTTCGTCATCGGGCAGGAATCCCTTGACCTCGGCGGCGATCCTGGCCAGCTCGACGGGGAGATCGGTCATCGGACGGACTCCTGACAGGAACACGAGACCAGCCAGTCGGTGCGCACATGACGCAGCGGATGGAACAGGTCGTGGGCGGGGGTGACGGCCGACAGCGCATCGGCGGCCAGGATGACGGTGGCACTCGTCCAGGTGGTGCGCTCGACGGGCCAGCGCACGCCATCGGAGTAGACCAGGCCCGTCCAGTAGGAGCCGTCGTCATCGCGCAGATGCTGCATCTCGCTGAAGACCCGCAGAGCGGCATCGCGCCGGCCCATCGCCTCCAGCGCGAGCACCAGCTCACACGACTCGCCGCCGGTCACCCAGGGATTGACGGTGACGCAACGGGCACCGAGGCCCGGCACCACGAACTCGTCCCACCGCTCGTCGATCCGCTCCTGGGCGGCCTCGTGCATGAGCGAGCCGCCGAGCACCGGGTAGTACCAGTCCATCGAGTGCCGGGGCTTGGGGGTGAACCAGTCGGGGTGGACCCGCAGCGCGTGGTCGATGCGAGCGACCGCGAGCTCCCAGTCCGGGCGCTGATGACCCCATACGCGCGCGAGGTCGAGGGCGCACCGCAGGCTGAAGGCGATCGAGGCGTTGCCCGTCACCAGGGCTTGGTCGGACAGATCGCCGTCCTCACCGCGGGACCAGGCCACGAGGCCCGACGGCAGGCGCATCGACAGGACGCACTCCATCGCCCGGTCGATCACGGCCCAGAACCGCTCCAGGTCGCCGGTCGGATCCATCGCCCAGAGATGCCTGACCCCCGCCGCGATATAGGCGCAGAAGTTGGCATCGGTGGCGGCGTCCTCGATGGTGTCGTCGACATATCGCGTCGCCCACGAGCCATCGGGACGCTGGGCGCCTGCCAGCCAGTCGAAGGCCGCGACGGCCTCACGGCGACGTCCCGCCGCGGACAGCCCCATCGCCGCCTGGACGTGATCCCATGGATCGGTATGGCCGCCGGGGTACCAGGCGATCTGGCCCGAGGCGTGTTGCGCCTCGATGATCGTGCCCGCCGTCTGCCGGACCTGCTCGGCCGACAGCACGCCGGGGACGTGCGGCAGCGGCATCGTCACAGCGGCTTGGTGAAGTAGAGGGCGACGCTCTTGCCGATGAGCGGGTTCAGCGCCTTCTCCGCGATCCGAGTGGCGGCCGGAGCCTTCATCATGTCCCACACCAGCAGCTGGTGGTACCCGCGTACGAGGGGGTGCTGATCGCGCTGAACCCCGACGGCGCACTTGATCCACCAGAACGGCGAGTGCAGGGCGTGCGCGTGGTGCTGGTGGGTGAAGACGAGACCCGCGGCCTCGAGCTTGGCACGCAGCTCGTCGGCCTTGTAGATCCGGATGTGGCCGCCCTCGTTGGCGTGATACTCGTCCGACAGCGCCCAGCAGACCCGCTCGGGCAGCCACCGCGGGACGGTGACCGCGAGCGTGCCGCCGGGGGCGAGGATGCGGACGAGCTCGCTGATCGCCTGGACGTCCTCCGGGACATGCTCGAGGATCTCCGAGGCGAGGACGGTGTCGAACGAGGCATCGTCGTACGGCAGGTCCAGGATGGAGGCCACGACGGTCTCGCCGGTGCCGCCCGCGGGGACCTCGCCCTCGGCGGCCATCGCCTCGAACATGTCCTGCACGCCCTTGAGCTCGACCTCGTCGAGGTCGAGGGCCGTGACCCGCGCACCCCGGCGCAGCGCCTCGAAGGAGTGCCGACCGGCACCGGCACCCGCATCGATGAAACGGGTGCCGCGCCCGACGCGCAGGCGATCGAAGTCAACGGTCAGCATCGGTCTCCACCTCTGTATCGGACAGTCTCTCGACTCGCGCGATCTCGCGCTCGTAGGCCTCTACGGTGGCACGGGCCACCGACACCCAGCTGAAACGCTCCACAGCCCGCTCGCGCCCGGCGCGCGAGTAGTGCTCGCGGCGCTCGGGAGAGTCGAACAGGGCGCCGATCTGCTCGACGAGCGCCTCGACATCGCCGAGCTCGACGAGCACGCCGGCGTCGCCGACCACCTCGGGCAGCGCGCCAGCTCGGCTGGCGACCACCGGAGTGCCGCAGGACATCGCCTCGACCGTCGGCAGGGAGAACCCCTCGTACAACGACGGCACCGCCATGACCTCGGCCGAGGCCATGAGCTCGGCGAGCTGCTCGTCGGAGATGCCGCTGTGGATGGTCACGGCGTGCTCGATCCCCAACTCACGCAGCCGCGCGACGGTGGAGCGCTCGACCGGGGAGACCAGATGCAGGGTCACGTGCTCGTGCTCGGTGCGCAGCTTGGCGATCGCGTCGAGCAGGTGCGGCACGCCCTTGAGCGGCTTGTCCGCGCTCGCGACCGCGACGACACGGCCGGGGATGCGGGCTCCGCGCGGCGCGAAGAGATCGGTGTCGACGCCCAGCGGGATGACCGTCATGCGATCCGGGTCGATGCCGAAGTCGTGGGCGGTGTCCGCGGCGGAGATGCTCGAGACGCCGAGGATCGACGGCAGGCGGCGGGCCACACGCGCCTGCATCCGCACGAAGCGGTACCAGCGACGGGTCGTGATCTGCTTGCGCAGGGGCGCGGCCGCGATGTCCAGTCGTCGATCCTTGCTGATGGGGTGATGGATCGTGGTGACCAGCGGGACCCCGCGGCGCACCAGCGACAGCAGCCCGTAGCCGAGGCTCTGGTTGTCGTGGACGATGTCGAAGTCGGCGGCACGGGGGCCGAAGAGGCGGCGGATCCGCAGGCTGAACGTCAGGGGCTCGGGGAAGGCCGCGGTGATCATCTGCGCGTATTCGAGCCCGTCGATCCAGTCGCGGAACTCCCGGGGGTGGGGTGTGCGGAAGGGGTCGTCCTCGCGGTAGAGGTCGAGGCTCGGCACCTTCTCGAGCCGGACCCGCGGATCGAGCTGTTCGGGATAGGGCTGCCCGGAGAAGACCGTGACCTCGTGGCCGAGCTCGGCGAGCCCCCAGCTGAGGTGGCGGACGTAGACGCCTTGGCCGCCGCTGTGGGTCTTGGTGCGGTAGGACAGCAGAGCGATCCGCATGTGGTCCCTCCTCACACCTCGCGTACCGAACGGTAACCCATAGTGACAGGTCCACTGTCACGGTCGAGCCGCACCTCCCCGGCCGGGGCGGTGCGTGAGCGTCCATCGGCGGCGTGGGGCGGTGGATCAGCGTCCATCCATAGAGGAGCGATGGACGCCTACTCACCGGGCCGCCCTCACGAATGGACGCCTACTCACCGCCCCAATCGGCGGGATCAGTAACCGAGGAAGCGGTCGGTGCGGATACGGCGTACCCGTCCGCGCAGCTCCCGACGCACCGCGTCGACAGAGGCCGGAGATCCCGAGACATAGACGACCCGCTCCGCGAGATCGGGCACCAGGGCGACCAACTCGTCCCATCCCGGCAGGTCCCCGCTGACCACGTGCGACTCCAGACCCAGCGCGGCGATCTCCTCGGCATAGGGCTGCACCTCCCCCGCACGCACGTGATGGACCAGCCGCACATCGCGGTCCGATCCATCGGCCCGCAACTGACTCATGAACGGCGTGACCCCGATGCCACTGGCGATCAGCAGCACTCCCTCGCCCGGATCGCGAGGCAGCAGGAAGTCGCCGCTCACCCCGGTGGCGGCGAGGCGCGTCCCCGCCGGCAGCGCCGCCAAGGTCTTCTTGAAACTCGAGGCGTCCTCCGGTTCTCGTATCGCGACACAGACCTCGGGCCCTGGGGGCGACGCGATGCTCAACGCCCTCCGCGCTCCGCGCGAGTCCGCGCGACCGTGCGGCACATGCAGCTCCAGGTACTGGCCGGGGGTGAAACGCACGGGCCGGTCGGCATCGAAGCGATACTCGTAGACGCCGCTGCCGAGGGGGCGGCGCTCACGCAAGGTGAGGCCGACGCGGCCGCGTTGACCGAGCGCGAAGGCCGCCAGCCCGGTCACCACGAGGGTCAGCTCGTAGGTGCTCTCGAAGGGGCCGACGGAGATGGTCGACCCGAAGGCGGCGAAGGACCACATCGGATAGGAGAAGACGACACCGGCCGCCGCTGCCACCGCCCACTGCTGCGCGCGACGAGGCGGCAGTGTCAGCGGCTCGCTCAGCATGAAACCGGCGAAGAAGACCAGCGGGTAGGCCGAGAACGCCTGCCGTACCGCGGTACCGAGATCCGTGCCGAAGGCCGTCAGGCCCCACACCGTCAGCGGCGCGGCCACGAGCACGAAGATCAGACCGATGTCCAGCCGGCCGGTGCGATAGAGCACCAGCAGCGCGCCGACGACGGCGACGGGCAGCAGGGTCTCGCTCGCGGCCCACCACGTCGTATAGGGGATGGTGCCGATCCCGGTCGCCCAGGCCAGCAGCATCGCCAGCACCACGCCCGCGGCGGCCGGGTTGACGAGGTGTCGGCGACGCACCGCGATGAGGTACTTCGAGGCCTGTGCCAGTACCGCGATCAGCGCGAGCCACCCGAGCGTGGCCGGCTCAGTGCTGGGCCAGTACAGGAACCACAGCAGCAAGGCCGTGATGATCGCGGAGTCGGCGTGCGGCGCGGCGCCGGCCAGGCGGCCGATCGCCTCATTGGCGACCACCGAGGACGCGACGAGCACGACGAGGGTCAGCAGCATCGCCGACAGGCCGAAGATCCCCGGGTCGAGCCAGCCGGCGGCCGCCGCGACCAGAGCCCAGGCGGCGAGGATGCCCAGGACGCCGATCATCAATCGGTACATCGTGAAGCGGCCGAGCAGGCCTTCGAGTGCGGTCATCGAAAGATCTCCCCGGGCAGTCGGACGGCACGGATGCGCTGGGATCGGTCGATCACCGCGCACCCCACGCCCGGGAACTCCTCGACGACGCGTTCGGGAGCCGCGAAGAAGAGGGCGGTCGCGAGGCCGTCGGCCAGCGCTGCGGAGGGCGCGACCGCCCAGGTGGCGATGATCCCGGACTCGGGCCGGCCGGTGCGGGCATCGAGGACATGGTGCAGATCCTCGCCCCAGGCCCGACGGTTGGTGGCCGAGGCGGCGACCCCGTGCCCCGGCGGCAGCTCGATGATGCCGACGGCTCGGGACGGGTCGGCCGGGTGCTCCATCGCTACGCGCAACGGACCCGGGCCGCGGTGCACGATGTCGCCGCTCGCGTCGACCGTCACGGGCGCTCCGATGAGATCGGCGACGAGATCGGCCAGATACCCCTTGCCGACGGCGCCGATGTCGAGGACGACCGGCTGTCTGGTCTCCACCGTCGATCCGTCGCGGCTCGCCTCCGACCAGCGGAACGCGGGAATCGCCTCACCGCTCGCTGTCAGCGTGTAGTCGGCGTCGTAGCCGAGCCGCTCCAGGCTCGCGCCGACCGCGGGACTGACCGCCCCCTCGGTGAGCGCGTAGAGCTGGTCGTAGAGGTCGAGGATGGCGGGCGCGTGCTCCCCCAGGTCGGCGCGGCCGTCCGAACGGAGCCGGGCCACCTGGGAGTCCTCGCGAAATCGCGACCAGGTGCGGTCGAAGTCGTCGACGAGGGCCGATACCGCGGCTCGATCGATATCGGCAGCCGCGTCGACCCGCCACCGGGTGCCGATCGCGTCGAAGGCCCAGGTGTGCACCGGTCAGGCCCGGGCGTCGTCGGTGATCTGCGCGATCGCGTCGTTGAAGCCGCCGCTGGTGAGCGATGACCCGGAGACCTTGGAGACGTCGAGCTCGGTGATCTTCTTGCCGACGACCTCGGCGTCGATGCCGCTCTCGAACTTGCCCTGGAACTGCTCGGAGTTGCCGCCCTCGGCGTTGCCCTCGACATCGAGGTCCGTGATGGTGCCATCGGCCTCGAGGGTCAGGTCCACGTCGACCGACTGCGTACCACCCGGGGTCTGATAGCTGCCGGTGGCCTCATAGTCGCCCGGGGTGAAGCTGCCGGACTCGGCGCCATCGGCGCTGTCGGCGGGTGACGAGGGGGCCGTGGTGGGCTCAACGCGCTCCGCTTCGGAGCCGCAGGCGGCGGTGAAGAGGGCAGCGGATGCCGCCGCGGTGAGGACGGCTGTTCGGGCGGTGCGGCGCATGGTGACTCCTCGTGAGACTGATTGCGTCGTCAATCAGAACGGTAGGCAGGCCCCTCAAGACGCCGCTGGTGATCTGCTGAGCTTTCGCTGTGAGGACCGACGGCCGCGGCAGCGTCGGAGGGGCGGTGACCTACGCACCCCTCGAGGTCGGCGAGAGGTGCGTATCCCACCGGCGACGTCCCTCGGGCCCGCTGCTCACGGAGGATGTGCTGTCGAGGTTGCTATAGCGACCTCGACAGCACATCCTCCGTCTAGGCTTTCGGCATGAGCGCGACGCACCCGGGCGAGCCCCACGACTCCGGCCGACGCGCACAGCGACTCAACTGGCTGAGGGCGGGAGTCCTCGGCGCCAACGACGGCATCGTCTCCGTGGCTGCCGTGGTGGTCGGCGTGGCGAGCGCCACCACCGGCACGGGGGCGATCGTCACGGCGGGAACCGCGGCCGTCGTCGGCGGTGCCCTGTCGATGGCCCTCGGCGAGTACGTCTCCGTCAGCAGTCAGCGCGACAGCGAGCGCGCCATGATCGTCAAGGAGACATCGGAGCTGGCCGACTTCCCCGACGAGGAGCTCGACGAGCTGACCGAGCTCCTGTCCCGCCGAGGCTTGCAGCCCCAGACCGCCGCGCAGGTCGCCCGCGAGCTGACGGAGCACGATGCGCTCGAGGCGCATCTGGCCGTGGAGCTCGGCATCGACGCCGACGACCTGGTCAACCCCTGGCACGCGGCGATCTCCTCGGCGATCGCCTTCACCCTCGGCGCGGCGCTGCCGATGGCGGCCATCGTGCTGCCGCCCGAGCCCTGGCGCGTCCCGGCGACCTTCATCGCCGTGCTGATCGCCCTCGCGCTGACGGGAGTCACCAGCGCGACGATCGGCGGGGCACCGCGTGCGCGAGCCGCGCTGCGACTGGTCATCGGCGGTGCGCTCGCGCTGACGGCCACGTCGCTGATCGGCAACCTCCTGGGCACCACCGTCGGCTGAGCTCCCGGAAACCCGTTGAGCGTGGGGGCACCTCCCACACTCAACGAGGACGGGGAGGCGGTCACTCGGTGGGGAACGGCGAACGGCGGCGACGGATTTCACATCGCGGACAGGTTCTGGAGGTTGTGGTCACCGCGTTAGGCTGGCCTAAGGCCCACTGGGCAGTTTTGTCGTGTATTCCAGGAGTGACATGAGCAGGAAGTTGCGGGTCGCCGTCGTCGGCGCCGGTCCGGCCGGCGTCTACGCCGCCGACATCCTCACCAAGAACGAGGACGTCGACGCGACGGTGGACCTCATCGACCGCGATCCCACCCCCTTCGGCCTGATCCGCTACGGCGTCGCGCCGGACCACCCGCGGATCAAGGAGATCGTCAAGGCGCTCAAGCGCGTCATGGCCAATCCCGATATCCGCTTCTTCGGCAATGTGGCCTTCGGCGATGACATCAAGCTGGAGGATCTGCGTCAGTTCTACGACGCCGTCGTCTTCGCGACCGGCGCCCGCCGCGACCGCGAGCTCGACATCCCCGGCATCGACCTCGACGGCTCCTACGGCGCCGCGGACTTCGTCTACTGGTACGACGGGCACCCCGATGTGGCGCGCGACTGGGACTTCCAGCCGCACGCCAAGGAGGTCGCGGTGCTCGGCGTCGGCAATGTCGGCCTCGACGTCAGCCGCATCCTGGCCAAGACGGCCGAGGAGCTGCTCGTCACCGAGATCCCCGAGAACGTCTACGAGGGCCTGAAGAAGAACGCCACCACCGATGTCCACGTGTTCGCGCGGCGCGGCCCGGCGCAGGTCAAGTTCACGCCGATGGAGCTGCGCGAGCTGAGCCACAGCCCGAATATCGATGTCATCGTGCACCCGGAGGGCTTCGAGTTCGACGAGGGCTCGATGGAGGCGCTCAAGGCCGCCAAGAGCCAGAAGCTCGTCGTCGACGTGCTGACCAAGTACCTGGCCACCGAGCCCAGCGGGGCGCCGCACCGCATCCACATCCACTTCTGCCAGAGCCCCGTCGAGGTACTCGGCGAGGACGGCAGGGTCGTGGGTCTGCGCACCGAGATCACCGAGCTCGACGGCACCGGCAATGTCCGCGGCACGGGCGAGTTCAAGGACTGGCCGATCCAGGCGGTCTACCGGGCGATCGGGTACTACTCCGATGTGCTCGCGGGCCTGCCCTTCGACGCGGCGGCCGGCGTGGTGCCCAATGACGGCGGCCACGCCATCGACCTCGACGGCTCCCCGATCCCCGGGGTCTACGTCACCGGGTGGATCAAGCGCGGGCCGGTGGGCCTCATCGGACACACCAAGTCCGATGCGGCGCAGACCATCGGCATGCTGGTCGACGATATCGACGCCCTCGAGGCTCCCGAGCACGCCGAGCCCGAGGCCTTCGACCGCTACCTCGACTCGCGCGGCCTGGAGTACACGACGTGGGAGGGCTGGGAGAAGCTCGACGCCCACGAGCTCGGACTCGGCGACGCCCACGAGACCGAGCGCGAGCGCGTCAAGGTCGTGCCTCGCGAGGACATGGTCCGCATCGCCCGCGCCTGACCGTCGCGCACACGCAACGGCCCGCCTCCCCTCCGGGAGGCGGGCCGTTCTGTGTCTTGTCCCTGCGCCGTCGGCGGTAGACCATCAACGTTATCGAGGCCCGATTCGGTTGATGACCTACCGCCGACGAATGGGAAGAGTTGATGGCCTACCGCCACCGAGGTGAGCGCCGGGACCGGGGCGGGGACGCGTCAGCCGCGGAGGGCAGCGACCACGTTCTCGACGGTCAGCCCGACCTCGGCCTGCACGTCCTCGGCATCGCCGGAGGCGCCGAAGCGGTCCACCGTGACGAATCCGGCGCCGCGGCCCACCACCTCGGCCCAGCCGAAGGACGACGCCGCCTCCACGACCACCGCGCGGATGCCCGGAGGGAGAAGGGCATCGCGCTCGGCGGCCGGACGCGCCAGGAACCACTCCCGGCACGGCATCGACACCACGCGCACGGCGATCTCGTCCGAGATCGAGCGGGCCGCCTCCACCGCGAGCGCCACCTCGCTGCCGGTCGCCACGACGACCACCTCGGGCTCGGCCTCCGGCTCGAGGACGGCGTAGGCACCGGCGCGGACCCCGGCCTCCACCACGACATCGTCGGCGTCCAGCACCGGCACGTTCTGACGCGCCAGGACCAGGCCCATCGGCCTCGTCCGGCGCTCGGCGGCCAGGCGCCAGGCGACCGCGGTCTCCTTGGCATCGGCCGGGCGCACGACATCGAGCCCCGGCATCGCCCGCAAGGACGCGAGGTGCTCGATCGGCTGATGGGTCGGCCCGTCAGCCCCGAGGGCGACGGAGTCGTGGGTCCAGACATAGGTCACCGGCAACCCCATGAGCGCCGCCAGGCGGATCGCGCCGCGCATGTAGTCGCTGAACACCAGGAAGGTGCCGACATAGGGCAGCGAGCCGCCCGCGAGGGCGATGCCGTTGGCGATCGCGGCCATCGCGTGCTCGCGGACGCCGAAGTGCACGATGCGGCCGTCACGGCTCTCGGGGAGGAACGACACCTCGCCGGGGATCGTGGTCTTGTTGCTGTCGCCGAGGTCGGCCGAGCCACCCCACAGCTGCGGCAGTTGCGGGGCCAGGGCGGCGAGGCAGGCACCGGACGCGGAACGCGTCGCCACGGACGTCCCGGCCTCGAAGGCCGGCACCTCGACGGTCCCCGGGTCGCCGATGACGGCATCCCACCGACTCGCGCGCTCGGGCTCACGCTCGCGCCAGCGCGCGTCGAGCTCGTCCCAGGCGCGATGTATCCGCGCGCCCTCCTCGCGGCGGTCGGCCCGCGCGCGGACCTCGTCGCTGACCACGAAGGTGGCCGCGGGATCGAGGCCGAGGGCGATCTTGGTGGCGGCCGCCTCGTCGCCGCCGAGGGGTGAGCCATGGGCGCCGGGGGTGTTGATGGCATTCGGCGCCGGCCAGGCGATCTGCGATCGCAGCACGATGATGGAGGGTCGCGCCGTCTCATCGCGCGCCGCGGTCATGGCCGCGTCCAGTGCGGCGACGTCGATATCGCCGTCCTCGGCGAGGCCGACGTGCTGGACGTGCCAGCCCTGGGCCTCGAAGCGCGCAGCGATGTCCTCACCGGTGGTCAGCGAGGTCTCGCCCTCGATCTGGATGCGATTGTCGTCGAAGACGACGTTCAGCGCGCCCAGCTCATGGCGTCCGGCGAGCGCTCCGGCCTCATAGGAGATGCCCTCCTGCAGATCGCCGTCACTGCACAGCACCCAGACGGCACGGTCGAAGGGAGACTCTCCCGCCGGCGCCTCCGGATCGAAGAGCGCCCGCTGTCGGGCGAATCCCATGGCCATCCCCACGGAGGAGGCGAGACCCTGTCCGAGCGGTCCGGTGGTCATCTCGACGCCCACCGTGTGCCCGTACTCGGGGTGCCCGGCCGTCCGGCTGCCGATCCTGCGGAAGCTGCGCAGGTCGTCGAGGGTCAGGTCGTAGCCGCTCAGGTACAGCTGCACGTACTGCAGGATGCTGGCGTGTCCACAGGACAGCACGAAGCGGTCCCGTCCGGCCCACTGCGGGTCGGCCGGGTCGTGGCGCAGGTGCCGCCCGTACAGCAGCTGCGCCACCGGGGTGAGCGCCAGCGCGGTGCCCGGGTGGCCGGAGCCGGCCCGTTCGACGGCGTCGATGCTCAGGCCGCGCGCGGTCGTGACGACCTCCGTGTCGAGCACCGGCGAGGTCGTGGACGTGATGGTCATCGAGCAGTTCCTCCAACGGATGGTGTGGACAGCCACGCGTCGATCCGCGCGGCGACGGCGTCGGGCGTCAAGCCGAAGGCCTCACGCATCTCATCGCCGGTGGCGGACATGCCGAACACATCGGGGGTGCCGATGCGTTCGACGCGAGCACCCTGGGGGCCGACGACACCGCAGACGGCGTCCCCGAGCCCCCCGATGACGCTGTGGTTCTCAACGGTGACGACGAGCTCGCAGCCGGACGCCGCCGCACGGATCCCGTCTGCGTCGAGCGGCTTGAGCGACGGGAGGTGGACGACGCGCGCGCCGATCCCACGGTCGGCCAGGGCATCGGCGGCATCGCGACCGAGCGATGCGGTCGATCCCTCCGTCACGATCAGCGCCCGGCCGCCATGGTCGGCGATCACCTCGTGCCCGCCCGGAGCGAACTCGGCGTCGGGGTCGTAGAGCTGAGCGACAGGGTGCCGGCCCACCCGGATGTAGACCGGGTGCTCGCGCTGACGCACCGCCCAGGCGATCGCGTTCGCGGTCTGGGCCGAGTCGGCCGGGGTCAGGACGACGAGCTCGGGGATCGCGCGCGCCAGCGCGAGATCCTCCAGGCACTGGTGGGTGCCGCCGTCCGGCCCCATGTCGACGCCCGGGTGCGTGCCGATCACGACCACCGGCGCACCGGCATAGGCCGCTTGCCGCAACTGGGTCCACGGCAGTGCGAGCGCGAACATCGCCATCGACACGAACACCGGCCGGACGCCCGTGTACGAGAGTCCGGTGGCGACCCCCATCGCGTTCTGTTCAGCCACGCCGAGCTGCACCAGGCGGTCCGGATGCGCGTCCTCGACGGGACCCAAACGGGTCGACAGGCCGAGATCGCCATCGAGGACGACGACGTCCTCACCCGCCTCGATGAGCTCGACCAGGGTCGATCCGATCATCTCGCGTGGAGCCCGCAGGTCTCCGTATACATCGGTCTTCGCCGCCATGTCGCCTACCCTTCGCCGATCTCGTCGAGTGCCCGGCGCAGTTCGTCGTCGTCGAGGCCGCGCGAGTGCCATTCGCGGACGTTCTCCATGAAGGAGACGCCGTGTCCCTTGACCGTGCGCGCGACGACCGCGCCGGGTCGCGAGTCGGCGCGCACCTCGTCAAGCGCCGCGCCGAAGGCGATCGGATCGTGGCCTTCGGCCTCGACCGTCGCCCAGCCGAAGCTCTCGAGCTTCGCGGCCAGCGGCTCCAGCCCCATGATCCGGCCGACCGGGCCGTGCTGGGTGAGGCCGTTGGCGTCGACCACCACGGTCAGATCGCCGATGCCGTGGTGCGCGGCGGCCATGAGCGCCTCCCACGACTGGCCCTCGTGCAGATCGCCTTCGCCGGCCACGGCCCAGACGTGACGTCCCGAGTCGCGTCGGCGCTCACCCATGGCGATGCCGAGCGCGACGGAGAGGCCCTGCCCCAGGTGCCCGGTCGAGACCTGCACACCGGGGGTCTTACGACGATCCGGGTGTCCCTGCAGGCTCGAGCCCAGGTGCCGATAGCTGGCGAGCTCGGACTCGTCCAGATCGCCCAGCTCGACGAGCATCGCGTAGAGCGCCGGGACCGCGTGGCCCTTGGCGAGCACCAGCCAGTCGCGGAGGTCGGCGTCGCCGGTGAAGCGACCCTTGTCGAGCATGATCACGGCCAGCAGGTCGATGACCGAGAGCGAGCCCCCCGGGTGTCCGGCCTGCGCGTCGTGGATCATTCGCAGGATGCGGCCACGCAGCGCAGGTAGTCGCGCGGAGGCCTCGCTGCTCAGTACTGTCACTGCTCGGCCCCCTCGGTGGCCACCGCGCGACGCGACTTCTCACGACGGTCGATGCCGAAGACGACCGCCGCGATCGCGGCGACGACCGCGAACGTGATGGCGATGCCGACGCCGGTGCCGAGCTGCAGGACCTGGTAGAGCGGCCAGCCCACGGCGGTGAAGTCGGTCTCGGGGAAGGACGAGCCCTGCAGGCCGACGCTGTCCATGATCGGGTAGATCAGCTGGGGGCCGAGCGAGATGAGCACGCCGACGATCGCCGAGCCCGTCACGGCACCCTTCCAGCCGCCGGTCGCGTTGCCGAAGACCGCTGCCGTGCCACCGATGAAGAAGTACGGGATGGCGACGGGGATGATGACGGTCCAGCCGAGGCCGATGTAGAGGCCCATCATGACCAGGCCGGCCGCGTACGAGGTGAGGAAGCCGACGATGACGGCGGTCGGGGCGTAGGGGAAGACTGCCGGGCAGTCGAGTGCCGGGCGCACCCCGGGGACGACCTTCTCGGAGATGCCGAGGAAGGCCGGGACGATCTCGCCGAGGAACATCCGCACACCGGTGATGATGATGTAGACGGCGGCCGCGAAGGTGAGCGCCTGGATGAGCGGGAAGACCAGCCAGTTGGTGCCGCCGGCCAGCTCATCGGTCACGCCCTTGCCGGCCGCGACGGTCGCGATGTAGAAGAACACCACCATGGTCAGCGCGATCGAGGCCACGTAGTCGCGGAAGAAGCCGAGGCTCTTCGGCAGCTTGATGTTCTCGGTGCTCTTGGCCGGGTCGCCGACCTTGCCGCCGAGCCAGGAGCTGAAGGCGTAGCCGATCGTGACGTAGTGGCCGATGCCGATGTCGTCGGTCCCGGTCACCTTCGGCATCGCATTGCGGCAGAGCCACGGGAAGAAGGCGGCGAAGAAGCCGAGCAGCAGACCGCCCACGACGACGGTGACCAGATCGGATGCGCCCGAGGCGGACAGCACGATCGCCAGGATCGCGGAGAAGAAGAGATTGTGCTGACCCGTGAGGAAGACGTACTTCATCGGGGTGAGACGGGCGACCAGCAGGTTGGCCAGCAGGCCGATCACCATGATGATCGCGGTCTGCGTGCCGAAGCTGGTCAGCGCGAGGGCGGTGACGCCCTCGGAGATCGGCAGCACGCCGTCGATGCCGAAGCCCTCGGAGAAGAGGGTCTGGAAGTTGCCGAGCGTGGCCACCGCGGCCGCCGCACCGACACCGAAGATCAAGAACCCGACGATGGTCTTGACCGTGCCTGCGAAGACGTCGGGGAACGCCTTCTTCTGCAATACCAGGCCGACCAGCGCGAACAGGCCGACCAGGAACGCCGCGTCACCGAGGATATCGGTGACGATCACCTTGAGGATGTCCATCCTTCTGCCTTTCTACGACTCCCGCAGCGGTGGGAGTGCTCAGTCCTCGCCGTCGCTCTTGGACGCGAGGTAGTCCTCGAGGGCGGAGGCGATCTCGGCCTTGTCGAGGATGTTCTTGATGCCGATGACGGTCGCCGGCACATTGGTGAGGGTGGGGGCCAGATCGAGGCCGGCCACGATGACGTCGGCGCCGGAGGAGCGCGCGCTCGAGGCGAGGTCCGAGCTGACGTCGAAGGGAAGCTTCTGCGCGCCGACCACCTGGTCGACCATCATCTTGAGGATCATCGAGCTCCCCATGCCCGTGCCGCAGACGACCAGCAGTTTCTCGTTCATGTCAGTTCTCCTCGGTGAGATGGGCGACGACGTCACGCAGCTCGGCGCTGGTGCGCGCGGCGGCGATCCGATCGACGGCGTCGGGGTGGGTGAAGATGGCGCCGATGGCGCCGAGCAGGTCGAGATGGCCGGTCGCGTCGACCGCGGTCAGGCCGAGGGCGACCCGGACGGGGTCATTGGTGGAGTGGCCGAACTCGATCGGTGTCCGTGGGGTGACCAGGACGAGGCCGGGGGCGCGAGCCCCCTCCTCGGGGCGCGCGTGGAGCAACGCCAGTCCGGGGGCGATGACGAGGTAGGGGCCGTTGGTCTCGACATTGCGGATCATCGCGCCGGTGTAGGACGGTTCGGCGACATCGGCGTCGACCAGAAGCTCGCCGACGGTCTCGGTGAGCTCTCGCCAGTCCTTCGCGGCGGCGCCCAGGACGATGCCGTCCTCGGGGAGGAGATCGAGCAACTCAGTCATGACGGCACCCGCCAGAGAACAACCACACGATACGCGGGCGCCGCCATGACGCCCCCGTCGTTCCCTCGCTCCGCTCGGTCATGACAGCTCCTTGCCGCTCTGGGAGACCACTTCGAACTCCACCTGGTTGACATCGGGACGAAGACGCGAGAAACCGAACAGCAGCGGATCACCGCCCGGATCGAAGACGGTCGACTCGACGACCAGCAGCGGCGAGTCGGCGGGCACGTCGAGCCGCTCGGCCTCGTCGGCGTCCGCCTCCCCGATCGAGACCGCGAGCCGGGCCCGGGCGAGCTCGATGCCGAGCTCGCGGCGCAGGAACTCATAGAGCGAGCCCGTGTTGAAGTCGTTATCGGCGACCGCCGCGAAGCGCTCGGCCGGCAGGAAGGTGTGCACGATGTGGTTCGGGGCGCCGTCGACAGTGCGGAGCCGCACGAGCTCGACGAGGGACGATGCGGGAGGCAGGTCCAGCAACTCGGCGATGCGGGGCGGGGCCGCGATGACGCGCTGGGTCAGGACCTCGCTGCCGACCTCGTGCCCCCGCTCGGCCATCTCGCTGTAGAAGCCGCCGATGCGGTGGTTGAAGCTCTCGCTGTAGCGGTGCGGATGCATCGGCTGCGAGACGAAGGTGCCGCGTCCCTGCTCGCGTACCAGCAGGTCCTGGTCGACCAGGCCGTCGATCGCCTTGCGCAGGGTGATGCGGCTGGCACCGTATTCCTCGCACAGGACGTGCTCGGGGGGCAGCGGATCACCGACGCTCATGGACTCGATGCGCCGGCGCAAGTGGTCCCGGATCTCCAGGTACTTGATGGCCAATGTAATACCAATCTAAGACATCATAACGACATGACATCTGGAGGGTAGCATCAGCGTGTCCCCCGTCACAAGGGTGAGTCGGGGTGACCTTCGATCAGCGATGCAACTCGCGATGAGGGCAGCGGTGACCGTAGCGCAGCCGAAGGGGGCTCCCCCGAGCTCCTGCTCCTCGACGAGACCGCGGATCCGGAAACCGTGCTGCCCTTCAGCAACGGCGGATCCGTACCCTTGTCCTGCACCGTGACCGTCGACAGCCTCAGCCCGACGGATGACGCGGCGGTCGTGGTGGCCGTCGGCCTCGACGGCGACGCCGATGACAACGCCCAGGAACGCGAGACGCCGCGGCCCCGCTCAGCCCAGATGCCGCGCGAAGAAGCGCGCCGCGTCGTCTCCCGCGAACCGGGGGACGCCCGTATGTCCGCCCAGATTGGCGTACAGCGTCTTCTCCCTGGAGCCGAAGGCATCGAACAGGTCCAGCGCGGCCTGTCGGTCGTTCCCCTCGTCGTCCCACTGCAGCAGGACATGCAGGGGGATGGTGACCCGACGAGCCTCCTCGATGATGGAACGGGGCACGAAGCTCCCGGCGAACAGGCCCGCGGCCGCGATACGCGGCTCGACGACCGCCAGACGAGTGGCGATGGCGATCACCCCGCCGGAGAATCCGACGGGTCCCCTGAGCTCGGGCAGGTTCAACAGGTCGTCCAAGGCGGACCGCCATTCCGGGACCGCCTGTTCGACCAACGGGAGGATCAGGCGATCGACGACCTCCTCGCTCGGCCGCTCGCCTTCAGCGAGGGCCTCCCGCAGATCGGCGCGTGCCTGGGTCGTCGACGCCGAGGCAGGGCGCTCACCGCTGCCGGGAAGCTCGATCGTCGCGGCGGCGAACCCCTCCGCGACCGAGCCTCGAGCCCGGTCCACCAGTCGTGGGTACAGCTGCCTCAGCCCACCGGGATGGCCCACCAGGATGAGCGGGACCGGCTCCGAGACCGAAGCCCCCGGAGGCGTCCAGAGGATTCCCGGGATCTCACCCAGGGAGAAGGTCCGTTCGATGATGCCGGCGTCGAGGCGCCGTTCGGAGGTGATGCGCATGGTCGTGCCTTTCGGGAGTGCGTCTGAGCGGCGCTCCCGGACGACCTATCGTCCGACCGTGACCTCCACGAGGAGCGCCCACGTCGATCCGTGCATGGGTATCCCTCCTCGTGGTGTGGTTCGGAGTTGAAAGTCTACCGGCGGCCGCGGCGGCGGACCATCGTGATCAGCTCGCCCCGGTCGCGATCCGGATGACGGTGACCCGGCAGGTCGGTTCCTCGCCGTTCGGCGGTATCTCCGCGATCTCGAAGGTCGCCGACTCCCCCGGCTGCACCTGGTCGAGCAGCGTCGACTTCGCGTTGCCGGCGTCGCTGTCCGCGACGAGCACCGTGACCTGGTAGCTCTCCGACGTCTCCTCGCCGTTGGCGATCACACCGGTCGCCGACCACTGACCCTCCTCGTCGGCCTGGCAGGTGAAGCTGGTCAGCGCTCCCATGTCGGGCTCGCCCTCGGCGAGCCCGGACTCGGCACTCTCGGTGGGCTCACTGGGCTGGGGTTGCGGGTCCTCGCCGCTGCATCCGGCGAGCACGACCGCCACCATCAGACCAGCCGTCATCGCCCTCACACGTCGCACCGTCCCATCCCATCACGAGGCCCTCTGCCGGCCGGTCATCCCGCGCCGTAGAATCGAACATGAGGATTCCCTCATCTAAGGAGTGGCATGACGATCGAACGTATGGGTGTCATCGGCGGCGGGCTGATGGGCTCGGGCATCGCCGAGGTGAACGCGCGAGCAGGACTCGATGTCGTGCTCGTGGAGATCTCCGACGAGGCGGCCAACGCTGCCCGTGGACGCATCGAGGGCTCGCTGCGCAAGGCCGAGCAGCGGGGCAAGATCACCGCCGACGACCTCGCCGCGACCCTGGACCGTATCCATCCGACGTCCGACCTGGGAGCTCTCGCGGACCGTCAGCTCGTCGTCGAGGCCGCCAGCGAGAACGAGCAGGTCAAGCTCGACCTCTTCACCAAGGTCGGCTCGATCCTCGACGACGACGATGCGATCCTCGCGTCCAACACCTCGTCGATCCCGATCGTCAAGCTTGGAGCCGTCTCCGGCCGCGCCAACCACGTCATGGGCGTGCACTTCTTCAACCCCGCGCCGGTCATGAAGCTCGTCGAGCTGATCCCCTCGCTCACCACGGCGCCCGCGACGCTGGACCGGATGCGCTCCTACGTCACCGACAGCCTCGGCAAGCGCCCGATCGACGCGACCGACCGCGCGGGCTTCATCGTCAACTCGCTGCTCGTGCCCTATCTGCTCTCGGCGATCCGCATGTACGAGGCGGGATACGCCTCGGCCGAGGACATCGACCAGGGCATGGTGCTGGGCTGCGGTCACCCGATGGGGCCCCTGGCGCTGAGCGATCTCATCGGCCTCGACACGATCCAGGCGATCGGCGAGTCGATGTACGAGGAGTTCAAGGAGCCCCTCTACTCCCCGCCGCCGCTGCTGGACCGGATGGTCGACGCCGGCCTGCTGGGCAAGAAGTCGGGCCAGGGCTTCTACCCCTACGACTCGTGACGGTGACCGGCCTGGCCGGTCCGCACAGCGCGACGGGTGGTTCACCACCCACCGCCATCTGCCACCACACGATCGCGGTGACCCATCAACCAGCGCGGTCACAGCCGTGGTTGGCTACTCACCGACTCCGGTCGAGGTCCCATCGCGGTGAGTGGTCAACCACCGCCCGCGGCCGAGGTTGACCACTCACCGCCCCGACGCGAACCGCGCCAGGAGCCGGCGCAGGCCACGGACCAGCGGTGTCCAGCGGACCGGCGCCGCTCCGCCGCCGACCTCGGCGAGCGCCTTGGCGAGACTGTCCTCGATGAGCGCATCGTGGAGCGGACGGAACAACAGCGGCCAGGACACCCGGGCCATCGCGTGGGTGCGCATCGCCAGCGTGTGCCGCAGGACGCTGCCGCCGGTGTCGCCCCGGACGGTGAACTCATGGAAGCCCTCGAAACCGGCCGGCGCGGTGAAGACGAACCGGACCCACTGACCGGGAACATGGTGCGCCACCTCGTACCGGATCGGACCGTGGCCGCCGGCCGCCCCCGGGGCGAGACCGCGATCGAGACGCATCGCCGGCCAACTCTCATCGGGCCACAGCCGATCGTCCTCGCTCGCGAGGGTGTCGAGAAGGGCACCGACGACCGACGGAGGCACGGGCAGCCGACGCTCATGGACATTGAGCACGGCCATCGTCAGCTCCTCGTCCTCGACATCGGCGAGATCGCGGTCACGCTATCACCGAGGGCAGGACACGGAACGGAACCCGACTGCGGATGTGGTGCTACCGCACGAGTGCTTCAATGCAGTGAGACCCGTCACACGACCCGTCGTCGCCAAAGGAGCACTCATGAAGGTCCCGTTCAGTGTCCGCGACTTCCTCGATCGCGCGTACACGGTCTACCCCGACCGGGTCGCGGTCGTCGACGAGCCGAACCAGACCGCACCCTCGTGGGGCGAGCTGACGTATCGCGATGTGATGCGGCTGGCGCGCTCGCAGGCCGCGACCCTCGACGAGCTCGGCATCGAGCGGGGCGCCCGGGTCGCCTGTGTGTCCCACAACGCGGCCCGCCTGCTCGTCTCGTTCTTCGGCGTCTCGGCGTGGGGCCGCATCCTCGTGCCGGTCAACTTCCGCCTCGCCCCCGCGGAGGTCCAGTACATCGTCGAGCACAGCGGTGCCGAGGTCGTGATGCTCGACCCCGACCTCGCGCACCTGGCCGAGGCGATCGACGCACCGCACATCTTCGTGCTGGGCGAGGACGACGAGAAGATCTGGTCGAGCACCGCCGAACCCGAGCCGTGGGCGCCCGACGAGGACGCGACGGCCACGATCAACTACACCTCGGGCACCACGGCCCGGCCCAAGGGCGTGCAGTTGACCCATCGCGCGCTGTGGACGAATGCCACCGTCTTCGGGTGGCAGTCCTCCGTGAACGATCGCGATGTCTACCTGCACACGCTGCCGATGTTCCACTGCAACGGCTGGGGCCAGGTCTACGCGGTCACCGGCATGGGCGGGCGTCACATCGTGCTCCGCCAGATCGACGGTGCGGAGATCCTGAGGCGGATCGAGCAGCACGGCGTGACCTTCCTGTGCTGCGCGCCGGCGGTGCTCTCGGCGGTCCTCGATGCGCTGAAGGACTGGGACGGCCCGACCGGACGAGACCGTGTCCGCTGCGTCGTGGCCGGCGCGCCGCCGCCCACCCGCACGATCGAGCGGGTCCGCGAGGAGCTCGGGTGGGAGTTCATCCAGATCTACGGGCTCACCGAGACCGCTCCCCTGCTGACCATGAGCCGGATGCGCGAGGAATGGGAGGACGAAGAGCCCACCGAACAAGCTCGCCTCCTCGGGCGTGCCGGGGCCCCCGCCCTCTCCACGCAGATCATGGTGAACGACTCCGGCGAGATCCTCGCCCGCTCCAATACCGTGCTCGAGGGGTACTGGGACAACCCCGAGGCGAGTGCCGAGTCGCTCGCGGACGGCTGGTTCCATACGGGCGACGGTGGCACCTATGAGGACGGCCAGGTGACGATCCTCGACCGCAAGAAGGACGTCATCGTCTCCGGTGGCGAGAACGTATCGTCGATCGAGGTCGAGGATGCTCTCGCCTCGCACCCGGCCGTCCGCGAGGTCGCCGTCATCGGCATCCCCGATGACAAGTGGGGTGAGCTCGTCACCGCGCTCGTGGTGATCGAGGGCGAGGTCACCGATGATGAGCTGAAGGCCCATGCCCGCGAGCGGCTGGCCGGCTACAAGGTGCCGAAACGCGTCGAGTTCCGCGAGGAGCTGGCCCGCACAGCGACCGGCAAGCTGCAGAAGTTCAAGCTGCGCCAGGAGTTCTGGTCCGGTCGCGACCGCACCGTCAACTGATCTGGCACACTGCCGGTGATGAGCACTGACGGCGTTCGCCACCTGATCGAGCGAACGAGGACCGAGCAGACGCTGCCCGGTGCGGTGTGGGTGACGATCCGCGACGGCCGCGCGACCGTGGACTCCGTCGGCCACGAGCCCGACAGCGTCTTCCGCATCGCCTCGCTCACCAAGCCGCTCGTCGCGATGCTGACACTGTGCCTGGCCGATCGAGGCGTTCTCGCGCTGGACGACCGGATCGATCGCTGGTTGCCCGAGCTGTCCGGACGACGGGTGCTGCGGGCCCTGGGCTCCGACCTAGACGACACGGTGCCCGTCCGCCGGGCTCTCACGGTGCACGACCTGCTGACGATGGGGATGGGCTTCGGCTGGCATCCGGCCTTCGACGGCAGCCAGCCGCTCCAGCGGGCGATCACCGATCATGGCCTCGGGCCGAGCGCCTTCGCCCCGGCGATGGACCCCGCCACCTGGCTCGAGCAGGTCGGAGCACTGCCGATGATCCATCAGCCCGGCGAGGGGTGGCTCTACGACTCGTCCCACACGGCGCTCGGCATCTTGCTGGAGCGTACCGGTGGCGCCGACCTCGATGCGCTGCTCGCCGAGCACGTCACGGGGCCGCTAGGCATGGGCGAGACGACCTACACCCTGGACGAGCGGACGCTGCCGCGACTCCCGGCGCTCCTCACCGGCGACCCGCCCACGATCGAGCGTCCGGCCGGCGACCCGGAGGCGAACATCACGCCGGCGATCCGCGGCGGAGCGACCGGCCTCTTCTCGACCGCCGCTGATCTGACCCGACTGGCCCTCGCGTTCCTCGGAGAGGACACCGGACTGCCCGGAGGGGTGATCGACGCGATGCGCCAGGACCACCGCGCACCGGGTCAACGCGCGATGAGCGAGCTCTTCCTCGAGCCCGGCACCGGATGGGGCTATGGCGTGAGCGTCGACGTGCGGCCGCGGTACGGATCGACCGATCGCTTCGGCTGGTCCGGCGGCACGGGCACGACCCTGTTCGCCGATCCGCGCCGCCGCACGGCGGGCATCCTGCTCACCCAGGTGGGCTTCGACGCCGAGTTCATGTCGCCGCTCCTCAAACGCTTCTGGCAGCTCACCGCCTGAGAACGGGTCCTCAGGGGTGACGGGTCGCGGCGGCGTCGCTCGCGGCGAGATACGACAGACCGAAGGCCGAGAGCAGGCCATTGCCGGCGAGATAGCCGCCCGCTCCGTGGCCGGAGATCCCCACAGCCGCACCCCCGGCGGCGTAGAGGCCGGGGATCGACGTGCCATCGGCCTTCGTCACCCGCGCCTGCTCGTCCACCCGCAAGCCTCCCTGCGTGTGGAAGAGCGCCGGCTTCACGAACACCGCCCCGAAGGGCGGGGTGAGAGGCGTGGACCAGGTCCGTCGACCGAAGGGATCCTCCGCGCCGTCCGCGCCGGCCCGCGCCTCCTCCACGGTCTCGCCCAGACCCAGCCGGTCGACGCCGATCGCGTCCGCGAGCTCGTCGACGGTCGAGGCCCAGCGCACGCCGCCCGATGACACCACATCGCGGTAATCCTGGAACTCCAGGCACGCCTCATGGATGCGCTCGTCCAGCACGATCCACGCCTCGCCGTCCTGCGCATTCTCCAGCACCTGCGCGGCATACTCCGAATACCCCGTGGTCTCGTCGCCGAAGCGGCGGCCGGTGCGGTCGACGAGGAAGCCTCCGTGCATGACAGTGGCCCAGCCCGCGAGGGTCGCGGCGGGCATCGCCAAGGCGGCGTGGCCTTGATACGCGTCCAGGAATCCCGTCGCGGCGCCCAGCCGCTCGCCGATCCGCAGCGCATCACCCGTGGAGCCTTCGCTGCCGTGGTAGATCGCCTCGCTGATCTCGGGAATGTGGCGGCCGACGAGACCGGCATCCGCCCCGAATCCATTCGTCGCCAGCAGCACGGCCCGCGTCGGGATCCGCTCGGAACCGCCGGGACCCTCGATCGTGACCGCCTCGACTCCGTCGGGGCCGACCGCGACATCGGTCAGCCGCGCCGGGACCAGCAGGTCGATCAGCTCGGACTCGCGCACCCGCCGCAGCAGGTGCTGCAACAAGGCCCGTCCCGCACGTCCCTCGATGGAATGACAGCGCTGCACCGAGTGACCCGGGTAGTGGAAATCGGTCACCAGGGTCAGCGGCACCCGCAGGCTGTCGGCCATCCACTCCACCAGCGGTGCGCTCACCTCCGCCAACGCCCGGGTGACGACCGGATCGGCCTCGCCGCGAGTCTTGGCCTGCACATCGCCGATGAACGTGTCGACAGAGTCCTCGATGCCCTCCTCACGCTGCCAGCGGCTCCCAGCTCCCGGGATCATGGCCGTCGACATCGACGTGTTGTTGCCCGCGGCGAAGTGCTCGTTGCGCTCGACGACGAGGACCGACAGTCCCAGCTCCGCCGCACGGAGCGCTGCCACCAGACCGCCGCCGGCCCCCGCGACGACGAGGTCAGGGCCTTCGGCCTCCATGGTCATGCGGCGACCTCCGGCAGCATCGCGATCATGCGCAGCGCCACCGCGGTCGGGTCGACCAGCACGGCCGACTGGCCGGTGGTCGTCACATCGACCGCCGAGCACGCGTTGATGACCGCCTGGACTCCCAGGGAGCCCATCGTCTTCTCGACCGCCGCCGCCCAGATCTCGTCCTTCGCGATGTCCTCGACCGACAGGTGCATCACCGCGGTCGGCGTCGCCGGGACGCCGTAGACCCCGAGGCGGCGATCCAGTTCCGTGGCGATCGCGGCGGTGCGCGCCACCGCGCCCACGGTCAGCCCCAGCCCGCGCAGGTAGTGCGCGGTCGCCCGGCCGATGCCGTAGACCGGCAGCGGCAGGGCATCGGCGTGGTCGATCACCGGATCCAGGACGCAGTCGGGAAGGAATCCGTCGAATCCGGCCGGATCGACCGCGGCGAAGTAGCGGACCATCGCCTCCTCGGATGCCGTGATCGCCGCAGCGTCCTCCAAAGCCGTCGGCGCCGCGGCACCGACATTCCGCAGCTCGATCGACAGACCCGGCGGACACAGCCGGTCGTAGCGCGCCTGTCGGCGACCTACTTCCTCGTCACTCACATCGATAGGTGTGACCGCCAGCAGGCGCATCATCGTGCTCCTCTCACGTGTCCCGGCCCTAAAGGCCGAGATAGGCGTCGCGGACCCGAGAGTCCTCCAGCAGATCCCCTCCGGTGCCCTCCAGGACGATCGACCCGTTCTCGATCACATACGCGCGATCGGAGATGCCGAGGGCCTGCTTGGCGTTCTGCTCCACCACGAGCACCGACACCCCGGTCTCCCGGATCGCGCTGATCGCGGCAAGCACCTGATTGGCCAGATTCGGGGCAAGACCCACCGAGGGCTCGTCCAGCGTCAGGCAACGCGGCCGGGCCATCATGGCGCGGCCGATCGCCAGCATCTGCTGCTGACCGCCGGACATCGTGTCCGCCCGCTGGGCTCGGCGCTCGGCCAGGATCGGGAACAGGTCGAAGACCTCGTCCAAGGAGCCCTTGATCGACGCGTGCGGTTGCGTGTACGCGCCCATCTCGAGGTTCTCGGCGACGTTGAGGTTGCCGAAGAGCGCACGGTCCTGCGGCACGTGAACCAGCCCGGCCTTGACGATCTGGTCGGCACGCAGCGACCCCATGTCGCGGCCCTCGAACTGGACCGATCCCTTGGACGGCGACAGGATGCCGGCGAGAGCCCGCAGGGTGGTGGTCTTGCCCGCACCGTTGGCGCCGATCAGCGAGACGATCTCCCCCTCGCCGACGTGCAGGTTCAGGCCGTGGAGGATCTCCAGCTTCCGATAGCCGGCGTGCAGATCGTTGACTGTCAGAATCACGCGTAGTCCTCTCCCAGGTAGGCCTCGACCACGACTGGATCCTCGGTGACCTCGCGCGGATCCCCGAGCGCCAGTTGGGCGCCCTCGTGCATCACCAGCAGCCGTTCGGAGAGGGCCAGGACCGCCGCCATGATGTGCTCGATGAACATCACGGTCAGTCCCTCGCCGTGCAGTGTCCGCAGCAGTTCGATCATCGGGGCACGCTCGGCCGGCACCAGCCCGGCCAGCACCTCGTCGAGCAGGATCACCTGCGGGTCGAGGGCGAGCGCTCGGGCCAGCTCGAGTCGCTTCAAGGCTGCGGTCGGCAGGCTCGCCGGCATGGCGGTGGCATAGCGTCCGAGCTGCACGCGCTCGATCACGTCGAGGGCCTTGTGCCGGGCGGCATGCGGGGCGGGCGTGTGCTGGTGGGTCGCGATCATGACGTTCTCGAGCACGTTCATGCTCTCGAAGGGGCGCATGAGCTGGAAGGTTCTGACCAGCCCGGCCTTCGCCACCCGGTCCGCCGGCCACCCGGTGATGTCGGTGCCGTCGAAGACGATCCGGCCCTCCGTCGGCCGCTGCTCCCCCGCGATGAGCGAAAAGAGCGTCGTCTTGCCGGCCCCGTTCGGCCCCACGATCCCCAGGAACTCGTGTTCGGCGACCTCGATGCCGATGTCGTCCACCGCGGTCAGTCCGGCGAATCGCTTGGTCAGGCCCTCGATCGACAACAGGCTCGCGCCTCGCTCGCTCACTGGTTCTTCCTCTCGGTGATCTTGTCCTTGAGAGTCCCGTAGATGCCCTTGCGCATGAAGAGCACGATGACGATGAGCAGGACGGCGTAGACCGCGACATCCAGTCCCGAGACTCCCTGGAGGAACTCCAGATAGGACGGCGGGTCGCGCAGCAGCTCCTTGATGTACTCCGCGAGCGGGCCCACGATCAGCGCACCGACGAGCGGACCCCAGATGGTGCCGATGCCGCCGAGCACCGCGGGGACGATCGCCTGCACCGAGACGTGGGTGCCGAAGGCCTGCTCGGGACCCACGAAGAAGTAGTACTGCGCGTAGTAGGCGCCGGCGATGGCGGTCACGGCACAGCTGAGCATCACGGCCACCAGGCGCGTGCGCATGACATTGATGCCCAGCGAGGCGGCCGCCACCTCGTCATCACGTGCCGCCTGGACGTACCGCCCCGGCCGCGAGCGGGCATAGAGAATGGTGATGCCCAGGGCGATCACCAGGAGGGCACTCGGGATCCAGACGTACCAGTCGTTGCCCTGCCGGAACTGCATGTGCCAGAAGGACTCCTCACCCAGGATGGGCAGGCTCAGTCCGTCGGTCTTGTTGAGGAACTCCAGGTTCTGCGCCAGGAGCAGGAACATCTGCGCGAAGGCGAAGGTGGCCAGCGCGAAGTAGGCTCCCGCCAGCTTGTACCGCAGGCAGAGGAAGGCGATGAAGGTGCCGATCGCCGCCGCGAACACCGCGCCGATGATCATCGCGATCCACGGGGACAGCTCGTACTCGATCACCAGATAGGCATTGGTGTAGGCACCGACGCCGAAGAAGGCGGCGTGGCCGAAGCTGAACAGCCCGCCGAATCCGCTCATCAGGTTCCAGCCGACGCCCATGATCGCGAAGATCAGGGTGAGCACGAGGATGGACTCGATCCGCTCGTTGACGACCAGCGGGAGCACGGCGAGCACGACCGTCAGGACGCCCAGCGTGATGAGCGAGTTGCGCAGGTCCGTGTCCCGCAGCCGGGGATCGTCGGCCGCCACGCGGGACGGCTCGGTCTCTGTCTGCTTCATGGACGCACTCCGAACAATCCTTGAGGACGGAACAACAGCACCAGCACGAAGACCACGAAGACGAGCAGCAGCGCCCCGGTCCCCGGGAGGTACAGCGCGCCGATGGTCTGCACCAGCCCGATGATCAGACCGCCGGTGATCGCCCCCACCACCGAGCCGAGGCCGCCGAGCACGACGATGACGAAGGCGAGCACGGTGAAGCTCTCCCCGACCGTCGGGGTCAGGCTCGTGAACGGAGCAGTCAGACCGCCCGCGACGGCGACACAGGCAGCACCGATGCCGAAGGTCATGGCGTACACCCGACCCACGTTGACGCCGACCAGCGCGGCGCCCTGAGCGTTGGAGGCGACGGAGCGGATCGACATGCCGAAGGAGGTCCGTCGCAGTAGTAGCGTCAGGAGGACGGCGACGAGGAGCGCCCCGAAGAACGCGATCAGCCGCTCATAGGTCGCTACCGCGCCGAACACGCGCAGCGATCCGTCGACCGATCCGGGGACCGACACCGGGCGTCCGCCGAAGACCATCAGCAGCGTGTTGACGATCAGCAGCTGCAGCCCGAGCGTGATCAGCAACGGTCCCTCATGGCTGCCCTCCGTGGTGAGCTTGTTCAGCAGCAGCCGTTGGACGAGGAAGCCGAAGCCGAACATGAGCGGCACCGCGATGAGCGTGGAGAGGTACACCGGGATGCCGGCGCTCGTCGTCAGCGCGTACACGAAGTACAGGGCCAGCGTCAGCATCGCGCCGTGGGCGAAGTTCACCACGCCCAGGACGCCGAAGATCAGCGTCAGGCCGATCGAGACGAGCGCGTACACACCTCCCAGCAGCAGTCCGCTGACGATCGACTGCGTCACGAGGCCGGAGTCTCGGTTGCCGAAGAGATAGATCGCGGCCAGCGCGAGGATCACGATCCCCGCTGCCAGGAGCGGCGATCGAGCCTGCTGTCGCCAGGGACTCGCGGCCGAGGTCGATTCGGCCGCGTTCGCGTGCTGCGGCATGGGTGGTGGCCCTTTCGAAGTGGTGGGGGACGGACGGCGGATCAGCGCGTCGGGAAGGTCAGATCGGCCGTCTTGAACTCCTCGGGGAAGACCTGCTGGATCTGGCCGTCGGCGATCTGGGTGACGATGACGGTGGCGTTCTCGTTCTCCCCGTTCTCACCGAAGGTGATCGGTCCGTCGAAGGCGAGCAGCGGATCGTCGACCTCGATATCGGCGATCGCGTCGCGGACGGCGCCCGGGTCGGTGTCGCAGCTCTCCTGCAAGGCCTCGGCGATGACCTCGACGGCCTGGTAGGACAGCACGGCGGCCGTCTCCATGGGCTCGCCGGCCTCTTCCTCGAAGCGCGACCGGATGTCCTCGACCCGCTCGTTCTGCATGTTGTAGTGGTAGTTCGCGCTGAGGATGCCGTCGCCCGCGGTGCCCGCGTCACCCGGGAACGAGGTGTTGTCGAAGGCGCCGTTGGCGATGCCGTAGACATCGACCTCCGAGCCCAGCTGCTGGAGCGCCGAGGCGATCAGGAGGCTGTCGGGGTAGTACCCGGTGACCACGACGATGTCGGGATCGCTGGACAGCGCACGCGAGACGACCTGGGTGGCGTCGGAGAAGTTGGCGGCGGCGTAGGTGACCTCGTTGACGTCGATGCCGTCCGCGGCCGCCTTCTCCTCGAAGGCGCTGAACACGCTTTCGCCGAAGGCCCCCTCGATGTGGATGTAGGAGACCGTCGACAGTTCCTCGCCGGCCTCCTCGAAGATGCCCTCGAGGGCCGTGGCGCCGTCCTCGCCCATGCTCGAGGCATTGGGCTGGATGCGGAAGGAGTTCTGGTAGCCCTGTTCGAGGATCGCGTCGTCGACGGCGACATCGATCACCAGCGGCACACCGGCGCGCTCGGCGACCGAGGCGACATTCTGGGTCACATCGCTCTGGTAGGTGCCGATGAGGGCGACGGCTCCGCTGTCGACGAGGCGCTGCGCCTCGGTCTGACCCGTCGCGGCCGTGCCCTGGCTGTCACCGGTCGAGAGGGAGAGCTGCGCTCCGTCGAGGCATTCGATGCCACCGGCCTCGTTGATGTCCTCGACGGCCAGCTTGGCTCCCGCGCTCATCAAGGCACCTTCGCCGGCGAGGGCACCCGTCAGCGGGTGGACGGCGCCGATGACGATCTCCTCGTCTCCGCCACCGCCACCGCCGCCCGAGCAGGCGGCGAGGACGACGCAACTGGCCACCGCGGCTGATGCGAGGCTGAGCTTCTTCTGCATGGTTGTGCCTTTCCAGCCCGGGGAGACCGGGTTTCTCCTAGCGAAACAACGATTGCGCTTGGCTGACGGCTCTGGCGTGTTGACGATCACACCCGACGTCACGCGAGACAGTATTACACGTTCTTCGTGGAGCTATCCAGAGCCCTTGCGAACCTTTTACACGTTCGATACAGTTTCTCTCAGCGGAACACACCGACGAAGGAGCTCGCATGTCAGCACGTTCGAGGACCTCATCAGGTACCTCAGGGGGTACCGAATCGGCCGACCGCGTCGCCGACGTGCTTCTGCTCTTCGCCCAGCGCGATCGACCCCTCGGCGTCACCGAGATCGCCCAGAACCTCGATCTGAGCAAGGCCGTGGTCCACCGCATCCTGCAATCGCTGACCTCGCGCTCCCTCACCTGGGTGGTCCCCGGCGAGTCGACCTATGTACTGGGCCCCGCCGCGACCACACTCAGCACCCGCGCGTGGAGTCAGATCGACCTGCGATCCCTGGCCGCGCCCATGTTGCGACGCCTGCGCGACGACACCCAGGAGACCACCACCCTGTCGGTGCTCATCGGCATGCAGAGGCTCTACCTCGACCAATATGAGAGCCCTCGGGAGATCAAGATGGTCGTGCAGCTGGGGTCCCAGCACGCGCTGCATTCGGGGGCGTCGAGCCGTGCGATCCTCGCCTTCCTCCCCGATGCCGTCATCGACCGCGTCATCGCCCAGCTGGTCGAGGCGCGCCCCGAAGTCGACGAGCAGGAGTTCCGGAAGAACCTCGCCCAGGTACGCGAGCAGGGATTCGCCGCATCGGTCAACGAGCGCGGCACCGGGTCGGCCTCCATCGCCGCTCCCTTCTTCGACATGAGCGGCCATGTGCTCGGCTCCATCAGCGCCTCGGGGCCCGCGACCCATTACGGCGTCGAGTCGCACCCCGAGGACGTGCCCCGCGTGCTCGCGGCGGCCCGCGCGATCAGCTCCAAACTCGCCGGACGGGGTCGCTGACCGGTGTCCGATCCCCTTCGCTCTTCCCCGCTCGCCCGGTCCTTCCTCTACGTCCCGGCGGACCAGCCCGCACTCTTCGACAAAGCCAGCCGCGGTCCCGCCGATGCGATCATCCTCGACCTCGAGGATGCCGTGCCCCTTCCCGCCAAGGACGAGGCTCGCACCGCGCTCAGCGCCTGGCTGTCCGAACCGTCCGCCCCGTCGGCGGCCGAGACCTGGGTCCGGGTCGATCCGGAGAACGCGTCGGCCGACCTGGAAGCAGCCGTGCACCCGGGCCTCAGCGGGATCTTCGTGGCCAAGTGCACCGCCGAGACCGTGCGGGAGATCGGCGACCAGCTCAGCGAACGGGAACGTCGGCTGGGACTCGCCGCCGGGCGGATCCGCATGATCGGTCTCATCGAGAGTGCCGCGGCCCTGCGCGATCTGACCACGATCGCGCAATCGCCCCGCGTGACCACGTTCGCCGTCGGGGAGGTCGACCTGCTGGCGGACCTGCGCATCGAGCGACGCCCCGACACGGCACCAGTGATCGACGGACTGCGGACCAGCATCGTCGTGGCCTGCGCAGCCGCCGGACTCACCGCGCCCGTAGCCCCCACCTCGACGGACTATCGCGATCTGGACACCTTCCGGGCCACCACCCACGCGCTCTCGGGAATCGGCTTCCGCTCCAGGACCGCCATCCACCCCGCCCAGGTGCCGGTCATCCACGACGTCCTGACCCCGTCGCCGGAGGCCGTGGAGAGCGCCCGGGCCGTCGTGGACCGCTTCGAGCGGGCCAGCGGCGGAGTCACCACCGACGACCGGGGTCGGCTGATCGACGCCGCAGTGGTGCGCGGAGCCCGCGAGATCCTGGCTCGATCGGCCCGCGCAACCTCGCACTGACGCCATGGAAACGTCGGCGGGGAACCGGACCACCGGTCCCCGCCGACGTCTTCGTTCAGGACGAGGCCGCGGTCCGGCGCACGTACTGCCCCTGCGGCTCGCCGACGATGTGCTCGTCGCGCAGCACCGCCTGCCCGCGCAGGAAGGTGTCGGTCACCTTGGCGGTGAGACCGAATCCCTCGAAGGGCGTGTACTCCTGCGTGGACAGCGAGTCGTCCGCGCGCACCGTGTACTCGACATCGTCGTCGACCAGCACGAAGTCGGCGTCCAGTCCGACCTGCAGGTCTCCCTTGCCGGTCAGGCCGAAACGCTCGGCCGGGACCTGGGCGGTGAGCTCGGCGATCCGGTTGTAGCTGAGACCTCGCTTGCGTCCCTCGCTGATCAGCCCGGGCAGCAGGTACTCCGCGCCGCCGAAACCGGACTTGGCCACGAAGACATCGTCGCGGGGCTCGCCGAACTTGGCCTCCTCGCGGCAGCAGGCGTGGTCCGAGCAGACCCAGGACACATGGCCGGCCAGCAGGTGCTCCCAGAGCGCCTCGACATCATCGGCCGACCGCAGCGGCGGATTGACCTTGCCGCCGAGGTTCGCCGTCTCATAGGTCGCCAGCAGGTGGCCGATCGTGACCTCACGGCGGAAGTTGATGTGCGGGAAGGTCTGCTGCATCATCATCGCCGCCTCGATGGCCTTGCGCGAGGTGAGATGGAGCAGATTGATATTCGGCAGCTCGGTCTCGTGCGCCAGGTACGAGGCGATCGTGATCGCCAGACCCTCCGAGTGCGGCGGCCGCGACGCGCTGTACGCCTCGAGACCGCTCAGCTTGCCCTCCTGCTCGACCAGCTTGGTGTAGGCCGACATGATCTCGGGCGTCTCGCAGTGCAGGGACAGCGACAGCCGATCCTTGTCCTGCGGGAACTGCTCACGCGCCTTCTGCAGCCCGCGCATGATGAACTCGAAGTGGGCGATGTTGTAGGTCTGATCCTCCGGGATCATCAGGAAGTCACGCTGGCTCGATGAGCGCCCGTGCAGCCCGTGACTGCCGTAGAACATGAAGATCTTGAACGAGGCGACACCGTGCTCCTCGATCAGCTCGGGGATCTCGTCGATGTGCTCGGCCAGGATCGGCGCCAGGTGGAAGGCGTAGTCGATGTACGCCCGCCCCTCGGTCTTCTCCAGCACCTCAGGGAAGACCTCGCGATAGGGGCCGGTGCGGTTCAGGTAATAGGCGCCGGTGCGGATGTAGCTCAGGCTGGTGGTCACGCCGCCCTGGGCCGAGGCACGGCTCTCGCTCCCGGCGTCCTCGCCGAGCTCGTTGTAGATGCCCCAGTGCTGGTGCGCGTCGACGACACCCGGGAAGACGTACCTGCCGGAGCCGTCGACGGTCTCCGCGGCGCGCTCGGGCGCGATGTTCTCCTCGAAGGCGGCGAACACACCGTCCTTCACCGCGATGTCGAGACGTTCGGGAGCCGGCTGTCCGGCACGCACGACGAGGGCATTCTTGACGACCACATCAAACTCGGTCATGGAGGGGGTTCCTTTCGCAGATCTGTCGGTTGGCGATTCGGGTCATGTCGCATCCACGCGCGTGAGCGGCTCGAGGAGGACGCCGAGATCGGCATGGGTATCGAGGGTCTGTGCCGCGGCGGCGAGCGCATCGACCGCCGCCTCGTCCAGGCCACGGGACGCGTTGTCGCGAAACTTGCGGGTGAGCTCCTCGAAACTGAGCGGACGCTGCGGCCCGCCTCGGGTGGTCAGCACCTCCTCGACCACGCTGCCACCATCCCGCAGACGGGCGGTGAGGACAGCCGGGAACTGACGCGGGAAGATCTCCGTGCAACGCGCATCGGCGACGACCTTCACCTTGGCCATGATCGCCCGGCGCGCGTCGTCGCGGGCCAGCTCATCGGTGTAGTCGTCGAGTCCGGCGCCCAGGCCTCCGCCGCCGAGCAGACCGACCGCGACCGCGTACGGCCCGCTGAACTGCGCCATATAGCCGGTCTCGGGATTCTGCTTGACCTCCAGCGGCTCGCCGATCGTGCGCAGGTTCGGCGCGGGGACGCCGAGCTCGAAGGAGGCGACATCGTCGGGGACGATGCCCCGGTTCCGCAGGGCCATCGCGGCGTCGACGGCCGCGTGCGTGAAGTGATTGGCGGGATAGGGCTTGAAGAAGATGCCGGGCACCGCCCACTCGCTGCCCAGGCCCGCGACGACGGCCTTCTCGTCGACCGAGCCATGTAGCCACGCCTGGAAGAAGCCGAAGCGTCCCTCCAGCACCGTCGGGGGCCCGGTGAGCCCGTGCCGGACGAGATCGGCCGCCGAGACCGCCGCATGCGCCGCCCACCCGCAGTGGATGCGCTTGACGGTTCCGCCGGTGCGATTCGCCTCGATGATCCCGGAGGACATCGACGCCGCGACTCCGAGGGCATTGCGCACGGCACCGGCATCGCCGTCGAGCAGGGCCGCGGCGACCGCACCGCCCATGGCGCCGCAGATCGAGGTCGCGTGCTGACCGTGCTCGAAGAAGATCGAGTTGCCCGCCTCCTCGTCGTAGCCCGCCATGCCGAGGCGTACGCACACCTCCAGCCCGACGGCGATCGCGCGGATCACCTCGGCCCCGGTGGCGCCGACGCGCTCGCCCGCGGCGAGCGCTGCGGGCACCACCGCCGCACTCGGATGGAGCACGGAAGGCAGGTGGGTGTCGTCATAGTCGAGCGAGTGCGCGAGCACGCCGTTGACGAAGGCCGCCAGCGGCGCCGGCAGACGGGTGGGCACGCCCACCGCTGCCGCCACGGGCGAACCTCCCTGCTCGATCGCCCAGGCGCGCGAGGCCCGGCTGGTGTCCAAGGGGGCCGCGGCGACGGCGATGCCGAGTGTGTCGAGGATGCGCATCTTGACGCTCTCCACGACCTCGGCCGGGAGATCCTCGAAGCGTGTCCCGTGGGCGAACTCGGCCAGCTCCTCAGCCAGGGTCAGCTCGCTCATGTCGCCACCGCCTGAAAGAAAAGCACGATAGGCCGACGGCGACATGAGATGAACCCGATCGTTCGCTCGCTACGCTCGCTCATGTCGCCACCGCCTGAAAGAAAAGCACGATAGGCCGACGGCGACATGAGATGAACCCGATCGTTCGCTCGCTACGCTCGCTCATGTCGCCACCGACGTCAGCGCGAGCGGACGCACGGGCGAACCCGTCGCCCCGAAGATGTTGAGCGGCGCCAGCACGAAGGTGAAGACATACGCGGAGGCGTCCCGCAGCGGCTCCAGGTCCATGGCCTCGATGATGTAGATCCCCGACTCGACCAACAGGACCCGATGAGCGGGGAGCAGCGCGTGGCCGCCCTGGGGCGCGAGCCGCTCGAAGGCGATGGTGTCGGCGCCGACGGCATGCGGAGCCCGGTCGGCCAGCCACCGTCCACCCGCCTCGCCGACACCGGGGACTCCCGTCTCCTTGCCGACATAGGCCGCGCCCTCGCTGAAGCGACGCCCCCAGCCGCTGCGGACCAGGATCACGTCGCCGGGCTCGGGGCTCACGCCCTGCCGCGCCGCTGTCGCCTCGAGATCCTCGACGGTGATCTCGTAGCCACCGTCGAGGATGTCGACCCCGTGATACGAGGCCACGTCCAGCATCAGCCCCCGGCGCACCATCGGCGCGATCGTGTGGACACCGTGCTCGACGTACTTGCCGTCGACCAGGGCATCCTCGACGGCGAGCCCGCCGTGCAGCTTGCCCTCATGGGACACGTGCGCCAGCGCGTCGATGTGCGTGCCGACATGCGTGCCCATGCTCAACATGTCGTTGGCGGCGCTTCCGCCGTCGCTGCGCCGCATATCGCCATGGCGACGCGGGAACGAGTGCCAGAAGTGGGGATGGTTGGGTGATTGCGGCATGCCCACCGTGAGCTGGCGTCCGAGATCGAGGACCTCGACTCCTTCACGGACGGCGGCGAGCAATGCGTCGGTCATCGAATGGCCCTTTCCTCGCGGAGCGCGTTGATCTCATCGTTGCTGTAGCCGAGCTCGGCCAGGACGGCGTCGGTATCGTGGCCGATCTCGCGGCCGGTGAAGCGGATGCCACCGGGGGTCTCGCTCATGCGCCACAGCAGGTTGTGCTGCAGCACCGTGCCGAGGTCCTCGTCGGGGACCTCGGTCAACATCTGGGTCTCGCGGACATGGGGGTCCTCGACCAGGTCCCGCGCGTCGTAGACCGCCGCGATGGCCGCGCCGGCCTCGGTGAAGGCCTCGATCACGTCGTCGCGACTGCGCTGCGCGATCCACGATCCGACATAGTCGTCGAGCAGGTCGACATGGCGGGCGCGACCGTCGCCGCTGGCGAACCAGGGCTCGTCGATGACCTCGGGATGGCCGACGAGCGTGAGTACCCGCTCGGCGATCTTCTGCGCACTGGTCGAGATGGCCACCCAGTCGCCGTCGGCGGTCTGGTAGGTGTTGCGCGGGGCGTTATTGGTCGACCGGTTGCCGTGACGCTGCTCGATGATCCCGAGCTGCTCGTAGACGGTGGGAGCGGGGCCGACGGCCGTCATGATCGGTTCGAGGATGTTGATGTCGATGACCTGGCCGCGGCCGGTGCGCTCGCGATGCCACAGGGCCATCATCGCCGCCGAGGACGCGCTGATCCCGCAGATGCTGTCCGCCAGCCCGAAGGCCGGAAGGGTCGGCGGGCCGTCGGCCGCGCCCGTCAGGTGCGCGAAGCCGCTCATCGCCTCGGCCAAGGTGCCGAACCCCGCGCGTCGCGAGTACGGCCCGGTCTGGCCGAAGCCGGTGATCCGCACGATGACGAGCCGCGGGTTGATCTCATGGAGCTCCTCCGGTCCGATGCCCCACTTCTCCAGCGTGCCCGGACGGAAGTTCTCGATCAGCACGTCCGCGGTGGCGGCGAGCTCGCGGAAGACATCGCCTCGACGCGAGAGGTCGAGAGTGATCGTGCGCTTGTTGCGGCTGATCTCCTTCCACCACAGCGGGATGCCGTCCTTGCTCTTCCCGTGCCCGCGCATGCTGTCCCCGCGTTCGGGATGCTCGACCTTGACGACCTCCGCACCGTGATCACCCAGGATCTGCGCACAGAGAGGACCCGCGAGAATCGTCGCGGCGTCGATCACTCGCAGCCCCTCAAGAGCACCTGACGTTTCTCTCAACGAAACACTACTCACTCGGGCGACCTTACCGTGACCTGCGTCGCAACGGAAGAGGCGGTTCGCCGTAGTCCCTTATTTGCTCACTAAGCACAGAGATATCCGCGACAGAGATGTTGACCACCGAGAATCAGAGTGCGACCATCAGGGCCATGGACGCCTCTCAATCGTTTCTCTCAGCGGAACACACGAAGAGCGCCGTGAGTGCCGTGGCGGAGATGGCCGTCGCCCTGCGCCGCACCGGACCAGAGCCGGCCCTCACCGACCGTGTTCGGCTCCTGCTGACCGATCTCGTCGGCGTCACAGTGGCCGGACTGCGGACCCGGGAGATCACCGCGCTGCGAGAGACCGCCACCTCCACTCACCGCGATATCGGCGACGACCTGCTCGTGTCGGCGATCGCCGCCTGCATGCTCGAGCTCGACGAAGGCAACAAGTACGCCACCGGACACCCTGCGGCGCACGTCGTCTTCGCGGCACTCGCCTCGTGCGGCCCGGAGACGACCGGAGACGAGCTCGTCACCGCGATCATCGCCGGATACGAGATCGCCGCGCGCTTCGGCTACGCGACCCGGCGCGATCCGCGCTGGCACACCCACGGCCACTGGGGGGCCACCGGAGCCGCCGCGGCAGCGACACTGCTGCGCGGCGGCGACGCATCCCAGGTGGCAGCGGCCATCGATGCGGTCGGAGGACTTCTGCAGGTAACCCCGTGGTCCACCGTGCTGGCGGGAGACTTCACGCGCAATCTGTGGATCGCGCGGGCCAACAGCGCGGGCCTCGACGCGGCGCGGCTGGCCATGGCGGGACTGGTCGAGAACCAGGGGTCCATCCGCCACTCCCTGGGGGAGATCGTCGGCGAGCTCCATCCCGCCTTCCTGACCGAGGATCTCGGACGCCGCTGGCTGGTTCACGAGGGCTATCTCAAGCTGCATTCCTGTTGTTCCTATACCCACGCCGCCGTCGACCTCGCCCTCGCCCTCCGCGAGCACTGGGAGGACCCCGCCGACATCGCCGAGGTACACGTCGCCATCCACTCGCTCGCCGCACCGCTCTTCCAGCGGCACCCGCACAATCGACTGTCGGCGATGTTCTCACTGCCCTTCGTCGTCAGCACCGCGGTGGTCAGCGGGCGGGTCACCCCCGATGTCATGGACCCGGCGTCGCCGGCCTTCGCCAGTGCCGAGGCCTTCAGCGAGCGCGTCACGGTCGAGGCCCGCAGCGACCTCGACGCCGAGTTGCCGCATCGACGCATCGCGGAGGTCGAGCTGATCGGCGTCGACGGGACCGTCGTGTCGGCCGCGCAGTCCAATCCCGTCGGGGACACGGCCCACCTGCCGCTCGATACCGATGCCGTCCTCGAGAAGCTGGGCGGCCTCATCGGCCCGACGGACGCGCAGCTCGTGCGCCGTGTCATCGATCAGCTGCCCGGCGCCACGCCGGCATGCGCGACCCTGGAGCAGCTGCGACCGGTGTGGGGCTGCCTGCCGATCGGCTGATCTCAGCTCACCCCTCTGAAGCGAGGTTCAGGACAGGCCGGTGCCTGCGGCGAGTACCTCCATCTGCGCCTCGAACAAGGCTGAGGGCGCCGCGAAGGTGTCGGTGCCGTACTGGCCGAAGACCTCGAAGCTGACGGCGCCGAAGATGCCCGTCCAGGCGATCGTCGCCGCCACGAGCTGAGCGTCCTCCAGCGGCGAGCCGTACTCCTCTCGGATGCGCGAGAGATCGGCGCCGAGATCCGGGTCGATCGTGAGCGCGGCGGCCGCGAACCGGCCCGTGCGCGCCGCGTCGTCGAAGAGCCTCAACAACGCGACGATCACCCGCGTGCCCGGCCCGGTGGTGCGCTCCCCGGGTGCCTCGTAGCCGGGGACGGGCGTGCCGAAGACGAGCGCATAACGGGACGGCTCGGCGATGGCCCAGGACCGCACGGCGCGTGCCGCGGCCATGAATCTCTCGCGTGGGTCCTCGCCGGACGCCGCGACCCCCGCCTCGACCGCATCGCCCAGCTCGTCGTAGGCGTCGACGATCAACAGCGTCAACAGCTCGTCGCGACTCGCGACGTAGCGGTAGACCGCCGACGACACGACCCCGAGGTCGCGGGCGATCGCCCGTAGCGAGAGTGCGGTGGGACCCGCCGCCGCGAGGTGCTCGCGGCCGATGCGGACGATATCGCGCATCGTCTGCTCACGGGCCCGCTGCCGTGGTGTGCTCATGGCCTCATCGTAGGGCACCAGACGTTTTTGTGAGCAGTGCTCTTGATTTCCCCGAAGCTATTCGCGATGATCAAACAGAGAGCACTGCTCACAGTTTGGAGATCATGATGACCACCCACCTCGTCGTCGGCGCCGGACCCATCGGCTCGACCCTCGCCCTCTATCTCGCCGAACGCGGCGATCACGTCCGCCTCCTCACACGCTCGGGATCGGGTCCCGCGCATCCCGGCATCGAACGGCGGGCCGGTGACGCGAGCGCCGCGGCCGAGCTGCGGTCCGCGATCGACGGCGCGGCGGCCGTCCACTGGTGCCTGCACGCCTCGCGTTATCGCGCGGACACCTGGAGGGCCGAGCTGCCGGCGCTGGAGTCGGGCGTACTCCGCGCGGCGTCATCCGCGGACATCCCGGTGATCTTCGCTGAGAGCCTCTACGCACTCGACGCCGGAGAGCAGCCGTTCACCTCCGCCTCGCCCTTCGTGCCGGGCTCGGCCAAGGGCGAGGTGCGCGTCGAGTTGTTGCGCGCCCGCGAGCACGCGATGGCCAGGACGGTCAGCGTCGCCGCCTCGGACTACTTCGGGCCGTTCGCTCGTGCCAATGCCCACGCCGGAGAGCGGATGATCGTGCCGATCCTGCGCGGCCGGACAGTGCGTCCCCTCGGAGCCGTCGACCAGCCGCATTCCTTCACCTACCTGCCCGATCTCGCCACGGCGATGGCACGCGCGGCGGACGACACCGCGGTCGACGGGCTGGTCATGGCCCCCACCGCTCCCCCGATCACGCAGCGCGACCTGATCGCGGAGTACGCGCGGGCCGCGGACGTGCATGCGCCGAGAGTCCGCCCGATTCCCGGAGGACTGTTGCGATGGGCCGGTCGGGTCCATCGCGACAGTGCCGAACTCGCCGAGATGCTGCACCAGTGGGAGCAGCCCTATGTCATGGACAGCCGCTCCGACGGGACGCGGCTGGGCGTCACACCGACCCCGCTGGAGGAAGCCGCCGCCGCGACCATCGCCTGGTGGCGCGCGGCGGCCGACACCCCGTCGCGGTAGCGGTACCTGGTCAACCTCATCGGCCGCTCACCCCGGGACGAGCGGTACTCCATCAACCTCACCGGACACCCATAACGTTGACCAGCTACCGCCACTCGGGAGGTGAGGTTGACCAGCTACCGCCGCCCACCGAGCCGGCGTGAGGGTCAGCCGGTGTTGCGGAGGCCGCCGGCGATGCCGTTGATGGTCTGCAGGAGGGCCAGACGCATGTCGTCGTCGAGGGAGTCGGGGTCTTCCCGGACGCGGGCGAGCAGACCCACCTGGGCGAAGGAGATCGGCTGCAGGTAGGCGTCGCGCACGTCGAGGGTGCGCCGCAGCTCCGGCTGGTGTTCGAGCAGCGCGTCCTCGCCGGTCACCCGCAACACCTCTGCCAGCGTGCTCTCGTGCTCGGCGCGGACGAGGTCGAAGACATGCGTGAGCTCGTCGGGCACCAGCGCCTCGACATAGCGCTCGGCGATCCGCAGGTCCGTCTTGGTCAGCGTCATCTCGACATTGGAGATGAAGGTGCGGAAGAACTGCCACTCGCGGTACATCTCGTCGAGCACCTCGCCGCGCCCGGCCTCGCGAGCCGCGCGCAATCCACTGCCGACACCGAACCAGCCCGGCACAATCTGGCGGGTCTGCGTCCAGCCGAAGACCCAGGGGATCGCCCGCAGACCCGAGATGTCGCCACCGGAGTCCGGCCGACGCGCGGGACGCGAGCCGATGTTCAGCTCGCCGAGCTGGTCGACCGGTGTCGCGGCGAGGAAATAGTCGAACAGCCCCGGATCCTCGACGAGGCCGCGGTAGGACGTGTACGCCGCGTCGCTGACGAGGGTCATCACCTCGTCCCACGCCTCCAGCTGGCCGGGACGATGCCGCGACTCCAGGTGCAGGGTCGAGGCCTCGAGGACCGCCGCGAGGGAGAGCTCCAGGTTCTCGTGCGCGAGCTTGGGCAGCGCGTACTTGTCGCTGATGACCTCGCCCTGCTCCGTGAACTTGATGTCGCCGGTGAGCACGCCCCACGGCTGGGCGAGGATCGCGTCGTACGTAGGGCCTCCACCTCGACCGACCGTGCCCCCGCGTCCGTGGAAGAGCCGCAGCCGCACCCCGTGCTTCTGCGCGACATCGCGCAGACTGCGCTGCGCCCGGTGCAGTTCCCACTGCGAGGTGGTGACACCGCCCTCCTTGTTGGAGTCCGAGTAGCCGAGCATGACCTCCTGGACATCGCCACGCAGGCGCACGATCTCGCGGTAGGCCTCGTCGCTGAGGAGATCGTCGAGCACATCGCCCGCCCGCCGGATCTCCTCGATGGTCTCCAGCAGCGGCACGAAGTCCAGCCGCGAGAACGGCTCGACACCCGGGCCGCCGACGAGGTCGACGAGTCCGGCCTGCCGGGCGAGCACCGCAGGAGCGAGCACGTCATCGGCGCCGCGGGCCATCGAGACGATGTACGACTCGACGACCTCCTCGCCGAAGGTCGCCTTGAGGTCGCGGACCGCGTCGAAGACGCCGAAGGTCCGTGCTCCCCACTCGTCGAGCGCCGGCGGTGTCGGGCTGAGGGGCCGGCGCGCGAGCAGCTCGGTGGACAGCAGAGCCGTGCGCTCGGGACGGTCGAGGTCCTCGTAGTCCCGGTCCTGCTCCCCCAGCCGGTCGACCATGAGGCCGATCGCGTGATGATGCGCGTCGGCGTGCTCGCGGATATCGAGCGTGGCCAGGTGCAGGCCGACCAGCGAGATCTGGCGGATCGCATCGGCGAGCATCCGATCGGCGATGAGCTCGCCGCCATGGGCGCGCAGCGACCGGTCCACGATGAACAGGTCGTCGAGCAGCTCGTCGCGATTCGCGTAGTCCCAGCCGGGCCGGCGGTGTTGCGCCTGCGCGATCCGCGACGCCGTGTTCTGCATCTTGAGGCGCATACACGACAGTTTCAGGCGGTACGGCTCGGCCGCGTTGACCACCAGCAGCCGCGGGTCGAGATCGGGCAGGTGCTCGCGGTCGGCCTCCAGCGATTCCAGCAGCTCGTCGCTGACGCCGGCGAGCTCGTCGGACGGGGAGAGCTCGCGGATCAGCACGTCCAGCTGTTCGATGACGATGCGCGAGGCGATGCGGTGATGCAGGTCGAGCACGTCGCGGGTCACCTGCGGCGTGACATTCGGATTGCCGTCACGGTCGCCGCCGATCCACGAGCCGAAGCTGAACGGGGCTCGCGTGGGTGCGAGCTCGACCCCGTGCTCACGCAGCATGTCGTCGAGCTCGCGGCTGAGGGCGGGCATCGCCTCGTCGAGGATCTGCTGCAGATAGAAGACCATGTGCCGGGCCTCGTCGAGCGGCGTCGGGCGGGTCCGGCGCACGGCATCGGTCTGCCAGACGAGGTCGATGAGCTGCGCGAGGTCGGCGTCCTGACGCCTCCGCTTGCGGCTCTCCGGGTCGGAGGGGTCGGACAGGATGTCGGCGATGCGGCGCAGCTTGGTCAGCACGGTGCGACGGCTGACCTCGGTCGGGTGCGCGGTGAAGACCGTGCGCGCGTGCAGTCGGTCGATGCCGTCGCGCAGCCCCTCGGGCCCTTGCTCGTCGACGATGTCGGTGATCGCGCGGGCCAGCCAGCCGTCGTCCTCGGGCCGCGAGGCGAAGCCACGGACGCGCGCCACCTGCTCGGCGACATTGGCGAGACTGAAGTAGACGCTGAACGCCCGCACGAGCTGGCCGAGCGTCGCCGGCGGGGCATCTCGCAGCAGTTCGCGGATGGTCTGTGCCGATGCGTCACGCTCGGTGTCGTCCTCGCTCTCCTCGACCACCTTCGCATGGGCCCGCACCTGCTCGACCAGGTCGAAGAGCTCCTCGCCCTCGAGGCGTTTGAGCGTCTCACCGAGCAGGTCGACGACCCGCCGGACATCGTGGCGCATCGCATCGTCGATGGAACTGGCGATCGCGTCGAACTCACTGGCGGTCATGTCATCGAGCCTAGGACGCGGCACGTGGGTGCGCGCCCTCGGAGCGCCCGGTCCGCGGTGAAGTGCCCCACACACCCCGAAACGGCACACATGGTCCAGATCCATGGCATGGTGGAGGCTCGACCCGAGGAGAGCACATGCGACGACGTCTTCACGCCGTGGCCGTCGGCCTGCTCGCGATCACCGTTCTCGGCGCGTGCGGGGGCGAGTCGTCATCCTGCGCGCTGCCGGAGGTCGCCGAGCGAGAGACCGATGTCCTGGCCGAGCTTCCTGAGAGCGCCCAGGGCTCGATGCGGGACGCCTATCTGCTGCACGAGCAGGACGGCTACGCGTTCTACCTCGGCAGACCGGTGGAGGACGACCGCACGGAGGTGTGTCTCACGATCATCCAGGGTGACGAGCTCCTGAGTGCGGCCTGCAGCGTCTCCTGGGTCGACTCGATGGTGGATACCCAGGTGAGAGCGGCCTACGACACCTCCGGCGATGTCGCCGCCGTCGTCGAAGGACTCGACACCGTCGACGGGTGCCTCGCCGTCCGCACCTCGTGACCTGACCGGGTCATGCGAACCCTCCCGCCCTGGGCGGTGAGTAGGCGGCCGTTCTCGATCGTGGGCGGTGGCTCAGCGGCCATTCGCCACCGCACGACGGACGCTTACCCACCGCCCTACCGCAAGGATGGGCAGTCGGCGGTTCCGAGCACCTCGTGCGAGAGTCGGAGCATGAGCAGTGTCCTCGGCTTGAAGGTCGCGTTGTTCGCCACGTGCTTCAACGATCTGATGTGGCCCGAGACGCCCAAGGCCGTGGTGCGGCTGCTGCGCCGGCTGGGCGTCGAGGTCGAGTTCCCCGTAGAGCAGACCTGCTGCGGGCAGATGTTCACCAACACGGGCTATCTCGACGAGGCGGAGCCGGCCGTGCGGACCTTCGTGCGGGCTTTCGGCTCCTACGACGCGATCATCGCTCCGTCGGGCTCGTGCGTCGGGTCGGTCCGGCATCAGCATCGGGACATCGCCCGGCGCGCGGGCGATGATCGGCTCGTGGACCGCGTCGAGGCGCTCGCCCCGCGCACCTACGAGCTGAGCGAGTTCATCGTCGACGTGCTCGGCATCACCGATGTGGGCGCGTACTTCCCGCACCGGGTCACCTACCACCCGACCTGCCACTCGCTGCGCATGCTGCGGGTCGGCGACAAGCCGCTGTCGCTGCTGCGAGCCGTCAAGGGCATCGACCTCGTGGAGCTGCCCGCGGCCGACCAGTGCTGCGGCTTCGGCGGCACCTTCGCGATGAAGAATGCCGACACGTCCATCGCGATGGGTGCCGACAAGTCACGGCACGTCCGCGACACCGGTGCCGAGGTGCTCGCGGCGGGCGACAACTCGTGCCTCGCCCACATCGGCGGCCTGCTCTCACGGGAGCGGTCGGGCGTCCGGGTCATGCACCTCGCGGAGATCCTGGCATCGACCGAGGAGGACCCGTCATGAGTGAGCGAACCATGGGCACTACCTCACGTCCTCATGTCGGCGTCACCGACACGTTCCTGGGCATGCCGACCTTCCCGCAGGCGGCCAGGGAGTCCCTCGACGATCCCGTGCAGCGCCGCAACCTCGCCCACGCGACCGGCGTGATCCGGGCGAAGCGGGCGTCCGTCGTCGGCGAGCTCGACAACTGGGAGCAACTGCGCGAGGCGGCCGAGGCGATCAAGAACCGCGCCTTGTTCTCACTCGACGAGTACCTGGTGGAGTTCGAGGAGCGGGCGACCGCCGCCGGCGCCACGGTGCATTGGGCCCGTGACGCGGCCGAGGCGAATCGCATCGTCGTCGACCTCGCGCGGGCGAAGCAGGCGCGCGAGGTCGTCAAGGTCAAATCGATGGCCACGCAGGAGATCGAGCTCAACGAGGCGCTGGAGGCCGCGGGCATCGACGCGTGGGAGACCGATCTGGCCGAGCTCATCGTGCAGCTCGGCGACGACTGGCCGAGCCACATCCTGGTGCCGGCGATCCACCGCAACCGCTCCGAGGTGCGCGAGATCTTCCTGCGCGAGATGAAGAAGGTGGGCCGGCCCGCCCCCGAGGACCTCACCGACGACCCGCCGCGGCTCGCGGAAGCGGCCCGGCTGCACCTGCGTGAGAAGTTCCTGCGCGCGGACTTCGCGGTCTCGGGCGCCAATTTCGCGATCGCCGAGACCGGCAGCCTCGTGGTGGTGGAGTCCGAGGGCAACGGCCGGATGTGCCTGTCGCTGCCGAGGACGCTGGTCTCGGTCGTCGGCATCGAGAAGATCGTGCCGTCCTGGCGCGACCTGGAGGTGCTGCTGCAGGTTCTGCCCCGCAGCAGCACCGGGGAGCGGGAGAATCCCTACACCTCGATCTGGACCGGCGGCGCGGAGGGCGACGGCCCCCAGGACGTGCATATCGTGCTGCTCGACAACGGCCGCACGAATGTCCTCGCCGACCAGGTCGGCCGCGCGGCACTGCGCTGCATCCGCTGCTCGGCATGCCTCAACGTGTGCCCGGTCTACGAGCGCGCGGGCGGGCACGCCTACGGCTCGATCTATCCCGGCCCGATCGGGGCCGTCCTCACCCCGCAGCTGCGCGGCACCTCCAGCGAGATCGACCAGTCGCTGCCGTATGCGTCCAGCCTGTGCGGGGCGTGCTTCGACGCGTGCCCGGTGCGCATCGACATCCCGGCGCTGCTCGTACACCTGCGCACCCGCGTCGTCGACGAGCACCGCGGCGGGGTGCCGAAGCCGGAGGCCCTGGCCATGAAGGCGGCCGGCTGGATGTTCGCGGACCACCGACGCTACGAGGCGGCCGAGAAGATCGCGTCGACGGGCGGGAAGGCACTGCGCAGCCCACTGCTCGGGCGCAAGGAGGTGCTGCGCCAGCTTCCGCCGCCGTTGAATGCCTGGAGCGGCGCCCGCGACGCCCCCGTCCCGCCGTCCGAGTCCTTCCGGTCCTGGTGGAAGCGCACCGATGGCGGCCGGCCTGGGCCGAGCGAGGAGAGAGAATGAGCGCGCGCGACGAGATCCTGGGCCGGGTCCGCTCGGCGCTGGCCGATCGGCCCGAGCTAGCCGAGGTGCCGTGGGAGTACGGCCGGCCCGTGAGCACCGGCGGCCTCGACCTCGTCGACCGCTTCGTCGAGCGGGTCACCGACTACCGGGCTCGTGTCGATGTCGTCGATCGCGACGAGGCTGGTGACGCGATCGCCACCGCCCTCGGCGACGCGCGGCATGTCGTCGGCGACCGGACGCTGCGCGAATCGTGGCCCAGCGACGCTGAGGTCGAGTGGCTCGACGCCGCGGACCTCACCTCCACCGAGCTGGACCAGGTCGATGCCGTCGTCACCACCGCGACGATCGGCATCGCGAACACCGGCACGCTCGTGCTCGACCACGGGCGCGGACAGGGACGCCGCGCGGCCTCCCTCGTTCCGGACGTCCACGTGTGCCTCGTCTCCGCCGACCAGATCGTCAGCGACGTGCCCGAGGCGGTCGCCAGGATCACCGAGCTCGGCGCTCAGACCCACCCGCTCACCTGGATCAGCGGCCCGAGCGCCACGAGCGATATCGAGCTGAGCCGTGTCGAGGGCGTCCACGGGCCCCGCACCCTCCGCGTCATCGTCGTGCGTTGAGCCGACCCGCTGCCTGAACCGAGGGCGGAGTATCCCCCCTCGAAGGTCGGTCCGGGACCAGTCTCGGTCAGTGAGCAGAGCCCGCGGACCGCGATCGCAGACGCACCCTGAGGGGAGGCAACGATCGGAGGCAGCATGACCATCACGGCACCGACCCGAGGGGTCACCTACCGGCATCTGGACGTGCGCCGCGTCGGCGAGCACATCGGGGCCGTCGTCGAGGGCGTCGACCTGACCAGTCCCCTGCCGGCGACGATCGCCGCCGAGTTCCGGCGGGCCGTGCTCGAGCACAAGGTCGTCTTCGTGCGCGGTCAACCCGGACTCGACGATCTCGCGCACTACGAGTTCGCGGCCGGCCTCGGGACCCCGACCGCCCCTCACCCGACCGTCCGCGGTGACGCGAACGCCGTGTTGCCGATCGACTCCTCCCACGGCAAGGCGAACGCGTGGCACACCGACGTCACCTTCGTGGATCGGGTGCCGGCCATCAGCGTGCTCCGGGCCGTGACCCTCCCCTCGTTCGGTGGCACCACGGCCTGGGCCAACACCGCGCACGCCTACGTGACATTGCATCCGGCGGTGCAGGCGATGGCCGAACGGCTGTGGGCGGTGCACACCAATCTCTACGACTATGCCGCCGACCACGACGAGCGGCGTATCGGCGGCATCGACGTCAAAGAGCAGGCGTATCGCGACGAGTTCGGCTCCGATGTGTTCGAGACCGAGCACCCCGTCGTCCGCGTCCATCCCGAGACCGGCGAGCGCGCGCTACTGCTCGGTCAGTTCGTCAAGCGGATCGTGGGTCTGAGCACCCGCGACTCCAGTGCCCTGTTCGAGCTGCTGCAACGCCAGGTCACCACGCTCGAGAACACGGTGCGGTGGGATTGGCGACCCGGCGATGTCGCCGTCTGGGACAACCGGGCGACGCAGCACTACGCGGTCGCCGACTATGCCGGGGAGCGCCGCGTCATGCACCGCATCACGGTCGCCGGCGATGTGCCGGTGAGCGTGGACGGGGTGACGTCCACGGTGCGGCGAGGTGACGCGACGGGGTATTCCCCGGCCGCCTGAACCGGGCCTCAGCCGCGGCGCGGGCGAGACAGCCTGGGACGTCGAGACCGAGCATCCTCCTCGTGGTCGTCGACCACCTCGTCGACGAGCCAGAGCGTCTGCGGGCCGGCGAAGCCCTTGAGCGTAGCCTCCCGGGGTTCGGAGAAGACGAACTCGGTCGAGTCGAGCAGAGCCTCACGCAGCTCATCGGAGACCAAGGTCTCGCCGCCACCGGCCTGAGCGGCCACCCGCGCCGCCAGGGCGACGTTGCGGCCGAAGAAGTCGCCGTCTCGGGCGACCACCACACCACGGTGCACCCCGATGCGCACGGAGATCGGGGTCGATCGCAGCCGGCCCCGCGCGGAGGCCAGCCCGCGATGGATCTCCCAGCCGGCCCGCAGGGCATCCGCCGGATGGCGGAAGACGACCATGAAGCCGTCGCCCTGACTCTTGACCACGCGGCCGCGGCGCCGGGCAATGACGGCCCGTGCCAGCTTGTCGTGCTCGGCGAGCAGACCGACCCAGGCGCGGTCCCCGAGCCGCACGTTGAGCTCGGTCGATCCTTCGATATCGGAGAAGAGGACGGTGACGGTGCCATCGGGCGCGGTGACCTCGGCGATCGCAGCACGGCTCTCGGCCGCCCATCGGGTCAGATCCTCGATCGAGCTGGTGACCAGCGACGTCACACCGTGCTCGCGCACATGAGCCGCCGACTGCGCCACGACCCGCGCGGCCCGGCCCGCGACGCGGAGGGCCTTCGGTGATCGCGGCGCGGTCCGCTGCTGCGTTGCCTCCAGGCGAACCACCTGCGCACGTGAGCGGCGAAGCGCGAGCAGGCACCCACCGAGGGCGGCCGTCAGGAGGACGACGGTCGTCGCCAGCACCATCTCCAGAACGCTCACGGAGGCATCGTCGCACGAGAACCCGCCAGCGCGGGTGCCGATGTCGATACACGTGCGCCCATCCGATCGTCCCTGTGGACAACCGTCCGCATCTCGTCTCGGACGACTACGGTGCGGCTATGTGCCACGGGAGGTCTGAAAACAGCTAGACCCCCTGCTCCACAATGCTGTGGGGGGTCTGCATGGCAAGTATCGCACCACGCGCCCACTCTCACAAACGGCCTGTCCCCAGTGGTGCACGGACGACCACCATGGCGGCGTTCAGCGGCCGAGGCGCTGGCGTGCGGTGGCGGTACCGGGTCCGACCGGCACGTGGTCGGTGGCGCCGGCGAGCCCGAAGCGGGGCATGCCGTTGTAGACGACCTCGAGGCTCGACGTCGGGACCTGATAGGTCTCGTGCCAGACACCGATATCGCCGGTCCCGCTCACCCGGCGCATGAAGTCCCGCCAGGGTCCGAGGTGCGGCGCTCCGGTGTCCGCGGCGAAGCGCTGGAGGTGCTCGGGGCTCTCCCAATAGCTCAGCAGCATCGTCGTACGCCCGAACCATTGGTGGTAGCCGAGCAGGCCAGCCTCGGGGTGTCGTTCGAGGTGGATGAGCATGCGCGGCATCGCCACGGCAGTGCGCATCACCGCGGGGAGCTTCCACCACCGGTTGGCCCGCATGCCGATGAGGAAGACCGTGACCGTCTCGGTCTGGGGAGCTGCCGTGTAGCGCCCGGGGAATACCTGGTTCATGGAGGGACTCACCTTTCGTAACGTCGTTATAAAACGACGTTACGGCTAACCTGTCCCCATGGCAAGACCTGTGCTCCATGATGACGCCTTACGAGGACGACTCCTGGAAGTGACCGCGGAGGTGGTCGACCGAGTCGGACCGGCGGCGCTCTCGCTGAGATCCGTCGCTCGCGAGGCGGACACCTCGACCACCGCGATCTACGCACTGTTCGGCAGCAAGGCACAGCTCCTGGCTGCCCTGCTCAATGAATCCTTCGCCTCGTTCGGCGCCGCCCAGGCCGAGGCCGCCGAGGAGGGGCTCACTGCCCTCGGCGTGGCCTATCGTCGGTGGGCCCTCGACCACCCGGCACGTTATCGCCTCATGTTCGGCGGCGCGCTGATGATGAGCGAGGAGTGCACCCCCGATCCGGAGTTGGCTCCCGCCTCGATGGCGCCGCTGCGCGAGGCCGTCGAACGCCTCCAGCGAGAGGGCACCTTCCGCCCGGAGGATCCGGCGATCGTCGCGGCGGTGATCTGGGCGCAGGTGCACGGCATGGTGAGCATCGAGCTCGCCGGCGCGCTCCCCCACACCGCCGATGCTGACGCGCTCTACGCCGCGACCCTCGACGCCGCCAAACGCGCCTGGTCCACCTGACAGAGAGAAGCCAGAACCCGTTGAGTGTGGGGGCACCGCCCTGCACTCAACGGGTTCTCAGCGACGGCGTTGCCAGAGAGCGATCTGGTGGTGCGCGACCACGGCCGGGAGGTTCTGGGGCTGTTGGGCCGTCGCCAGCTCGGCCTGCAGCTCGGCCACCCGCTCTTGTAGCGCCGCGACCTGATTCTCCAGCTCGATCACGCGCTTGACGCCCTCGAGCCCGAGGCCCTCGGCGGTGAGCCGCGCGACCTCGCGCAGCTGCTCGACATCGCGCAGCGAGTACCGACGACCGCCACCGGTGGTGCGGCCCGCGGCCACGATCCCGAGCCGGTCGTAGGTGCGCAGGGTCTGCGGATGCAGGCCCGAGAGCTCGGCTGCGACCGAGATGACGAAGACCTTGGCCTCAGGCCCCGGCGGTACGAACTCGTTCATCGCCGATCATCCCTTCACCGCGTCGAACAGCTTCGCACGCGGATCCTCGCTGCCACGAGCCGCGCGATAGGACTCGACCGCGGCCCGCTGCTCCTCGCTGAGCTCACGCGGCACCTGGACCTCGATGGTCACCAGCAGGTCACCGCGTTCACCAGACTTCGTGGTGCCGCCCTTGCCGCGGGCCCGGAAGGTACGTCCGGTGGGAGTGCCCGCCGGCACCTTGATCTTGACCGGCGGACCGTCCAAGGTCGGCACGCTGATCTGCGCCCCCAAGGCCGCTTCGTCGAAGGCGACCGGGACGGTGATCGTGAGGTCGCTGCCCTTGCGCCCGAACAGCGGGTGCTGCTCGACATGCACGACGAGGAACAGATCGCCATTGGGTGCTCCGGCGTCGCCCTTGCCGCCCTTGCCCTTGAGCTTGATCCGCTGGCCGTCCTTGACCCCGGCCGGGACCTTGACCTGGATCGTTCGACTCGACGGGGCCCGTCCGCTGCCGCTGCAGGTCGCGCACGGATGCTCGACGATCAGCCCGCGGCCACGGCACTGCGAACAGGGCTCCGTCATCGCGAAGACGCCGCCGGACGTCCCCGTCTGCATGCCGCTGCCCTGGCACTTCGGGCAGACCTTGGGCACCGTGCCCGGCTCGGCACCGGTGCCGTGACACGTCGGGCAGGCCTCGTCGCTCGTGAGCCGCAGCGGCAGGGTGGCTCCGTCGACCGACTGCTGGAACGTGATCGTGGCCTCGGACTCCAGGTCCTCACCGCGGCGCGGCTGCGGCTGGCGACGACGTCCGCCGCGACCTCCGCCGCCCCCGAAGATACCGCCGAGCAGATCGGACAGGTCGAAGTCGTTCATGGTGGTGCCGCCACCACCACCGCCCGGGAAACCACCTCCCCCGCCGGGGAATCCGCCCTTGAACTGGCCGAACAACGAGCGCTGCTCGTCGTACTCCTTGCGCTTCTCGGCCGACCCCAGGACGCTGTACGCCTCGGAGACCTCCTTGAAGCGCTCCTCGGCGGCGGTGTCACCCGGGTGGGAGTCGGGGTGATTGTCGCGCGCCAGCTTGCGGTAGGCCTTCTTGATATCAGCTGCCGAGGCATCCTTCTTGACGCCCAGCGTCTTGTAGTAATCCTTGGTCGCCCAGTCACTGGGGTTGCTCACGACTCACCCCTCCTCTCCATCCGTATCGATTACTGCTCGTCGTTCTCGTCGTTCTCGTCGTCGTCGGCCTCGGCGGGCTGGTCGCCGGCCGGATCGACGACTCCGACGGTGGCCGCACGCACGACCCGGTCACCGACCTTGTAGCCGATGCGCATGACCTGCGCGACGCTCGTGGTGTCCACATCGGCCGATTCGCCGGCATGGAACACCGCCTCGTGCAGGGCCGGGTCGAAGGGCTCGCCCGGGGCGCCGAAGGCCTCGAGCTCGTACTTGGCCACGGCGGCCTGCAGCGCGTCCGCGACGGCCTTGAAGCCACCGGTCAGCTCGCCGTGCTCCTCGGCTCGCCCGATATCGTCGAGCACCGTCAACAGCGCGGTGAGGACGTCCTCGCGGCCCTGCTTGCGCATGAGCTCGCGATCACGGTCCACCCGGCGCTTGTAGTTGACGTACTCGGCCTGCAGTCGCTGGAGGTCGAGCGTCCGCTCGGCGAGCTGACGCTCGACCGAGTCGTCCGCCCCGGCGGCCGGGGCCTCCCCCTCGGGAGAGGCCTCCGGCTCACCGGCCGCCGCGACCTCGGGCTCGTCGACCGAGGGGTCGGACTGTCCGTGGTCGGGCTGTTCGGTCACTTCTGCTCACCCTCGTCTTCGTCGACAATCTCGGCCTCGACGACATCGTCGTCATCGCCCTCGGCGGTCGGGGCGTCGCCCGCGGCCTGCTGCTCGGCGGCAGCGGCAGCGTACATCGCCTCGCCCATCTTGGAGCTGGAGGTGCCGAGCTTGGTCACCGCCGCCGAGATGGCGTCGTTGTCCTCACCCTTCAGCGCCTCCTTGAGCGCCTCCAGGTCGGCGTTGACCTCGGTCTTGACGTCGTCGCCGACCTTGTCGCCGTTCTCCTCGAGGAACTTCTCGGTGGAGTGGACGAGGGCCTCGGCCTGGTTGCGGGTCTCGACGGCCTCGCGGCGCTGACGATCCTCCTCGGCGTACTGCTCGGCGTCCTTGACCATCTTGTCGATGTCGTCCTTGGACAGCGCCGAGCCGCCCGTGATGGTCATCGACTGCTCCTTGCCGGTGCCGCGGTCCTTGGCCGACACGTTGACGATGCCGTTGGCGTCGATATCGAAGGTGACCTCGATCTGCGGGACACCGCGCGGCGCCGGGGGCAGCCCGGTGAGCTCGAAGGTGGCCAGCAGCTGGTTGCCGGCGGCCATCTCGCGCTCGCCCTGGTAGACCTGGATCGCCACTGACGGCTGATTGTCGTCGGCCGTGGTGAAGACCTCGCTGCGCTTGGTCGGGATCGTGGTGTTGCGCTCGATGAGCTTGGTCATCACGCCGCCCTTGGTCTCGATACCGAGGCTCAGCGGGGTGACGTCGAGCAGCAGCACGTCCTTGACCTCGCCCTTGAGGACGCCGGCCTGCAGGCTCGCGCCGATGGCGACGACCTCGTCGGGGTTGACGCCCTTGTTGGGCTCCTTGCCGTTGGTCATCTTCTTGACGAGCTCGCTGACGGCGGGCATACGGGTCGAGCCGCCGACGAGCACGACGCTGTCGATGTCGTCGACCTTGATCCCGGCATCGCGGATGACGTTGTTGAACGGCGCCTTGGTGCGCTCGAGCAGATCGGACGTGATCTTCTCGAACTCCGCCCGGGTCAGCGTCTCGTCGAGGAACAGCGGGTTCTTGTCCGCGTCGACCGTGATGTACGGCAGGTTGATCGAGCTGCTCGACGAGCTCGAGAGCTCGATCTTGGCGCGCTCGGCGGCCTCGCGGATACGCGGCATGGCCATCTTGTCCTTGGACAGGTCGATGCCATTGCTGTTCTTGAACTTGGTGACGATCCAGTCGACGACCGCGTTGTCCCAGTCGTCGCCACCGAGGTGGTTGTCGCCGCTGGTGGCCTTGACCTCGATGACGCCGTCGCCGATCTCCAGCAGCGAGACGTCGAAGGTGCCGCCGCCGAGGTCGAAGACGAGGATCGTCTGGTCGTCGGCCTTGTCCAGGCCGTAGGCGAGGGCCGCCGCGGTGGGCTCGTTGATGATGCGCGAGACGTTGAGGCCCGCGATCTCACCGGCTTCCTTGGTGGCCTGGCGCTGGTGGTCGTTGAAGTAGGCGGGCACCGTGATGACGGCGTCCGTGACGGGTTCTCCGAGGTAGGCCTCGGCATCCCTCTTGAGCTTCTGCAGCACGAAGGCGCTGATCTGCTGGGCGTTGAAGGTCTTGTCATCGATCTTCGTCGACCAGTCCGTGCCCATGTGGCGCTTGACCGACCGGATGGTGCGGTCGACATTGGTCACACCCTGACGCTTGGCGACCTCGCCGACCAGGACCTCGCCGTCCTTGGCGAAGGCGACGACCGACGGGGTGGTGCGGGCGCCCTCGGCGTTCGCGATGACGGTGGGTTCGCCACCTTCCAGCACGGCGACGACGGAGTTCGTCGTGCCGAGGTCGATACCGACTGCGCGAGCCATGTGATCTCCTCCTGAATGAGTCGTGGAATGCTTGAAAAACTGTGGGTCAACCGACTTGAGTCTAATCTTATCAACTTTGCTCAAGCGACCGTTGTTCCCCCTGGCACCCGGGGCTGCGCGTGACTCCGCTCACAGGTCACCACCGCCTCGAGGGGCGGTGACTTACGCACCTCTCAAGACCGCCGAGACGTGCGTAAGCCACCGCCCACGCGAGTGAGACGTGCGTAGGTCACCGCCCACTCGGGTGGGCGCAGGCAGGGCCGGGCTCAGCCGTCCTCGTGATCGCGCAGCTCCAGACCGATCTGTTCGGCATCGAGGCGGTTCAGCTGCTCCTCGATGACCTGGGAGCTGAAGGTGCCCAGCTCGCTCAATCGCAGCAGCTCGGCCCGATCGGAGTCGATGAGCGCGAGCCGCATCCGACGGACCTGGGCGATGTCGAAGGCGGGCTCAGCGCTCTCCTGCGCCTCCATCATCCGGCGCAGGCGCTCGATCATCGCATCATCGAGGACGCTGTCGTCGAGTCTCTCCTGTTCGTCCAGCCATGCGCGAGACGTGGTGCGCAGATGCGCTCGGAGCTCATCACGCTCGCGCTCGGTCGCACCGGGATCGCCGCCGCTCAGGCCCAGCCTGCCGACGAGCCACGGCAACGTACCACCCTGGATGATCAGCGTCCCGACGGCTACGACGAAGGCGATGAGGACCAGCAGCGAGCGCTGCGGGGTATCGGCCGGGAGGGTCTGCGCGGCAGCCAGGGTCACCGCACCGCGCATGCCGGCCCAGACGAGCACGACGGCCGCGCGACGACCGAACTGCGCCTCGGTGAAGTAGTCGATATCCGCGAGCTTCTGGTTCAGCACCCATCCCATCCGCTTCGAGCGCGGGTGGTCCGGTGCAGCGGCGACCCGACCCTGGGCCTCGTTGATCCGCTCGCGCAGCTCGGGGAAACGTCGCTGGCGGCGACTCATCCACCAGATCAGCGGGCCGACGAAGCCCGACCGGAGCACCAGGACCAGGGCCACCACGACCGAGGCGTAGACGAGCGCCTGCCAGGGATTGCCGTGGTGGTCTTGCACGTCGCGCACGATCGCCTCGAGCTCGAGGCCGATCAACAGGAACACGGCGCTCTCCAGCACGAACTCGAGCGTGCCCCAGACCGCCCGTTCGGTCGCTCGGTCCTGTGCGGTGAGCCGGCGCGGCGTCCCGTGCCCGGCCACCAGGCCGGCGACCACCGCGGCGACGAGCCCCGAGGCGTGCAGATGCTCGGCCGGGAGATAGGCCGCGAAGGGCGCCACGATGGTGATCGCGACACCGGCCGTGGGGTCACCGAGCTTGGCACGCACGGCGAGGTTGAGGTGGCCGACGACGAAGCCGATGACGACGGCGACCGCCACGGCGTAGAGGAAGTCGCCCACGACGCCCCAGAGCGACACGCTGGCTCCCGTCGCGGCGATGGCCGACCGCAGCAGGACCAGCGCCGAGGCGTCGTTCAGCATGCTCTCGCCCTCGAGCACGGTCACGATGCGCGGCGAGACTCGGGCCTTGCGGACGATCGAGGTCGCCACCGCATCGGTGGGGCTGACGATGGCGCCGAGGGCGATGCCGGTCGCCAGGCCGATACCGGGAATCAGCATCGAGATCACCCAGCCGATGACCACCGAGGAGATCACCACCAGCACCACGGAGAGGCCGGAGATCACCTTGAAGTCGCGGCGGAAGTCCATCGTGGGCACCCGCACTGCCGCCGCGTAGAGCAGCGGCGGGAGCACCACTCCGAGGATCCACTCCGGCTCGATCTCGATATCGGGCACTGCCGGGAGGAGGCTCACACCGATGCCGACCAACACCAGCACCAGGGGGGCCGCGACCCCGACACGTCCGGCGACCGCATGGACGGCCACGATCACCAGCAGCGCGACGACGACGATCAGCGTGAGTTCCACACCCCGACGCTACTCGCACCGCCTCTCTCCCGTCCGCTTTTCGCCACCCCTTGGCGGTGAGCTATCACGCACCCGAGGCCTGAAAGTGCGGGACAGCTCACCGCCCAGGCGAGCCGATCGTGGAAGTGCGGGACAGCTCACCGCCCAGGGGGTCGCGAGGGAGCGGGCCCAGAGCTATTCTTAGAACGTGCATTCCATGAAAGCGCGTACGCTCTGGCCGATCCTCGGCCTGCTCGTGCTCGCACCGATCTCGGCGGAGTACCTGAGCGGCTACCTCGGTCAGCGACTCGCCGATCTCCCGGGCATCGTGGTCAGCCTGGTGATCCTCGCGCCGCTCTACGGCGTGCCCGCACTGCTGATCCGCGAGTTCGCCCGGCGGACGGGTCGCGGCTGGCCGAGCATGATCGCCCTGGCGGCCGCCTTCGGCGTGGTCCAGGCAGCTGTGATCGATCGCTCCCTGTTCGACCCGGGCTACTTCGACGACTCGGACTTCTGGCAGGAACTGCCGACACCGTTCCTCGGCATCGACATCAGCCAGCTGCTCGCCTTCGTCGTCGGACACGTCATCTGGAGCTTCTGCGCTCCGATCGCCATCGTCGAGTCCGCCAGCCCCCGCACCCGTGACCGTCCGTGGCTGACCTGGTGGGGAGCGGCGCTCGGCATCGTCGCCTACCTGCTGGCAGCCGCCGCTATCGCCACCGAGAGCTCCTATCTCCCGACACCCCTGGAGGCCGGCGCCGTCGCCATCGCGCTGATCGCCTGCGTCGCACTCGCCTGGCTCGCGCCTCGTCCCGGGCGGGAGCGATCCGGGGCTTCTCCGAGTCTCACCGTCACGGCGCTGACGGCACTGGCGCTCCTCTCTGTCTACTCCACCGCGTCGGCGCCCGAGCCAGGACCGTGGGCATGGCCGAGTGTCGGCGTCGCCGTGATCGTGCTCCTGCTGATCGCCTGGCTGGCCAGCCGGTGGTCGTCACGGGCCGGATGGGATCAGCGCCATGTGGCCGTCGTCGCCAGCGCGCCGCTCATCGTCTACTCGCTACAGGCCTTCCTCCTGCCGCCCGCGGACGACCCGACCGCCAAGTACGCCACCAATGCCGTCCAGCTGATCGCCGTGATCGCACTCGCGGCATGGGGTATCCGTCGCGCCGAGCGCGGGGTGGCGGTATGAGCATCTGGACCCTGCGCGATCGCCGTCGTGACCTCGGTGCTGAGGACCTCGGGGGCGGTACCGTGCGCGTGACCTGTGACGGCGAGCTCGTCGAGGAGCGCAGCGCCGGAGCCTTCGATGACATCAAGGTCGGGCTCGGCACGGTCGACGACGAGATCGAACAGACCGTGCTCGTCGGCTTGAACGCACGTCGCGGCATCCGGCGGGTACGCCTCGTCGAACGCGCCGAGGGCACCCGTCCGGTGCGGACCGACTTCGTCCCGCCGGCGGGCACTCGCGCGCGGCGTCGCTACGACTGGCGTGAGACCCATCCGCGCCTCTTCGCCGCCCGCCATGTCGTGACGACCGGTCTCGGCATGCTCATCGGCCTACTGGGGATCGGTGCCGTCGTGAGCGCCTTCTTCCGTGGTCTTCTGCCGCGTATCGACTGGTCGTGGTTGCCCGATCTGCCCGATATCTCGCCGCCGGACTGGCTGCGCTACGTCGATCCGGTCTACTGGGTCTCGCGGCTACTGCCGGACTGGGACTGGTTCGGCTGGCTGCCCGACCTGGATCTGTCCTGGTTGCAGTACGTCGTGCCCTTCGTCGTCGCGGTGGTCGTCGGCCTGAGCGAGCTGGAGCGACGACGGAAGCGCAAGGACCGCGAGCGAGAGGACGAGGATGGCCCGTCGAGCTGACCCCGCCCTGCATGCACGACGGCGCGAGCAGATCGTCGCCGGCGCGGCACACGCCTTCGCCGAGAAGGGCTACGACGGGGCGACGGTCAAGGACATCTGCCGGGCCAGCGGACTCGGGTCCGGCACGATCTTCCACTACTTCGCCGACAAGCGCGCGATCCTCCACGGCATGCTGGAGATCGACCGCGACCAGACCATCGCCGACCTCCGGGCCATCGAGGACGATGATGCCCTGGCCGCCTTCTGGCGGGTGATCGACCGCGTCACCGAGGACCTGCGCGATCCTTTCGCCGGCCCGTTGGCGGTCGCTCTGCTCGGCCAGCTCTTGGTGGACCCCGTCGTCGGACAGCTGCTCGGTGCCATCGACACCGTGGCGCATACCCTGCTGTCCGATCTGATCGCGCGCCTGCAGGCCGAGGGTCGCGCCGACCCGGGCTGGGCGCCCGCCCACGCGGCCACGTGGATGCAGTCGATCAGCGACAGTCTCTACCTGCGCTGCGGCGACGACGGGTTCGACGCGGACGCGGAACTCGATCGACTGCGGATCGTCCTGGCACGCGCACTCGCCCTCTCCGACACCGGGACCTGAGCGTCGACAGCCGGCTGGTGCCGCCCTGTGAGAGGCTACGGCGATGACGACCCTCTACTCCGCCACGATGTCCCTCGACGGCTTCATCGCGGGACCCGACGGCGACATGGGATGGCTGACCCCCTATCTCGATGAGGACCTGAGCCCGGAAGCCGACACGCTCGTGACCGAGGTCGGCTGCCTGCTGGTGGGCGGCCGGACACATCGAGGCGACGACCCGAATGCCGGCACGGACAGCGAAGGCGCGTTCGGCGGATCCTACGGCGGCCCCGCCGTCGTGCTGAGCCGGACGCTCGTCGATCCCGAGCCCGGCGTCGACCTCGTCACCGATGACGTGCGGACAGCGGTCGAACGGGCGACGGAGCTCGCCTCGGGTCGCTATGTGAACATCCTCGGCGCGGAGGCGGCGCGTAGCTGCCACGAGGCCGGCCTGCTCGACGAGATCCTCGTCTTCATCGCGCCGGTCCTCCTCGGCGACGGCACCCGCCTCTTCGAGCATCCCGGCGGGCGGGAGGTGCGTCTCGAGCGCAAGCCGGGCACCGCGGCGCACTGGTACCGCGTGCTGCACTGAACCTCGTCATCGCGGGCGTGAGCCGGGCGGTGAGACAGCGTCCGTTCCCTAACGCCGAACGGACGCTGTCGCACCGCCCACTCCCGGGAACGGACGCCTACTCACCGATCGTCACCTCGAGACCGTCAGCCGAGGCCGATGATGATCATCCAGTGCCAGCGCGCCCAGGGAAGACGGTCCATGCGGGCCGGGACCGTGGTCTCGATGCGCCCGAGTTCGACATCAGAACGAGCCATGACCTCCGGTCTACGCCTGTCCGGTCAGCTGCGCATGCCGAGGCGGCGAGTCAGGTCCAGTCCGTCGAGCGCAGCACCCGGAGCACGTCATAGGCCTGATGCTGCTGACCCGACGTCAGCCCGTCGACGCCGAAGTCGATGGCGACGAGCGCCTCGGTGGCGTCGCGGAGCACAGCACGCCCCTCCGGCGTCAAGGCGGCGAGCACCCGCCGGCGGTCGCTCTCGTCGACGGCCCGCGTCACGAGACCTTGTGCCACCAGCCGATCGATGGCATTGGTCACCGAGGTGGGATGCACCATGAGCCGTTCGCCGATCTTGTTCAGCGGCAGCGAGCCTGCGCGGCTGAAGGAGAGGAGCCGGAGCACCTCGTAGCGCGCGAAGGTGATGCCGAGCGGCTTCAGAACGGCCTCGAGCCGCGCGAGCACCAGCTGCTGGGCCCGCATGAGCGAGGTGACCAGGCGCATGGCCGTCGCATCGCCGACATGCTCCTCCCAGAGCTCACCGGCTCGCTCGATCGGGTCGAACTCCAGCGGCGCCATGCGCAGAAGCCTAACCGACCCGCCCCCTGACTTTCATTTAGTAGGAAGTCCGACTATTTTATGACCTAGGAACTAGCCAGCGAGGTCAGCATGCACGTCCCCACCCATCCGGTTCGCTTCGTCACCGCCTCCGCCCTGTTCGACGGGCACGACGCGAGCATCAACATCATGCGCCGCATCCTGCAGAGCCAGGGCGCCGAAGTGATCCACCTCGGGCACAACCGCTCGGTCGCCGAGATCGTCGACGCGGCCGTCGAGGAGGACGTACAGGGCGTGGCCGTCAGCTCGTATCAGGGCGGACATGTCGAGTTCTTCGAGTATCTCGTGGAATCGCTGGCCGAACGAGGCGCGAGCGATGTGAGGGTCTACGGCGGGGGCGGGGGCGTCATCGTGCCCGAGGAGATCACCCGGCTGCGAGACGCCGGTGTGCACATCTTCTCCCCCGAGGACGGTCAGCGGCTCGGCCTCGCCGGCATGATCAACGAGCTCATCGCCGAATGCGATGTCGACCTGTGGGACCGCCACCGACCGGACCCCGCCGCCGTCATGGCGGGCGAACGGTCCGCCGTCGCGCGGGCCGTCTCCGGTGCCGAGGCCGGTCGCCTCGAGGGCGACCTCGGCACCCGACTCCGGACCGCCGCGGCCGCCTCCTCGGCACCCGTCCTGGGCATCACGGGCACCGGCGGGTCCGGCAAGAGCTCGCTCACCGACGAGCTGGTCCGCCGGTTCCGCGTCGACCAGCAGGACAAGCTGCGGATCGGCGTCATCGCGGTCGACCCGACGCGGCGCAAGGGCGGCGGCGCTCTGCTGGGCGATCGCATCCGGATGAACGCGCTCGACGGTGACCGCGTCTACTTCCGCTCGCTCGCCACCCGCGGGGCACACGAGATCCCCGAAGGACTCGCCGACGCGATCGCGGTGCTGAAGGCCGCCGGGAACGACCTGGTCATCGTCGAGACTCCCGGTATCGGTCAAGGCGATGCGGGCATCCTGCCCTTCGTCGACCACTCGCTGTACGTCATGACTCCGGAGTTCGGGGCGGCCTCGCAGCTGGAGAAGATCGACATGCTCGACTTCACCGACGTGGTCGCGATCAACAAGTTCGAGCGTCGTGGCGCCAAGGATGCGCTGCGCGACGTCGGTCGTCAGCTCGTGCGCAACCGCGAGGCCTTCGGGTCCAGGCCCGAGGACATGCCGGTGTTCGGCACCTCGGCGGCGACCTTCAACGACGACGGCGTCACCGCGCTCTATCAGGCCGTGCGCGATCTCGTCGGCATCGAGCCCGGGGTACTGCCCCCTGTCTCGGTGCGTCATTCCGGCGACGAGGACCACGTCATGCCGCCCGACCGCGTGCGGTATCTGGCCGAGATCGCCGAGACCGTGCGCGGCTACCACGCGCGGACCGCGGAGCTCGCCCGGCAGGCCGCCCGCGCCCAGCGCTTCCGCGAGGTCGCCGACGAGCTGGGTGAGACCTCGGTCGCCGCCGCAGCCGATCGCGCGGAGACCGAGCTCCCGGTCGAGGTCCGGGACCAGATCGCCACGTGGCCCGCCGTCGTCGAGTCGTACTCCGGCGACGAGCAGGTCGTGGTGGTCCGGGACAAGGAGATCCATACCCAGCTCACCCGTGAGTCGCTGTCGGGTTCGAGCATCCCGCGGGTCGCGCTCCCCCGCTTCACCGATCACGGGGAGCTGGTGCGGTTCTGGCGGGGTGAGAACCTGCCCGGCTTCTTCCCGTTCACCGCGGGGGTCTTCAAGTTCAAGCGCGACAACGAGGACCCCGCGCGCATGTTCGCCGGCGAGGGCGATCCGTTCCGCACCAACCGGCGCTTCAAGCTGTTGAGCGAGGGCCAGCCCGCCACCCGCCTGTCGACCGCCTTCGACTCGGTCACCTTGTACGGCCGGGACCCCGATCTGCGCCCGGACATCTACGGCAAGGTGGGCACCTCCGGCGTCTCGGTGGCCACCCTCGAGGACATGAAGGTGCTCTACGACGGCTTCGATCTGACGGCTCCGACCACCAGCGTCTCGATGACCATCAACGGCCCCGCTCCCACGGTCCTCGCGTTCTTCCTCAACACCGTCATCGACCAGCAGATCGACGCCTTCCGCGAGCGCGAGGGCCGTGATCCCGACAGCGTCGAGCGTGAGGAGCTGCGCCGGGGTGCGTTGCAGACCGTCCGCGGCACCGTGCAGGCCGACATCCTCAAGGAGGACCAGGGCCAGAACACCTGCCTGTTCTCCACGGAGTTCAGCCTCAAGATGATGGGCGACATCCAGCAGTGGTTCATCGACGAGGGAGTGCGGAACTTCTACTCGGTGTCGATCTCCGGCTATCACATCGCCGAGGCCGGAGCGAACCCCATCAGCCAGCTCGCGTTCACCCTCGCCAACGGCTTCACCTATGTCGAGTCCTATCTCGCGCGGGGTATGGACATCGACGACTTCGCCCCCAATCTGTCGTTCTTCTTCAGCAACGGCATGGATCCCGAGTACTCGGTGCTCGGACGCGTCGCACGGCGCATCTGGGCGGTGACGATGCGCGACAAGTACGGTGCCGCCGAGCGCAGCCAGAAGCTCAAGTACCACGTGCAGACCTCGGGCCGCTCGCTGCACGCGCAGGAGATGCACTTCAACGACATCCGCACCACGCTCCAGGCGCTCACCGCGATCTACGACAACGCCAACAGCCTGCACACCAATGCTTACGACGAGGCCGTCACGACCCCGAGTGCCGAATCGGTGCGCCGCGCCCTGGCGATCCAGCTCATCATCAACCGCGAATGGGGGTTGGCGATGAACGAGAACCCGTTGCAAGGATCGTTCATCATCGACGAGCTCACCGACCTGGTCGAGGAGGCGGTGCTGCGCGAGTTCGACGCGATCAGCGAACGCGGCGGCGTGCTCGGGGCGATGGAGACCGGCTACCAGCGCGGCCGCATCCAGGACGAGTCGATGCTGTACGAGCAGCGCAAACACGACGGCAGCCTGCCGATCATCGGCGTCAACACGTTCCGTCCGCAGGTCACCGACGAGGAGCCGCCCACCGTGGAGCTCGCCCGCGCGACCGAGACCGAGAAGCAGTCCCAGCTCGAACGCCTCGAGAGCTTCCACCACGCCCACCGCACCGACGCCGAGGCGGCGCTGGTCCGGCTGAAGGAGGCGGCGACGGGCGGGGAGAACGTGTTCGCGGCGCTGATGGATGCGGCACGCGCATGTTCCCTACAGCAGATCACCGATGCCTTCTTCGAGGTCGGCGGACAGTACCGGCGCAACGCCTGACCCGTCTTTCTCACCGAGCGGAGCGGCCACGAGTGCGGTACGAAGGTGCGGAGGGTGAGAGCGGATCCACCCGTTGAAGGGAGCACCGCATGAACACCATGATCTGGGTCGCGATCGCGATCGTCGCCGTCCTCGTCATCATCGCGATCGTCGCCTTCGTGCTGCGCAACAGCACCCAGGCGAAGCAGCGTCGCGAGCAGGAGCAGCGTGAGCAGCGCCGCGTGCAGGCCGCCGACCTGCGCGAGAACGCACGCGAGGGCCATGTCGAGGCGCACCGTGCGGAGGCGGAGGCCACGACGGCGCAGGCGGATGCCGAGCAGGCGCAGTTGGAGGCCGACCGCCTCGCCGCGCAGGCCGAGACCCTCGAGGCGGAGGCGTCGTCGACGCGCACGGCCGCCGACGACCAGCTGCGACAGGCCGACGAGCTCGACCCCGACGGCCCGGTGGGCCCCGACCACGAGACTCAGCGGGCGCAGGATCGGGGCATGGGCGACCCGCGGCATGCTCGTCGCGACACCCCGCCCCCTGCCTAGAGACCGCATCGAGGCGGGTGGGTGAGTCCGTCGTGGCCACCCATCCGTCGCCTCGCCCCAGCGGGCCGCACGAGGACACCGCGAGCTCGGGTTTCACCTCTGGGTGGCGCATGAGCCGGTAGGGTCTTGCCGTGCCCTCCGCCACCTATGAGCAGATCTCTCTCCTGCCGTTGACCGCCGAGCACGTGGTCGGCCCGGAGCATCTCGATGTCAACGGGCATATGAACATCGGCCACTACTTCGCCTTCGGCGGACACGCGATGTGGGATCGCAACCGCCAGGACCTCGGGATGCCCGACTCCTACATCGCCGAGCGCGGACTCAGCACGTTCACTGCCGAGCAGCATCTGCGCTATCTGGCCGAGGCAGTCGAGGGAGACGAGATCGGCGTGCACGCGGTCGCCGTCGACGCCGGTGCCAAGGCCATCCACATGGCCGCTCTCATCACCAACCGAACACGCGGCCAGCTCGCCTGCGTCATGGAGAGCATCGCCGTCCACGTCGATTTCGGCACCCGGCGTCCCGTGCCCTTCCCCGACGATGTCGCCGCCCTCATCGCGGCAGCGATCGAAGGCGACTGTGTCGACATCGAGCTGCCGTTGAGCGGCGCGATCGCCATCCGCCGCTGAGCCGTCTAGCACAGATCCGGGACCGGCGGGCCACCTGACCACAGGGTGAGCAGCGCTCCGGCGAGGAGTCGAGCGGAGCACTGTTGCAGGCATGGCAACGACCGCTCCCCTCAACGGCGCCGTCCCCGCGAGCATCTCCGCCCTCCTCGGCTACGAAGGGGGTGTGGGGTCGTGACCGTGACCCGCACCGACCCCGCCTTGCAGACCGCCCTGCGGCGCGCCATGGCGAACATGACGACCGGCCTGTGCGTCGTGACGACCTCCTCGGGCGGAGGTCGCCCGCACGGCACGACGCTGAGCGGAGTGATGTCGCTGTCCATGGACCCACCGATGGTGCTGCTGTCCTTGTCGCGCACCTCGAGCCTGCTGGCCCGGTTGAGTCGGGGCGGACAGTTCGGGGTCAATGTGCTGGCAGCCCATCACGATCAGATCGCACTGCGTTTCAGCAAGGACGTGCACGATCGGTTCGCCGATATCGCATGGGAGGACGCCGGAGCCCCGCGACTGCACGATGTCCACGCCTGGGTACTCGCGGACGTGGCGAGCCTCGTGCCCGCGGGCGACCACACGCTGGTGCTCGGCGATGTCGTGGAGGCCGAGGCCGCCGGCGGTCGGCCGCTCGCCTACTGGCAACGGACCTTCGGCACCCACCAGGCCTTCTGAGACCCTCCGGGTCCAGCTTTTGCCGGGTTGTTGCCCTCGGGAGGCTCCCCGAAGGGCCACAACCCGGCGAAAGTCGGGCGGCAGCCGGGCTCAGCTCACGCAGGCAGGTGACGGGCGAGGAACTCGCGCGTCCGGGCTTCCCGGGGCGCGGTGAAGATCTGCTCGGGTGTGCCCTCCTCGACGATGCGGCCATCGGCCAGGAAGACGATCCGGTCGGCCGACTCACGCGCGAAGGACATCTCGTGCGTCGCCATGACGATGGTGTGCCCGTCGGCGGCGAGGTCCTTCACGACATCGAGCACGTCGCCCACGAGCATCGGATCGAGCGCGGCGGTGACCTCGTCCAACAACAGCAGCTTCGGCTGCATCGCGACCGCGCGGATCAACGCGACCCGCTGCTGCTGACCGCCCGACAGCGCATCGGGATAGGCCTTCGCCTTGCCGTCCAGACCGATGCGGTCCAGCAACTCGTGCGCGCGTCGCTCGGCCTCCGCCCGCTTCTGGCCCAGGACACGGCGTGGCCCGAGGGTCACATTGTCGAGCACCGACAGATGCGGGAAGAGGTTGTAGGACTGGAAGACGATGCCGATCGAGCGCCGGATCTCGTCGGGATCGATCGAGGGATCGGTGATCTCCCGGTCCTCCAGCCAGATATCGCCGTCATCGGTGATCTCCAGCAGGTCCAGGCACCGCAACAGCGTCGACTTGCCCGATCCCGAGGCCCCGATGAGGCACACGACCTCGCCGCGCGCGACGGACAGATCGATCCCGTCGAGTACGACGTGCTCGCCGTAGGCCTTGGTCACGTCCTGGATGCGCAGCATGTCAGATCCCGTTCTCGCGTCGCAGCGATCGGATGGTCAGCCAGTCGGTGAACCGCGCGAGCGGGATCGTCACGACGATGAAGAAGACCGCCGCGACGCACAGCGACGTGAAGTTGAAGGTCGATGCCGAGTACACCTGAGCCGCGCGCAACGCCTCGACCAGTCCGATCGTCGACAGCAGCGCCGTGTCCTTCTGCAAGGAGACGAAGTCGTTGATGAGGGGAGGCGACACCCGGCGTACCGCCTGCGGCAGCACGATGTGCCGCAGCGTCTGGCGATAGCTCATGCCGAGCGCCCGGCCGCTGGCCCACTGCGTCGGGTGGATCGACAGCAGGCCGGCCCGCAGCACCTCGGCCACGTACGCCCCATAGCTCAGGGTCAGGGCGATGACGCCGAGCCAGAACAGGCTGGTCGGCATGCCGTTGAGATTCAGCGCCGGGACGCCGAATCCGACCAGCAGCACGATCAACAGCGTCGGGATGCCGCGGAAGATGTCCGTGTAGAGCGCCGCGATGATCTTCAGCGGCATGAGCGCCGGCGAGGGGATGATCCGGATGACGGCCACCAACAGCGCGACGGCGAGCACGAGAAGCTCGATCGTCAGGAAGAGCCGGATGTTGAGCCAGAAGGCGTCCAGGATCTTGGGGAACGACTCTTTGGCGTGCCCCCAGTCGAAGTAGGTGACGCGCACCCGCTCCCACCCCGGGGCGTTGACCACGACCAGCGCCAACAGGCCGAGCACCACGATCGTCGACACCGCGGCGATCGTCGCCCTCCGGCGCGACTGGCGCGTGCGGTAGGCATTGCGTTCGAGCTGGCGGGCGCTGAGGACGCGGTCCGCCCCGGGTGGGGGCGAGGTCACTGCAGTTCAGGGACGTCGGCGGACTCCGAAAGCCACTGCGTCTCGATGTCGTCGAGGGTGCCGTTGTCCTTGAGCTCGGAGACGGCCGCGTCGAGGCACGGCTTCAGCTCGCTGTCCTTCTCCATCAGCAGGCCGAACTCCTCGGAGTCGCCGGTCTCGGGCTGGAACTGGCCGGCGATGGTCGAGCCCTCGATCTCCGCGGCGGTCAGGTAGAAGGCGCTCGGCAGGTCGGCCACGATGGCGTCGACCTGACCATTCTCGAGAGCCTGCGCCGCCTTGACGGTGTCGTCGTAGACGAGCGGGTCGGTGGACGGATCGATCTGGTCGATCGCGGTGAGCGAGGTGGTGCCGATCTGGGCGCCGAGCCGGGCGTCGGCGAACTCCTCGAGGCTGGTGGCACCGGCGAAGTCGGAGTCCTCGAGCGTGAGGATCGCCTGGGCGGCGGAATAGTAGGGCTCGGAGAAGTCGACGGCCTGCTCGCGGTCCTCGCTGATCGAGATCTGGTTGATGTCGAAGTCGAAGTCCTTGGCGCCGGGCTGGTACGAGGAGTTGAAGGGGACGACGATCCACTCGACGTCCTCGGCCGCGAAGCCGAGCTCCTCGGCGACCGCATAGGCCACCGCGGACTCGTATCCCTCGCCGTTGCTCGGGTCGTTGTCGGCGAACCACGGCTCGAAGGCGGGGTCGTCGGTGGCGATGGTCAGGGTGCCGTCGTTCTTGACGGGCAGGCTGTCGACCGAGCACTCGCCCTCTCCGGGCGTGGCTGAGGCGGAGTCGTTGTCGTTGTCGTCGGCGGGCGAGCAGGCAGAGGCGAGCACGAGCACGCCCGCGGCAGCCGACAGACCGAGGATTCGGGGGGAACGCATGGGCAATATTCTAGGGAAGACGTGCCTGTCGCCGACGCGTGGCCACATCAGCTCGGAGAACTGGCCCGAACGGACTAGCCGTGCGCGGGCCGGCGGTACACCATCAACCTCACCCTCGCGGCAGAGGTAGACCGTCAACCCCACCACGCCCCGATACGGTTGACCAGCTACCGCCACGACGCGGGTGAGGTTGATGGTCTACCGCCACCACGTGCGGCTCAGGGGCGGCGCGGGAACTGCGAGAAGTCCGGCGTGCGCTTCTCCTTGTAGGCGTCACGACCCTCCTGCGCCTCCGGCTGGCCGTAGAACAACAGATTGGCGTCATGCGCGAGCTGCTGGATGCCGGCGTAACCGTCCTCGGAAGCGTGGAAGCTCATCTTGGACAGTCGGATGGCCCACGGCGAGCGCTGCAGCATCTCGCGGCACCACTCCACGGCCGTCGCCTCGAGCTCGGCGAGGGGCACGACCGTGTTGATCAGCCCCATCTCGAGAGCCTCCTGCGCGTCGTATTGACGGCACAGGAACCAGATCTCCTTGGCCTTCTTCGGTCCGACGAGGTCGGAGAGGACGCTCGCGCCGTAGCCGCCGTCGAAGGAGCCGACCTTGGGACCCACCTGACCGAAGCGGGCGTTGTCGGCCGCGATGGTCAGATCGCAGACGAGGTGCAGCACGTGCCCGCCGCCGATCGCCCAGCCGGCGACCGCCGCCAAGATCGGCTTGGGGGTGCGGCGCATCTGCACGTGCAAGTCGGTGACGTCGAAGCGGCCGGTCGCCCCCTCATCGGTCTTGTAACCGGAGTCTCCACGTACCCGCTGGTCGCCGCCGGAGCAGAAGGCCTTGTCGCCCTCGCCGGTGAGGATGATGGCGCCGATCGTCTCGTCCTCGCGCGCAACATTCAGCGCGTGGGAGATCTGCCGGATGGTCTGCGGCCGGAACGCATTGTGCACCTCGGGACGGCAGATCGTGATCTTGGCGATGCCGTCGCTCGTGGTCTCGTAGCGGATATCGGAGTAGTCCCCCGAGACGTTCCAGGTGGTCGCAGCACTCATGCCGCTCAGACTAGTCCGGCCGGACACCCTCGACGCCGCGGGGCGCGGCCATCGCCCCGGCCGAGCGGCCCACCAGTCGCTCGAGCGGTCCCCGTCCCCAGAGGAGCGCCCACACGGTCGTGGCAATGAGCAGCCCGAGCGTGCTCCACCCCCACGTCGCATTGCTGTTGACGAATCCCATGGGCCCGCCACCGACCACGAGGATGATGACGACGTGCGCCGCATACGCGGTCAGTGGCATCGATCCGAGCGCGGCCAGCGGGATCAGCAGCCAGCGTCCGGGGCGGGCGAGCAGCAGGCACCCGCCCAACGCCGCGAGCGCGAAGCCGCCCGAGCCCACGATCTCCGGTATGCCTCCCGAATGCGGTTGCACCGAGATCGTGGACCAGAGGAGCGACTTCCACGGATCGGAGTCGCGCAGCTGCTCCCAGTACGAGAGCTCCTCCCACATCTCCTCGTCGACCGAGGACGAGCCGGTCTCCTCGGGATAGCAGCCGACCCACTCCTCCTCCACGTCGCAGACGTAACCGTCGAGATCGACCTCGTCCGCGGGAACGCCCCAGGTCCCGTCATCCAGGGAGGCGAAGCTCGAGGATGATGACCACGCGGAGTCTCCGGGCTCCCCGTCGACGATGTGCTCGGCGGCCGCCCCGAGTCCGTATCCGAGCGCGGCGAGGACCACACCGGCCAGGAGGCTGACCACCGCGACGCGCATCCGGTCGACCCCCAGCCGTCCCAGGCCGAGGCCGACGAGCACGAAGACGAGCCAGACGGTGATCGGGTAGACGCCCGACACGACGAGGTCGGTTCCCGGGCCGGTGGCGTAGAGCGACAGGAGCTGGATGGCGGCGAGGACGGGCGGACCGAGGAGCGCGAGCCCGGCTGCGGCGAGGAACAGCCGCCGTGGCGACCAGCGCAGCACCGGGATGGCCGCCACATAGAGCACGCCGTAGAACGTGAGGATGACGGCGACGCCGGTCCCGAGCAGCTCCAGGGCTACGCCGATGGCGAAGATCGCGGCACCGCGGCCGATGAGCCGGAGACGGACCGCGGGAAGCTCCTCGGGTGCCGGCGGGACCGTGCGACCGGTGACGAGTGCGATCGAGACCCCGGCGAGCACGGCGAAGAGGATCGCCGAGCGGCCGTGCACCACACCCGCCCACGTCTGAGGGTCGGACCACACCAGATCGGGGGTGCTGCCCATATGCGCCCCGATCATGCCGATCACGGCCAGCCCGCGGGCGATATCGAGTCCCATGACGCGGGGCGGACGGCCGAAGGAGATGAGCCGACCGACGAGGCGAGAACGCTGGGACGAGGCGATGGTCACCGCAGAAGGGTAGTGGATGACGGGACCGTCGAGATCAGCGCGTTCGCCGCCATCGGCGCCGATCTCCTCAACCGAGTAACGGCATCGCCATCCACACTGCGACCGCGCCGAGAACCGAGGCGAACAGGTAGTTCAGTCGTCGGGCGGCGCGCGGACTCCGAAACAGCGCTGCCAACCCGCGCCCGGCCATCGCCCAGACGACGAACGCGACGAGATTGTTCACAGTGAAGATGGTCGTGATGACCAAGGCCGTCGCCACATCGCCGCCGGGTGGCGACCACAGGAACCGGGTGAACATCACCACGACGATGTAGTACGCCTTCGGGTTGAGAAGCAGTACCGCAGCTCCTGTCCAGAAGCCGAGGCGCGGCGCGGCGAGCGACCCAGCTCGCAACGCCGCCGGGGACCGCGCGGCGAGGAGGAAGGTCCAGGACAGCCACGCCACGTACATGCTGCCGAGGAGGACGAGCACGTCCACGACGATCGGATGTCGCACGAGCGCGACGCCCATGCCGACACCGATCAGCGCGGTCATCAGGAAGGTCGCGACGTGATATCCGGCGAGCGCCGGGAGCGCGGCCCTCACACCTCGCATGGCTCCGATGGCGGCGAAGATCGCATTGCCCGGGCCGGGGCTGTATGCCAAGGGGAAGAGGAAGAGCACCAGCGCGGTGACATCGTCCGCACTCATGTCGACTCGATCGTCGTCCGGGATGCCATAGGGGTGAGTCTTCGTGAAAGCCACCGCCGAAGCTGGCGGGATTCAGACCTCGTGACGCCTCCGAGTCGTCCGCTGGGCCACGCATTCTAGGCTGGAGTCATGCGTGACGACCTCGGAGCCGAGCTGATCACCCGCCGACCCGTGCGCCGTGTGGTCAGTCTGGTTCCGTCGCTCACCGAGGCCATGGCTGTGACCGAACCGGACGCGGTGGTCGGCGCGACGGACTGGTGCACGCACCCCGCCGGACTGGACGTCACGCGAGTCCGCGGCACCAAGAACCCCAACCTGGACCTGATCTCCTCGCTGCGTCCCGACCTCGTCGTCGCCAATCAGGAGGAGAACCGCGAACTCGATGTCCAACGCCTGCGCGCCGAGGGGATCCCGGTCTGGGTCACGCACATCGAGACCCTCGACGAGGCCTTCTCCTCGATGCGTCGGCTGTTCACCGACGGGCTGTCCTGGGGTGTGCCCGACTGGCTCACCACTGCCGAGGAAGCGTGGGCCACGCCGGCGTCCGCGCCGCGAGGGAGAGCTGCCGTCGCCGTGTGGCGCGATCCGTGGATGGTGGTCGGATCATCCACATTCACCGGCGATGTCATGCAGCGACTCGGCCTGGAGAATGTCTTCGAGAAGCACGAGGACCGCTACCCGCACGTCGAGTTGAGCGAGATCGACCGCGACGACATCGACCTCGTGCTGCTGCCCGACGAGCCCTATGTCTTCACCGCCGACGACGGCCCCGAGGCCTTCTCGAACGTGCGTACGGTGCTGTGCTCGGGCCGGTCCCTCACCTGGTACGGCCCCAGCCTGCTTACCGCCCGCGAGGAACTCGAGTCCCTCCTGAACTGACGAGCCCGTTGAGTGGGACGTTTGGACGGTGATTCTTGCGAAATCACCGTCCAAACGTTCCCCCTACTCGCTGCGCTCGTGGGAGAGACCCCCACTCAACGGGTTAGGAACCAGGTTCGCGATCAGAAGTTGATCATGTGGCCGACGAGACCGTGGAAGGACTCCTGCAGGGCCTCGCTGAGTGTCGGGTGCGTATGCACGTTGCGGGCCAGCTCGAGGGCACCCAGGTCCCACTTCTGCGCGAGCGTGAGCTCGGGCAGAAGCTCGGAGACGTCAGGCCCGATGAGGTGGCCGCCGAGCAGCTCGTAGTGCTCCTTGTCGGCGATCAGCTTGACGAAACCGGTGGCGTCGCCGAGCCCGTGCGCCTTGCCATTGGCCGTGAAGGGGAACTTGGCGACGACGATGTCGTGGCCCTCCTCCTTGGCCTGCTCCTCGGTGAGGCCGAAGGAGGCGACCTGCGGCGTGGTGAAGGTGGCGCGCGGCATCATCCGGTAGTCGCCGAGCTCCATCGTCTCGGCCTCGCCGATCGTCTCGGCCGCCACGACCCCCTGCGCTTCCGCGACGTGGGCCAGCATGAGCTTGGAGGTGACGTCGCCGATCGCGTAGATGTGCGGCACATTGGTGCGCATCCGCTCGTCGATCGCGATGGCGCCGCGGTCGGTGAGCTCGACGCCGGCGGCGTCGAGGCCGACACCCTCGACATTGGGCTGGAAGCCGATCGAGACCAGGACACGGTCGACCGTGATGGTCTCCTCGCCCTTCTTGCCCGAGTAGCGGACCGTCACGTCGTCGCCGTTGTCGGTGACCTCCTCGACCTTGGTGGAGGCGAGGATCGGGATACCGAGCTTCTTGTAGGCCTTGGTGATCTCCTTGGAGACCTCGGGATCCTCGTTGGGCAGCGCGCGATCGAGGAACTCGATGATGGTGACGTCGACGCCGTAGGCGCGCAGCACGTAGGCGAACTCCATGCCGATCGCACCCGCGCCGACGATCGCGATGGATCCGGGGAGATCCTCGCGCATGATCTGCTCTTCGTAGGTGAGCACGTTGTCGGACTTCTCGACACCGGGGAGCATCCGCACGCGCGAGCCGGTGGCGACGATCGCGTTGTCGAACTCGATGGTCTCGGTGCCGCCGTCGTTGAGGGCGACCTCGATCGAGTTGGGGCCGGTGAACGTGCCGCGACCGTCGAACTCGGTGATCTTGTTCTTCTTCATCAGGAAGTGCACGCCCTTGACGCGCCCCTCCGCGACCTCGCGGCTGCGGCTGAAGGCCTTGCCGAAGTCGAAGGAGACGTCGCCGCTGATGCCGAAGACGTCTGCCTCATGGTTGACGATATTGGCGAGCTCGGCGTTGCGAAGGAGCGCCTTGGACGGGATGCAGCCGACATTGAGGCACACGCCGCCCCAGTACTTGCTCTCGATGATCGCGACGGACTTGCCGAGCTGGGCGGCGCGGATCGCGGCCACGTAGCCGCCGGGGCCGGCACCGAGCACCACGACGTCAAAGCGGTTGGACATGGACTCCCCTTCGAAGATTCGGTCGCCCTCCAACCTAGCAAGCGCCGCGGTGTCGCGACGCCCCGGTAGCCCGGCGAAACAGTGTGCGCGAGGACCCTTTCAGTCGACCGTCGCGGACGAGGCGACAGGCGTGCTGGGACGCACCATCCACCGCTCGGGATCGGGCAGCGCGCCGAACCCGTGCCGGGCGTAGAGTCCCTGTGCGTCGGCGGTGGCGAGCAGGACCCGGCGCAACCGCAGCGGTTCGAGCACGGCCAGCACCTCGGCGACGAGCCGTTGACCCAGACCCGCTCCACGCCGGTCGGGATCGACGAACACATCGGCGAGCCAGGCGAAGGTCGCGCCATCGGTGACCACACGACAGAACGCGGCCTGCTCACCGGTACCGACCTCATAGAGACCGAAGAGCCGGGATCCGTCGAAGGCCGCGTCGGTGACGGCACGGTCACGCCCCTTGGCCCAGTAGGAGAGCTCGGTCAGCCAGCCGTGCACACGGGCACGATCGACACGACCGGGGTCGGCCGAAAACTCATAGTCGGACACCGTCTTCCTCCTCCTCGGGGAGATGGTCGCTTCACTGTCCGCGACGATAACGGCTCGGGCCGACAGTCTCGTGGGCCGAGCGGGACAGTGAGACATGTCGGCGATTTCTAGTAGGGTCACGTCCGCTATGACTGATGTGCCTTCCGAAGACCCGCGGCCCGAGTCCGCGCCGGTCTCACAGCCCTCCCAGAGTTCCGCTGTGCTGAGTCCCGAGAGCGCGGCGAGCCTGGCCACGCTGGTGCCGTGGCTGCGTTCCCCCGCCGGCCTCACCCGTCTCGGTCTCGTGACCGCCGCGGTCCTCGTCACGGCCATCTTCTCGGGAGTCCTCTACACGGTCGCGCTCGTCGCCCCGGCCGGCGACCTCGCCTCGGCCGGCACGGTCTTCGGCGGTGTGCTGACCTTCGCCGGCATGGCCCTCGGGGCCGGCGTGTCGGCGGGGATCCTCGGATCCACGATCAGCGTCACGGTGTTCTCGCTCGGAACCCTGCTCGCCACCTGGGGTGCCGTGCACGCGCTCACCCGGCGCGGCACGGCGGAGGAACACGGGCTCGCGGCGATCGGGCGCGTCGCCCGCACCGTCGTCGAGGCGGTCACGGCCGCCACGGCACTGACGATCCTGACCGCATTCGCCTCGGTCGGCGCCGCCGAGTTCGACTTCTTCGGACAGTTCTCGGCGCGTCCGCGCTGGTTCACGACGTGGCTCGTGACCGCCCTGGTCGTCGCCATCGGCGCCGCCACCGGCCGGCGCGCGGCCGTCGGTGCCGCACCCCACCCGGTGACCACCGCACTGCGCGAGACCGTGCGCCTCCACGCGCTGTGGCTCAGCGTGTTCGGACCCGTCGCCGTGGTCGCGGTGGCGATCGCCCTCGTCCGTGATGACAACGCGATCACGCTGCTCGCGATCCCACCCATGCTCGGCAACCTGGTCGCCGCGGTCATCGCACTGGCGCATCTGGGCGCGATGACCCTCTCGGAGACCGGCGCCTCCACCGAGATCGGCTGGGCGTGGGACATCGCCGACGGGCACGGAGCGTGGTGCATTCTGCTGGCGGTGATTCTGCTCGCCGTCGGCGCGGTACGGCTGGGCATACATCGCGAGCGGTCGTCCGTGCCCGTGTGGTCGCGGACCTGGCAGCTGCCCGCGATCACCCTGCTCGTCTGGGTCCTGCTGGCCGCGCTGGCGACGGGTATCCGGATGTCGGCCGGCGGATTCGGCCACATCGGCATCGGCCTGGCCTGGTGGACGCCCTTCACCGTCGCGATCGCGGCCGCACTGGTCTCAGCCGGCGCCGAGTTCGCCCCCGCCGTCGCCTACGCTCTCTCCCCTCGCCTGACGGCCCTGATCGCCGGATCGGCCGCCACGTCGCGCTGGCTGCACGGTCCACCACCGGCCGGCTCGTCGGACGAGGCTCCGCTCGATGACGGCACCGAGGCCACCGCGGTGCTGCCCCTCGGCACCGACGAGGCCGATGACGCCGAGGCCACCATCGTCCTCTCGGACGGCGCCACCCCCGATCCGGTACCGGTCACGGGGCCCGCACCGATGGATCCGCGCACCAAGCGGCGCGTGGTCATAGCGGGCAGTGTGATCGCCGGGCTCGTGCTGCTCGTCGGCGGTTTCTTCGTCGCGTTGTCGATCGTCAACGCTCAGCGCAGTCCGGCCGGCACCGTCGAGGACTACCTCGCGCTGCTGGCCGATGGCCAGGCCGAGGCCGCCGGCGAGCTGGTCGATCCGGGCATCGCCTCCGACGAGCGCGTGCTGTTGAGCGACGCGGCGATGAGCGGTGCGGCCCTGCTGGAGGTCGGCGAGGTGCGCGTCGACGACCGTGGGAGCGACTCGGCCACGGTGACCGCCTCGCTGTCCCTCGACGGTGAACGGTTCGAGCACACCTTCGAGGTGCGAGGCGGCGAGAAGCGTTTCGGCGTGCTCGATACCTGGACGCTCGATGACCCGTTGCTCGTTCCGGTCACGCTGGGCAGCGACGCCCAGGACTCTCTTCTCGTGGGCGACGCCGAGGTGACACTGGACGAGAGCTCCGGCTTCTTCGGATCGAGCGAGTACGGCGCCGAGCTGTATGCCTACCCGGGCATCTACGAGGTCAGCGCGCCGGAGTCCGATTACGTCAGCACCGAGGCTGTCACGCTGCGGGCGACTCCCGGCGGCGCCGGTGCCGACGCCATGCTGGAGTCCGAGCCGAGTGACGGTCTCCGGGAGGCGGTGCTCGAACAGGTCCGCGCGAGGGTCGAGCAGTGTGCCACGCCGCCCACCAATATGGACGATGTCTGCCCGTCCGCCGTGCGCGACGACGACCTTGCCGAGCTGACGGTCACCACGCAGCCGGAGGACTTCGAGAGGCTGGAGCTCGACGGCTTCCGCGCCGAGGACGCCGTCATCACGATCCGCCCCAATCCGGGCCTCTTCAACGACGACCCCGATCCCGAGGAGATCGAGTTCGCGCTCGACGGCTCGATCTCGATCGAGGGTGGCGAGGTGGTCGTCGACTTCGACGACACCTGGTGGTGACGATGGGGCTCAGTGCTCGCCGCGGTCGTGATCGTCCGGCGACCAGGTCAGCGCGAGGCTGAGTCCGACGCCGGCCGCGAGACCGCCGAACAGGAAGATCGCCATATCGGTGGCGACCCACAGCGGAAGACCGACGGCGAGTCCGATCACCACGCCGAAGAACACGGTGCGCAGGTCCATGTGATGCACCGTACCGGCCGGGGGGCGCGACTCCCCCTGCGTTCACTCAGGGATGGGGCCGTCGTAGTCGTCGGGCTTGCCGTTGACCTCGCCGCGGCCGTCGGGGACATCCATACGCTGGGCGGTCAGATCCCGTGGGGTCATCGAGAAGCCCTGCCAGTGGAGTTCCATAGGGGACTGATCCTCGTCTCGGGGCACGTGGTGATAGCCGACGGCAACCCAGGCGACCACATCCTCGAGAGCCTTATCGTGCGACTGGGCGACATAGTCGAGCACGCCGGAACCGCACGCACCCCGGTTCTTGCTGGCGAAGACCTGGCACTCGTCGTAGTTGGTGAACGCGATGTCATACCCGGCGTCGTGTCCGTGCTCCTGCTCATCGGGGGTGAAGGTGAAGGAATCGGTGCTGCCGACGTCGATTTGATAGGAGACGGGGTGGCCGTCGTCGTTGGTCTCGGCCGGATTGCTCACCCGCCACCAGCGGCGATCCGCCTGAACCGCCGTCGCCGGTCGCTCGATCGGAGCGAGCTGCGCGTCCAGGATCGGCGCCTCGGGGCCGATCTGGCCGGTGCGCTCGGCATCGAACTGCTCGACGGCGACGTCACCACCGCCCGCCAGTGCCCAGTGCATCTTCCAGACGACATTGTGAGAGTGATTGGCAGCGTGTTCTGACTCGTGTTCCTCTCCGACATCCCAGCCGTGACGCTCATCGCTGTAGTCGACGGGTGAGAGATCGCCGGTCGCGCCGAGAGAGGGTGTGATGGAACCGTCGGCACCGAAGGTGTACTGGGTGATGTACTCGTACCAGCCGACCTTCGAGATCGTCCATATGCGCCAGTCGTTCTTGCGATCAGCCGTGAGTCGGGCACCGTCGTGTGAGCGATAGGCGAGCCCAGCCTCCGCTACCTCCGAGCACAGAACCTCCCGCTCGGGCGACTTGCCGTAGGAACCGTCCCCGATATCGGGGACGGCGACAGCGATGTGGTCTCCGGTGCACTCTGCTTCGGTGAGCGTGTGCATCTTGCGGCCTCCGAAGCCAGCGCTGGTGATATCGAAGGTGCTGCGCTCGCCTGTGTCATAGGGCACCTCGAGCTGGGCGATCGCCATCGACTCCATGACCTGGATGGGCTCGCCGTCCGGTGGGGACACGTGGATATCGGTGAGTACCAGCCCTTGTTGGGGATCGACGGCCCAGCACATGGCCCAGGTGACCCCGCTCGATAACGTCCTGGAGATGGCGTGTGCGGTGTCGCCGCAGCTCACCACGGCCTCGTCCTCCACGGCATCCGCGCTCTCCGAGTCGGAGCCGAGCAGGGTGCACGCAGCCATGGTGAACGCGGTGACGATTCCGGTGAGAGCGAGCGAAGCTCTGTTCTTCATGCGATGTCGCCTTCAGCAGTCGGCGGCGGCTGAGGGCCGGCTCGCACGAGCCGGCCCTCAGTCGCGTGTCGAAATGTTCTCTCGGTCGTCAGCTTTCCATGGAACCTGCCTTCCGCCGCGCGATGACTCCACTGGCGATCAGGGCAGCGGCGAGGAAGGCCAACAGAACTCCCGTCGACGAGCCGGTGGTCGGCAGTGTGCGCTTGCCATCGGAGCCGCCGTTGTCGCCACCGCTGCCGTTGTCGCCACCGCTGCCGTTGTCGCCACCGTCGCCGTTGTCGTCGCCACCACCATCAGTGGCTCCGATGGTGATCGTGTCGGTCACCTCGGCGCCGTTGTCATCAGAACCAACGACCTCATAGTCACCAGGCTCAGTGCCCTCAGGAACCGTGACACACGTATCGGCCGGAACACCACCCTCGTCATCAGCAGTCA